>NZ_JBIWCN010000007.1:297796-321784 GCF_044761525.1 Streptomyces sp. NPDC097595 | reverse complement strand
GTCCAACGTCAGGTCATCGGCGAAATGCCGGTCACCGGTCGCGTCGGGCACGTACTTCACAGTGACAACGATCCTCAAGCTCACGCCGGCTCTCCTACTGCATCGTCATTTCCGGGCTGCCTTGTTGCACGCAGCATAGGCGCCTGATGGGGCGTTTTCCGGTCGGGGCGACCGACGCTCCGACCGTCATATTACTCGCCAGTACATCCAGCGTGTGCCCAATGAGCAAGCGCTTTGCACTGTGATCTGCCCTACGCGATCCGCCCGCGAACCCGCGGGCGTCGCGTCAGTCCCGCAGAGCCGTGAACCGGCCCTGGTGATAGACGAGCGGCCGGCCTCCGCCGGCCGGGTCGCCCTCGACCACCTGCGCGATCACGATGTGGTGGTCGGCCGCCGGGATCCGGGCCACGACGCGGCAGACCAGCCACGCCAGCACGTCGTCCAGCAGCGGAACGCCCTCCGGCCCGCTGCGCCAAAAGGTGGACGGGCCGAACCGGTCGGCGCCGCTCCGGGCGAAGGTCGCGGCCAGCTCCCGTTGGTGTTCGCCGAGTATGTGCACGCCCACGTGCTCGGCCTCGGCCAGCACCGGCCAGCTGGAGGACGAGGTGCCGACGCCGAAGGAGACGAGGGGCGGCTCGGCGGCCACGGAGTTGAGCGAGGTGGCGGTGAAGCCGACCGGCCGCTCGCCGGCGGCGGTGATCACGGCCACTCCGGCGGCATGCCGGCGGAACACGGAGCGCAGGAGGTCCGGGGATGCCGTGCGCGCCTTGCCGAGCCCGGGTGATGCCGTCATGGAGATGTCCTTCTGCGCGTCGGAAGTGCGGGGTCGTGGATGTTCAGGCACCCGGACAGCACGCGCCGGCGGTGCGGGCGAGATCGATGTACGCACGGCCATGGAGAAGGGGATCTGACGGCATAACGTCAGACTGACGATGCGCGGTCCGTGCAGTCAAGACCGTCCCATCAGGTGGGAGAAGCATCACGATCCGTCACATCGCCCGGCCGAGGGCGGCGACGACGTCGACGGTGCGGGGCTGCCCCTCGGCCCGGCGGACGATCCGGCCCCCGGCGTCGAGGACCAGGACGGTCGGGGTCCGGCTGATGCCGAGGTCGCGTACGAGCGCGAGACGCGCCTCCGCGTCGATCTCCACATGGGCGACCCCGTCGACCATGCCGGCCACCTCCGCGAGGGTGCGGCGGGTGGCCCGGCACGGCTGGCAGAAGGCGGTGGAGAACTGGACGAGCGTGGCCCGCTCCCCCAGTTCCGCGCCGAGTCGTGCCGCGTCCAGCCTCTCGGCGCCTGCCTGCCCGTCCACTGCGGCCTCCTGTCAGAGTTCTACGCAAGGGGTCAGCGTCCGCGACGCCGCGGGCATTCCCGGACGTCCTACGTGACGAGAATCTCGCGGCCCGGCGCCGCCGGGACTGGCCACCACGTCACCGTATGGGGCACGATCGCCCCAATGCCGAAAACCTACGGCTGCGTAACTTCCGCCGGGAGAACCTCCGCGGGCGCTGAAGAAAGGGTCTTCCCCAGATGGCAGAACTCGTCTATCGGCCGGTCATCGGCGCCGCTCGCACGTTTTTCAAGGCGCTCGACCTGAAGATCGACACTCAGGGTTCGGAGCACATCCCGAAGACCGGTGGCGCTGTTCTGGTCAGCAACCACATCAGTTATCTGGACTTCATCTTCAGTGGCCTCGCCGCGCTCCCGCAGAAGCGGCTGGTGCGTTTCATGGCCAAGGAATCGGTATTCCGGCACAAGGTCTCCGGGCCTCTGATGCGCGGCATGAAGCACATTCCCGTCGACCGCAAGCAGGGCGAGGACGCGTACGCGCACGCGCTGGAGTCGCTGCGGTCCGGTGAGATCGTCGGGGTGTTCCCCGAGGCGACGATCTCGGAGTCGTTCACGCTCAAGAGCTTCAAGTCCGGTGCCGCGCGCCTGGCGCAGGAGGCCGGGGTGCCGCTGATCCCGATGGCGCTGTGGGGCACGCAGCGGCTCTGGACGAAGGGCCGGCCGCGCAGCTTCAAGCGCAACCACATCCCGGTCACCATTCGCGTCGGCGAGCCCGTGGAGGCCCCCACCGACCAGTACGCGGGCGCCATCACGCGGCGGCTGCGCGAGCGGGTGCAGGAGCTGCTCGAAGCGGCCCAGCGGGCCTATCCGGTCCGGCCGAAGGACGCGAGTGACACGTGGTGGGTGCCCGCGCACCTGGGCGGTACGGCTCCGACTCCGGCCGAGGTCCGCGAGCGCGGCTGAAACGTCACGCCGGGGTGCGGACGGACCGTCCGCACCCCGGCGTTCGGGCCCCCGCTAGGCGGCGGCCATCTCCTCCTTGAGCGCGAGGAGGAACGCGTCGACGTCCTCCTCCGTGGTGTCGAAGGCGCACATCCAGCGCACGTCACCGGCCTGCTCGTCCCAGAAGTAGAAGCGGAAGCGCTTCTGCAGCCGTTCGCTCACCGCGTGCGGGAGCCGCGCGAAGACGGCGTTGGCCTGCACGGGGTAGAGGATTTCCACGCCGCCGATCCCGCGCACGCCCTCGGCGAGCCGCTGGGCCATGGCGTTGGCGTGCCGGGCGTTGCGCAGCCACAGGTCGCCCGCGAGCAGCGCCTCCAGCTGTACGGAGACGAAGCGCATCTTGGAAGCGAGCTGCATCGACAGCTTGCGCAGGTGCTTCATGGCCCGGACCGCGTCGGGGTTCAGGACGACGACGGCCTCGCCGAAGATGGCCCCGTTCTTCGTGCCGCCGAACGAGAGCACATCGACGCCGGCGGAGTTGGTGAACGTACGCATGGGCACGTCCAGGGACGCCGACGCGTTGGCTATGCGGGCGCCGTCGAGGTGCACCGTCATGCCGTGCCCGTGGGCGTGCTCGCAGATGGCGCGGATCTCGCCGGGGGTGTAGACGGTGCCCAGCTCGGTGTTCTGGGTGATCGAGACGACCTGCGGCATGGCCCGGTGCTCGTCGTCCCAGCCGTACGCCTGCCGGTCGATGAGCTCCGGGGTGAGCTTGCCGTCCTCGGTGGGGACGGTGAGCAGCTTGAGGCCGCCGACCCGCTCGGGCGCGCCGCCCTCGTCCACATTGATGTGCGCGGACTCGGCGCAGATGACCGCGCCCCAGCGGTCGGTCATGGCCTGGAGCGACACCACGTTGGCGCCGGTTCCGTTGAAGACCGGGAAGGCCTCGGCGGTGGGGCCGAAGTGGCTGTGCATGACGCGCTGGAGATGGCCCGTGTAGTCGTCCTCGCCGTAGGCGACCTGGTGGCCGCCGTTGGCGAGGGCGAGCGCCGCGAGGATCTCGGGGTGCGTCCCCGCGTAGTTGTCACTGGCGAAACCGCGGACCTGCGGGTCGTGATGGCGACGCGCGTCGGTCCTTACGGTTGCGGGGTCAGCCACAGGCGCTTTCCGTTCACTTCCGGGGCGGGCCGGTCCCAGACGCCGGCGATGGCATCGGCCAGGTCCTTGACGTCGGTGAAGCCCGCGAACTTCGCATTCGGGCGCTCGGCGCGCATCGCGTCGTGCACCAGTGCCTTCACCACCAGGATCGCAGCCGCGCTGCGGGGGCCGTCCTCGCCCCCCGCCTTGCGGAAGGAGTCGGCGAGGGCCAGGGTCCACGCCTCGGCGGCGGCCTTGGCAGCGGCATAGGCGGCGTTGCCCGCGGTGGGCTTGGTGGCGCCCGCCGCACTGGTCAGCAGGAAGCGCCCCCGGTCGCTGCGCAGCAGGCAGTCGTGGAAGGCCAGCGAGGTGTTCTGCACCGTGCGGATCAGCAGCTTCTCCAGCAGAGTCCAGTCGGCGGGGTCGGTCTCGGCGAAGGTCGCGCTGCCGCGCCAGCCGCCCACGAGGTGGACGACGCCGTCGACGCGGCCGAACTCCTTCTCCGTCTTGGCCGCCCAATCCCGGGTGGCCCCCAGGTCGAGCAGGTCGACGGTGTCGCCGGTGACGGTCGCGCCGCCGTGGGCGTAGCGCGCCGCGTCGACGGCCTCGGCGAGCCGGGTGGGGTGGGAGTCCGACGCGACGACGACCGCGCCCGCCTCGGCGAGGCGCAGCAGCGTGGCCCGGCCGGCCGGTCCGGCCGCTCCCGCGACGGCGACTACGGCGCCTTCGAGCGCACCGTCCGCGTCGCCCGTGCTTGTTCCGTTCATGGCCTCCGCCTCCTTGGGACCTGTGCTCACGCGGCAGCCTTCCCCGCGTCCGAGGCGGTGATGCCCTTGGTCGAGGCGATCACGTTCTTCAGCTTCTTGGAGAGGGCCTCATAGAACATGCTCAGGGGAAACTCGTCCGGAAGCACGTCGTCCACGAGTTTCCGCGGCGGCTGGGAGAGGTCCAGGGCGTCCGGGCCCTTGGCCCAGCGGGAGCCGGGGTGCGGGGCGAGGTAGGTGGAGACGAGGTCGTACGCGGCGAACCAGTGGACGATCTTGGGGCGGTCGATGCCGTCCCGGTACAGCTTCTCGATCTCGGCGCAGAGCTGGTTGGTGACCTGCGGGGCGCGCTCCCAGTCGATCCGGAGCGTGTTGTCGGTCCAGCGGACCACGTCGTGCTTGTGGAGGTACGCGAAGAGGAGCTGGCCGCCGAGGCCGTCGTAGTTGCGGACGCGCTCGCCGGTAACCGGGAAGCGGAACATCCGGTCGAAGAGGACGGCGTACTGCACGTCGCGGCCGTGCGGGTTGCCCTCGGCCTCCAGCTTCACGGCCTCCTTGAAGGCGGTGAGGTCGCAGCGCAGCTCTTCGAGGCCGTACATCCAGAACGGCTGGCGCTGCTTGATCATGAAAGGGTCGAACGGCAGGTCGCCGTGGCTGTGGGTGCGGTCGTGGACCATGTCCCAGAGCACGAACGCCTGCTCGCAGCGCTGCTGGTCGCCGATCATCGCGCGGATGTCGTCGGGCAGCTCGACACCGAGGAGGTCGACGGCCGCCTCGGTGACGCGGCGGAAGCGGGCGGCCTCGCGGTCGCAGAAGATGCCGCCCCAGCTGAAGCGCTCGGGGGCCTCGCGGACGGCGATGGTCTCCGGGAAGAGCACCGCGGAGTTGGTGTCGTAGCCGGAGGTGAAGTCCTCGAAGGTGATGCCGCAGAACAGCGGGTTGTCGTAGCGGGCGGCCTCCAGCTCGGCGAGCCAGTCGGGCCAGACCATGCGCAGCACGACCGCTTCGAGGTTGCGGTCGGGGTTGCCGTTCTGGGTGTACATGGCGAAGACGACGAGGTGCTGGAGGCCGTCGGCGCGCCCCTTGGCCGGCTGGAAGGCCAGCAGGGAGTCCAGGAAGTCGGGGACGTCGAAACCGCCGCCCACCCAGCCGCGCAGGTCCTTCACGAGGGCGCGGTGGTACGCGGCGTCGTGCGGCAGCAGCGGTGACAGCTCCTCGACGGCGCCGATCACCCGCTCCACGGCGGCCTCGGCGAGCGCCGGGGCGGGCGCGCCCTCGGCGTCGAAGTCGATGGAACCGTCCTTCGACTGCCAGGGGCGGATCTCCTCCACGGCGTTCTTGAGCGCGGGCCAGGCCGGGTGCTCGATCACCCGTGGGGCGGCAGCTATGTCGCCGGATACGGCGTCGTGCACAAGAATTTCCGTCATCACACTTCCTCCACGGGAGAACCTCGCGTCTGACCACCGTATCCGCGTGCGAGTCCCCGGGACAAGTGGGATTGTGGAAATTATCCTGCCGACCCCCATGGTCACCGTCATTTTTCCTGTGGTACGCCGCCGAGGCGGCTTCTTCGGGGGTTTCGCGGGGCGCTGCGCGGTCGGCCCCGCCCCTCCCCCCTACGGCGTTCCGAGGCCACTAGGCTGCCTCGGGAACAGAGCGTCGACGGAAGCGAGCGGGCCTTGTCTATTCTCACGATCGGTCATCGCGGAGCGGCGGGCTTCGAGCCGGAGAACACTCTGCGCTCGTTCGTCCGTGCCGAGAAGGAGGGCGTGGACCTCATCGAGCTGGACCTGCATCTGAGCAAGGACGGCGCGCTGGCCGTCATGCACGACGCGGAGGTGGACCGGACGACCGACGGCGAGGGCCCGATCGCGGAGAAGACGCTCGCCGAGCTGCGCGCGCTCGACGCGGGCCTGGGCGAGCGGGTGCCCGTCTTCGAGGAGGTCCTGGACGCCGTGCGGTCCCCGCTCCAGGCGGAGATCAAGGACGTGGCGGCGGCCCGCACCCTGGCCCGGGTGATGCACGAGCGCGACCTCGTCGAGCGCGTCGAGGTGATCTCGTTCCACGACGAGGCGATCGCCGAGATCGCGCAGCTGGTCCCGGGCGTGCGGACGGCGCTGGTGGCGAGCCGCTGGGGCGGGGACCTGCTGGACCGCGCGAAGGCGGTGGGCGCGACCCGGCTGATCCTGAACGTCCGGCGCATCACGCTGGAACTGGTCGACAAGGCCCACGCCGAGGGGCTGACGGTCTTCGGCTGGACGGTCAACACCCAGAAGCAGCTGCGGCTGGCCGAGGGGCTGGGGCTGGACGGCGTGACCACCGACCACCCCGACATCCAGCGCGGGGGCGGCGCCACCGCCTGAAGAATCAGCCGGCCAGCTCCTTGACCAGCAGTTCGAAGGCCAGGTCGTCGCGCTGGGGGATGCCGAAGCGCTCGTCGCCGTACGGGAACGGGGACAGCTTGCCCGTGCGGCGGTAGCCCCGGCGCTCGTACCAGGCGATGAGCTCCTCGCGTACGGAGATCACGGTCATGTGCATCTCCCGTACGCCCCAGCCCTCCCGGACGGTGCGCTCGGCCTCGGCGATGATCACCTTGCCGAGGCCGGCGCCCTGGAGCGCGGGACGGACCGCGAACATGCCGAAGTACGCGGCCTCGCCGCGGTGCTCCAGCTGGCAGCAGGCGACGGGCACGCCGTCGCGCTCCACCACGAGCAGCCGGCTGTCCGGGCTCTCGACCACGGCGCGCACGCCCGGCGGGTCGGTGCGCTGCCCCTGGAGGATGTCCGCCTCGGTGGTCCAGCCGGCGCGGCTGCTGTCGCCCCGGTACGCCGACTCGATCAGCTCGACGAGCGCGGGGATGTCCGCTTCGGTGGCGTCGCGGAACGTCAGCTCTCCCGTGTCCCGGGGCGGGGCGGTGTCCATGGCGGGGTGTCTCCGGATTCTGTGCGGGGGCGGTGCCGGAGCAGCGTAACTCCGAGGGCGGCGCCGGGGCTCCCGGCGGTGCTCACGGGGCGCGCGGGAGCGCGCACCGGGCGCTTCGCGGAAACACTCCCGTCGCGCGCTCCCCTTACGCCTCCGTGCGCCGCGTACGGGTGTCCGGCCCCGGGCATCTACCGGTCGACGGCGATGTCGTTCGCCCGGGGGGAGGGCTGCTGTGCACGGACCGGCGATGTCCGGATGGCTGCTGATGGCGTTGTGCGCGGTGACGGGCTCGTACTGCTTGCTGCGGACCCGTACCGGGAGCACGGAGGAGCGCAGAGCCGCGCGGGCCGAGGCGCTGATGGGCTTCGGCATGGCCTCGATGGCGATCCCGGCGGCCGCCGTCGCCCCGCCCGCCTGGGGGTGGGCGGTCTATGCCGTGTTCTTCGGGGTCGCGGCGCTGCGGGCGCTGTGGTTCTCCCGGCGCAGCGGACACCATCTGCACCACTTGGTCGGCTCCTCCGCGATGGTCTACATGGCGGTGGTGATGGCCCGGGCCGGGGCGGGCGGGCACGGCGGCGGCCATGCCGCGCACGCGATGGGTTCGCACAGCATGGCCGGCGCCCCGGGCGGCATACCCCTGCTCACGGGGCTGCTCCTCGTCTACTACGCGGTGTACGTGCTGCGCTCGGGCGCCCGGCTGGTGCCGATGGCCGCGGCGGCCACCGCCGGCGGGCCCTCCTCGCCCGGGGGCTGGGGGGCGCGCCCGGAGCTGGCGCTGGCGTGCCGGCTGACCATGGGCATAGCCATGTTCGCGATGCTGCTCACCCTGTGAGACAGGAAGGGCCGCCTTTCGTGGTGTGCGTCACTTGGCGCGCGGAGCCATATCCGTGTGTGGCGCGGCCCTCATAGGCTGACGCCATGTGGGTCTCCCTAGCGCTGCTGCTGCTCGGTGCACTGGCCGCCGTCGTGACCCCGCGCGTGATGGCGCGGGCCGAGTGGCCCGAGCGCGAGCCGGTGGTGGCGCTGTGGGTGTGGCAGTGCGTGGTGGCCGCGGTGCTGCTGTCGTTCGCCCTCGCCATGACGATCAGCGCGGCCGCCGCCTGGCAGGCGGTACGGGGCCATGTCTTCGCGCCCGCGCCGCACGCCGTCGTGGAGGCGTACGCCCTCGCCGGCCACGGGGCGTGGTCGGCGGTGATGGCGGTGCTGCTGGCCCTCGGCGGGGTGTGGACGGCCGCCATGCTGGCCCGGGAGATCCACCGGGCGCAGCTGCGGCGCAGGCAGCGGCGGACCGAACTCCTGGTGCGCGCCCCGCTGATGCCCGGTGAGGAGCCGGGGTCCGGGCGCCTCGTCGTGCTGGAGGGTGAGCGCCCCGACGCCTGGTGGCTGCCGGGCTCCGCGCCCCAACTCGTCATCACCACGGCCGCGCTGGGGCGGCTGAAGGGACGCCAGCTCGACGCGGTCCTCGCCCATGAGCAGGGCCACGCGCAGGCCCGGCACGACTGGCTGCTCAACTGCTCGGAGGCGCTGGCCTCCGGCTTCCCGCAGGTCCCGGTCTTCGCGGCCTTCCGCAACGAGATGCACCGGCTGGTCGAGCTGGCGGCCGACGATGTGGCCTCACGGCGCTTCGGCCGGCTGACGATCGCTCTCGCCCTGGTCGAACTCAACGAGGACCGGGGCGTGTTCGGCCCGTCCTCGGCCGCCGACGCGGAGCTGCCGCTGCGGGTGAACCGGCTGCTGGCCCCGGCGGGCCGGCTCACGGCCGGACGGCGGCTGCGGCTGACCGCGGCGGCGGCGCTGGTGCCCGTGGTCCCGCTGCTGGTGGCGTTCGTCCCGGGGCTCAGCGCGCTGAAGTAGCGAACGGGTTCTTCGGGCGCGCTGAAATGGCCGGAGGCGGCACCGGTCGGCGAGGATCGTGCCATGCACATTCCGCTGCTCTCCCCCGTCGGCCGGGTCCGCGCCGCTTCGCGCCTCTCGCGGACGGGCACGGTCTGCGCGGTGCTCGGCGGTGCGGTGACGGCGCTGGTCGTCGCCCGGTGGCGGCCGCTCGTGGACCTGGACGGGCGGATCGCGGAGGCGCTGCACCGGCGGGCGGTGACCGAACCCGGCTTCGTCCATGTCAACCGGCTGCTGACGGACTGGTTGTGGGACCCGTGGACGTTCCGCGCGCTGATCGCCGTCGCGGTGGTGGTCCTGTGGTGGCGCGGCGCCCGGCCGCTCGCGGTGTGGGTGGCGGCGACGACGCTGCTCTCGGCGCTCGTCCAGCAGGGCGTGAAGGCCGCCGTCGGGCGGGACCGGCCGCAGTGGACGGACCCGGTGGACTCCGCCCACTACGCGGCCTACCCCTCGGGGCACGCGATGACGGCGACCGTGAGCTGTGGGCTACTGCTGTGGCTGCTGTACCGGTCCGGTGTGCGGCGCGGGGTGTGGCGGGCGGCGGTGGGCACGGCGGCCGTATCGGTGCTCGGGGTCGGGCTCACCCGGCTGTACCTGGGCGTGCACTGGCCGTCCGACGTGCTGGGCGGGTGGCTGCTCGGGGCCGCGCTGGCCGCCTTCGCGGTCCTGGGCTTCGACCGGTGGCGCACCGCCTCGCCCGCGCGCCGGGGGCTCTGACCGGGCAGGGCGCCGTGGCCGCCGGACGGGCGCCCTTGCCCGGGGCCCGCCGATTCGGCGAGGATCGGTGCCATGCCGATCAAGGGTGCCCTCTTCGACTTCTCCGGGACGCTGTTCCGGATCGAGCCGGTCCGTTCCTGGCTCGCCGCGACCCTCGCCGAACGGGGGGTGCGCGTGGACGAGGCCGCCTTCGAGCGGTACGCGGCGGAGCTGGAGGCGTTCGGCGCGCTGCCGGGCGGTCCCGGCCCGAAGCGGATGCCCGAGGAGCTGGCGGACGGCTGGGCGCACCGCGACGAGAGCGCCGAGCTGCACCGCGCGGTGTACACCGGCCTGGCCCGCCAGGTGGCCCTGCCCGACCCCGGTCTCTACGACGCGCTGTACGACCGCCATCTGCGCCCGGACGCCTGGCGCCCCTACCCGGACGCGGCGGAGGTGCTGGACGGGCTGCGCGCGGCCGGGGTCCGGATCGGGGTCGTCAGCAACATCGGCTGGGACCTGCGCCCCGTCTTCCGCGCGCACGGCCTGGACCGCTATGTGGACGCGTACGTCCTCTCCTACGAGCACGGCGTCCAGAAGCCGGACGCACGTCTCTTCCGCACCGCGTGCACACTTCTCGAACAGGATCCGGCGGATGTGGTCATGGTCGGCGACGACCGGCGCGCCGACGGCGGGGCCGCGGCGCTGGGCTGCGAGGTCCGTTTCGTACGCCATCTGCCCGTGGATGAGCGGCCCGACGGGCTGCGGGAGCTCGGACTGACCGAGAAGGTTGCCTGAGACACATGTGAGAGATGTCCCTGACGCGCAATGGGTCGGATTGTCACATCGTGGCCTTAGCCTGGAGAACATGTCCCCGACTCCGTGCCCGTCCGATTCCGTACGCCCCGCAGCAGTGGTGAATGAAGACATTCGCGACCTGTGGCGGCGTTCGGGCGGTCACCTGTCCGCGGAGGACGAGGAGCAGTACCAGCGTCTGCTGGTCGAGTGGGCCGCGGCGACCGGGGGCGGCGAGCGGCCGGCGTTCTGAGACGTCCCGGCTCCGGCGATCCCCTGCGTCGCCGGAACCGGTCCGTGGCGGGGGTACAGCATGTCCCGTCACGGCTGATCGGTCAATGAAGTATTACGGTCCGTGACAACACCGGCCCGTACGGCGAGCGAGCCCCCGCCTCACGCCTCGCCGAGGCGCACCGCCTGGCCGGCCGCCGCTTCCAGGACTCGGTCGAGCAGCCCGGGGAACAGCGCGTCGAGGTCGTCCCGGCGCAGCCCGTTCATCTTGGCGGTGCCCCGGTAGGTCTGCTGGACGATGCCGCTCTCGCGCAGCACCCGGAAGTGGTGCGTGGAGGTGGACTTGGTGACCGGCAGGTCGAAGCAGGAGCAGGTGAGCTCGGCCCCGGCGGCGGCCAGTTCGCGTACGACACACAGCCGCACCGGGTCCGAGAGGGCGTGCAGGACCGCTTCGAGCCGGATCTCCTCGCGGGCGGGGTGGGGCAGGGTGCGCGCGCCCGCTGCCGGGGCGGTGGTGCTGGCAGGGGTCACGGTCGCTCTCCGCATCGTCGCTCCGTCCGGGGCTCCCATACTACGAGGCTCATCGTAATTCGCCGCACGGTACGGGAGCCGTCATGGACCGGAGCTCACCCCGCCAGGTGCGGGAAGCGGTATTCGGTGCGGCTGCGGAGGTGTTCGCCGGGGCGCAGCACCGTGGACGGGTGGTCCGGGCGGTTGGGCGAGTCGGGGAGGTGCTGGGTCTCCAGGCAGACGGCGCTGTGGCGCTCGTGGTGGCCGCCTTCCGGGTCGGCGAGGGTGCCGTCCAGCTGGTTGGCGGTGTAGACCTGGATGCCCGGTTCGGTGGTCCACACCTCCATGACCCGCGTGCCGTCGGGTGCCGTGAGGCGGGCGGCGCGGCGGGGAGCGGCCGGTGCGTCCGCACCGTCGAGGACCCAGCAGTGGTCGAACCCGCCCGCGCGGCGCAGCTGTTCGTCGGGCAGGGCGATCCGGTCCGCGAGGGTCTGCGGCGCGGTCAGGTCGAACGGGGTGGCGGCTACGGGCGCGGCGGGGCCCTCGGGGATGCCCTCCTCGTCCACGGGGAGGTAGTGCGCGGCGTCCACCTGGAGGGTGTGGCCGAGGATGTCGCCCCGCGCGGTCAGGTCGAAGTACGCGTGGTTGGTGAGGCTGACGACGGTGGCGCGGTCGGTGGTGGCCGCGTAGTCGAGCGCCAGGGTGCCGGCCGCGTCGAGGGTGTACGTCACGGTCACGTCCAGCGCGCCGGGGAAGCCCATGTCGCCGTCGGGGCTGTGCAGCGTGAGCCGCAGGACGGCCGCCTCGTCCGTCGCGGTGCCCTCCGCCCGCCAGATCCGGGTGTGGAAGCCGTCCGGCCCGCCGTGCAGGGCGTGGCCCCGGTCGGTGGCGGGGACCTGGTGCTCCGTGCCGTCGAGGGTGAACCTGCCGTGCGCGATGCGGTTGGCGTAACGGCCGACGAGGGCGCCGAAGAACGGGTTCTTGCCCGTGTAGTCGTCGAGGGCGGGCAGCGAGCGGACGACCGAGGCCGGGGTGCCGGCGGTGTCGGGCACGGTGAGCCTGTGCAGGATGCCGCCGTAGGTGAGGATCTCGGCCCGGACTCCGGTGCCGGAGTCGAGCGTCCAGATGTCGACGTCCGTGGACCCGTGGGCGCCGAACGGTTTGCTGTGCACGGTGGGGCGAGGCATCAATGATCCTTGGGGCGATCGGAAGGCCGGAGCGGCCGGACGGGCGGGCCGTGGGCGAGGGCGGACTCCCCAGGGGTGGCGGGGAGTCCGGCCCGTGGCTACGGTGCCGCCGGTCCGGCGGCCGGCCGGGGAACGGTGGATTCGCGGACGACGAGCCGGTAGCCGGGCCGGGGCCGCCTGGGCTCCGCCACCGGCTCGCCGGAGAGGCGCTCGACCAGGCTGTCGACGGCGAGCCGGGCGATGGCCTCCTTGTCGGGCGCCACGGTGGTGAGCGTGGTCGCGCCGTAGAGGCTCTCCTCGATGTCGTCGAAGCCGACGACGGCGACGTCCTCGGGGATGCGCAGGCCGCGTGCGGTGAGGGTGCGCATGGCGCCGATGGCGATGAGGTCGTTGTACGCGAAGACGGCGTCGGGGCGCTCGCCCCGGTCCAGCAGCGCGGCCATGGCGGAGGCCCCGTCCTCGCGGCCGTAGCCGTCGGTGACGACGACCAGCGCCTCGTCGGGCTCGATCCCGGAGGCGTCCAGTTCCTCGCGCCAGCCGCGCAGCCGGAGGTGGGCGGGCTGGCGTTCGCGGCCGGTGCGGGAGCCGAGGAAGGCGATGCGGCGGTGGCCGAGCTCGACGAGATGGCGTACGGCCTCGCGGGCCGCCGCGACGTTGTCGATGGCGATGTGGTCGTAGGGGGCCTCGTACTCGCGCTCGCCGAGCAGGACCAGGGGCGCGGTATCGGTGCGCGCCATCAGGTCCTCGGTCTCCAGGTGGATCGGGCTCATGATGAGCCCGTCGATGACGTGGGACCGGAACCCCTGGCTGACGAGGAGTTCCTTCTCGCGCAGTCCGGCGGTGTGGTCGACGAGCACGGTGTAGTCGTGCCGGGCGGCCGCGTCGACGACCGCGCCGGCCAGCTCCGCGAAGTACGGGTTGCCGAACTCGGGGACGGCGAGCGCGATGATCCCGGTGCGGCCCTTGCGCAGATGGCGGGCGGTGAGGTTCGGCCGGTAGCCGAGCTCGTCGATGGCCTGCTGCACCTTGGCGCGCATCTTCGGTGTGACGTGCTGATAGTTGTTCACCACGTTCGACACGGTCTTGATGGACACGCCCGCCCGTTGCGCAACGTCCTTGAGGCTGACGCCCACGGCACTCCCTGAATCGACTTGTCGCGCGGTGAGGCGCGGTGGCCCGGCTCCCGCCGGTTCGGCTCGAACGGTGCCGGGGCCGTGGGGCCCCGGCACCGGTTCAGGTGGTTCTGCGGCTGCGCGCCAGATAGCGCTGGGCCACGACGACAACGATAAGGAAGCCGCCGCTGACGACCGACTGGTACGAGGAGTTCAGCGTGCCGATCTGGTTGATCAGGTTCTGGATGACCTGAAGGAGCAGGACGCCCCAGAGCGTTCCGCTGATGGAGCCGGCGCCGCCGATGAGGAGGGTGCCGCCGATGACGACGGCGGAGATCGCGTCGAGCTCCATGCCCACGCCGAGGATGGTGACTCCGGAGGAGAGCCGGGCGGCGTTGAGCGCGCCGGCCAGCCCGGCCAGCAGTCCGCTGAGCGTGTAGACGAGCATCTTCGTACGGGCGACGGGCAGGCCCATCAGCGTGGCCGCGTCGCTGCTGCCGCCGACGGCGAAGATCGACTGCCCGAACGAGGTGCGCTGGAGCAGGAGTCCGCCGAGGCCGAACAGCGCGAGGGCGATGAAGATCGGGTAGCCGAAGCCCCAGATCGCCCCCTGGCCGAGCTCGGCGAAGGCGGAGTCCTTGGGCACCAGGTAGGTGGTGGCGCCCTCGTCCGTGATCGCGAGGAGCAGCCCGCGCGCCCCGAGGAGGGTGGCGAGCGTGACGATGAACGGGGCCATTCCGGCACGGGCCACGAGGAACCCGTTGAGCAGGCCGATCGCACCGCACACCACGAGCGGGACCAACAGGGCGGGCAGGATGCCCCATTGGGAGGCCCAGGCGGCGAGCACCCCGCCCAGGGCGAAGACGGACCCCACGGAGAGGTCGATGCCGCCGGTGATGATGACCATGGTCATCCCGAGCGCGACGACGGCCAGGAACGAGGCCTGGACGGTCACCCCGCGGGCGTTGTCCAGGGTGGAGAACGTCGACGGGTAGATGCAGGACGCGACGGCCACGACCGCCAGGAGGACGACCAGGACGCCCTGGCGTTGCAGGAGTTCGGCGATCCGCCCGCCGGTCGTGCGCGGTGATCCGGCACCGGGCGCCGGCGTGGTGGCGCCGGAGGTCTTGCGCGGGGCCGGGGCGGGGGCCGCCGGGGCAGGTGAGGTTTCGTTCATCGGGACCGACGCTCCCGGGCGACGTAGACGGCGGCGATGATGATGGCCGCCTGGGCGATCTGTGCGGTGGAGTCGGGCAGGTCGTGCTTGATGAGCGTGGCCCGCAGCAGCTGCATCAGCAGGGCGCCGGCGACGGTGCCGAGGACCCGGATGGAGCCGCCGTTGAGCGGGGTGCCGCCCACCACGACCGCCGTGATGGCGGAGAGTTCCATGAGCGTGCCGAGCGAGGAGGGGTCGCTGGCGGTGAGCCTGGCGGTGGCCAGGACTCCGGCGAGGGCGGCGAGCACCCCGCAGAGCACGTACACCCCGATGAGCACCCGCCGCACGGGCAGTCCGGCCAGGGCGGCTGCGGAGCGGTTGCCGCCGATGGCGACGACCTGGCGGCCGAAGGTGGTCCGGGTGACGAGGAAGGCCACGGCGACGGCGAGGACACCGGCGATGAGGACGACCAGCGGGATGCCGAGGAAGGAGCCGGTGCCCAGGGAGAGCAGGTCGGGGTTGACGATCTGCTTGAGCTGGCTGTCCGCGATGACCAGGGCGAGGCCCCGGCCGCCGACGAACAGGGCGAGTGTGGCGACGATCGGCTGGAGGCCGACGAGCGAGACCAGGGTGCCGTTGACCGCTCCGACGAGGGCGCCGGCGAGCAGCGCCATGACGAGCGCGGGGACCAGTCCGTAGCCGAGGTAGAGCGGCAGCAGCGCGGCGGCCAGGGCCATGGTCGAGCCGACGGAGAGGTCGACGCCCTCGGTGCCGATGACGAGCGCCATGCCGAGCGCGACGATGACGATCGGGGCGACCTGGACGAGCTGGGTGCGCAGGTTGTCCACCGTCATGAAGTGCTCGGTGAACAGGGCGTTGAAGACGAGGACGACCGCGACGGCGAGGTATACGCCGTACTCCTGGTACCAGGCGGGGTCGCGCAGCCGGGCGAACGGCCGGGCTGCGGGGGTGGTGACTGCGGCCTGGGTCATCGGGGGTCCTCCTTCGCGGCCGGCGCCTTGTCCGCGGCAGCCGGTGAGTGGGCGGCGAGCACTTCGAGCAGATGGCTCTCCGCCACCTCGTCGCCCGCCAGTTCGCCCGCGACCGCGCCGCCCCGCAGGACGACGATCCGGTCGGCGCCCTCGATCAGTTCCTCGATGTCGGAGGAGATGAGCAGGACGGCCAGGCCCTCGCGGGCGAGGTCGTCGATGAGGCTCTGGACCTCGGCCTTGGCGCCGACGTCGATGCCCCGGGTGGGTTCGTCGAGCAGCAGGACCTTGGGTTCCAGGCAGAGCCAGCGGGCCAGCAGCACCTTCTGCTGGTTGCCGCCGGAGAGCTCGCCGACCTTCTGCTCGGGGCTCGCCGCCTTGATCCGGAGTCGCTTCATGAAGATGTCGACAATACGGTCCTGCTTGGCACGGGAGACGATGCCGGCCCGGGAGAGCCGGGGCATCGCGGCCAGCACGATGTTCTCGCGGACCGAGAGGCCGGGCACGATGCCCTCGGCCTTGCGGTCCTCGGGCAGCAGGCTGATCCCGGCCCGGATGGCGCCGGCGGAGGTCAGGCGGCGCAGGGTGCGGCCGGCGATGCTCACCTCGCCGGAGTCCAGGGAGAGCGCTCCGGCGATGGCCTTCGCGGTCTCGCTGCGCCCGGAGCCGAGGAGTCCGCCGAGGCCCATGACCTCGCCCGCGTACAGGTCGAGGGAGATGTCGTGCAGCTGGTGGTCGCGGGAGAGGCCGGTGGCGGTGAGGACGGGGGTGCGCGCGGCCTCGTGGCCCTCGGAGTCGAAGTTGGTGAGCCCTTCGCGGCGTACCTCGGCCATGTCGCGGCCGAGCATCATCGAGACGAGCTGCATCCGGTCGAGGTCGGCGAGGTCGCCGGTGTGGATGTGCTTGCCGTCGCGCAGGACGGTGACCCGGTCGCAGATCCGGTACAGCTCGTCCATGCGGTGGCTGACGTAGAGGACGGCGATGCCGCGGCCGCGCAGGTCCTCGATGACCCGGAAGAGGGTCTCGACCTCGCGGGGCTCCAGCGAGGAGGTGGGTTCGTCCATGATGACGACCTGGGCGTTCACGGAGACGGCGCGGGCCATGGCGACCATCTGCTGGGTGCCGATGCCCAGGGTGTGCAGGGGGCGCTTCGGGTCGACGCGGACGCCGAAGCCGTCGAGGAGTTCGCTCGCCTCGCGGTACATCCGGGGGAAGTCGATCAGGCCGAAGCGGTTCTTGGGCTCGCGGCCGAGGAAGATGTTGCGCGCCACGCTCATCAGCGGGACGAGGTTCACCTCCTGGTAGATCGTGGAGATCCCGGCCTGCTGTGCCTCGAAGGGCCGGTTGAAGGAGACCTGTTCACCGGCCAGCCGCAACTCGCCCTCGTCGGGGCGGTAGACGCCGGTCAGCACCTTGATGAGGGTGGACTTCCCGGCTCCGTTCTCCCCCACCAGGGCGTGGGTCTCGCCGGCGCGCAGGGAGAACGAGACGCCGTCGAGGGCGACGACGCCCGGGAACCGCTTGCTGACCGAGCGGGCCTCCAGGACGGCGGGTGCCGCGCCGGGCTCGTCCGCGAGGGCCGTTCCGGTCGCGCTGCTCTCCTTCACGTCGGCGGCCGGCTCCGGCGGCTGCGGTACTGCTTCGGGTGGTGCCATGGCTGGTCTTGGCCTTCCGCTCTTCCAAGGATGGGGGCCCGGTGGCCGCCGTGGCGGGGGAGCGCCACGGCGGCGGTGAACCGACGGAGCCGGTACGGGCAGGTGGGGCCGGCTGGGATCAGAAAGCGTTGCCGATCGTGGACTTGGCGTTGGACTCGTCGTACGAGCGGTCGCTGATGATGACGTTCTCGGGGATCTCCTCGCCGCCGTAGAACTTCTGGGCGGTCGCGAAGGCCAGCGGGCCGAAGCGCGGGTTGGACTCGATGACGGCGTTGTACTCGCCGTTGACGATGGCCTGGACCGCGTTGCGGGTGCCGTCGACGGAGACGATCTTGATGTCCTTGCCGGGCTTCTTGCCGGCGGCCTTCACCGCGGTGACGGCGCCGAGGCCCATCTCGTCGTTCTCGGCGTAGATGGCGGTGATGCCGGGCTTGGACTGGATCAGCTGCTCGGTGACCTGCTGGCCCTTGTCGCGGGCGAACTCACCGGTCTGCTGGGCGACGATCTCCATGCCGGGGGCCTTGGCCTTGAGCTGGTCCACGAAGCCCTTGGTGCGGTCGGTGGTGACGCCGTTGCCCGACGAGCCGAGGAGGATGGCGACCTTGCCCTTGCCGCCGGTCACCTTGATCATCGCGTCGGCGGCGCGCTTGCCCTGCTCCACGAAGTCTGAGCCCAGGAAGGACACGTAGTCCTTGCAGGCGGTGGCGTTGAGCTTGCGGTCGATGGTGAGGACCGGGACCTTCTTCGCGGCGGCGGCCTTGAGGGCCGGCTCCAGGCCGTCCGAGTTCAGCGGGGCGACGATGAGGAACTGGGCGCCCTGGGCGAGCATGTCCTGGATGTCGCTGATCTGCTTGGGCAGCTGCGACTGGGCGTTGGTGGTGAGGACCTTCTTGACGCCGAGCTTCTTCGCCTCGTCCTTGATGGACTGGGTCTCGGCGATGCGGAAGGGGTTGGCCTCCTTCTCCGACTGGGAGAAGCCGACGACCGCGTTCTTCAGGTCGAGCTTCGGAGCGCCGTAGGTCTGCAGCGAGCAGCCCGAACCGGACGAGGACTCGGGGGTCTTGGCCGCCTGTGCTGCCTGGCTGCTGTCGCTGCTCGCGTTGTTGTCCGAGCCCTCCGACTTGGAGCAGCCGGAAACGGCCAGCGTGGCGGTGGCGGCGAGGACGCAGGCCACGGCGAGGGTACGGGATCGACGCTGGATCATCATGCGCGGGAGCTCCTTGGCGGGATGACGGCACGCCGAGGGGCGTGCGGTCGGTCATGGCTGGACGTTGCATCGGCCGCTGCGCGGCGGCCCATGTCACTGCACTCACGGCCCCGCTAGGAGACGGCCCCTAGCTGCACAAACTGCGGTCGTGAGAGCCTGCGCGGCCTCTCGGCGGCTCGGTTTACAACGTTATATAGGCGGTGCGGCACGGGCGGCAAGAGCGTTGTCGATGCGTTTCCAAAATGTGTCGAAGCCACTTCGTCCAACTCCGGCGCCCGGACCAGGACGTTGCCGTCGCACCTCTGGACAGCCGCCTGACGGCGTGCTGTCATACCGCCGGAACCCCATTTTCCAACGTTGCAGAAAAGTGCCCGCGCCCTCCGTACGGATCGCGAAGGCGCTCTTCGTCATGCGCGCGGCCGGCCCGTTCCGCCGCACCATGGCCGCACCCTCTCTTGTCATGCGCATTCCCACGCCGGAGTTCCAGGTCCGGCAGAGCAGGAGCCCTCCCCCATGCCCCTGAACCGCAGACAGCTCATGACCACCGCGCTCGCCACCGTGGCCGCCACCACGGCGGCCGGCCGCTGGTCGGGCACCGCGACCGCCGCCGAGCACCGGGTACGGCCCGCGCACGGCGGCCACTACTCCCCCAACGCCGCGCCCCTGCACCCCACCGCCTTCCTGAAGCTCCCGCCCGGCCGGGTCACCGCGCGCGGCTGGCTCGCCGGACAGCTGAAGCTCCAGCTCGACGGCTTGTGCGGCCGGTACGAGGAGTTCTCGCACTTCCTCGACTTCTCGGCCACCGGCTGGGTGCGCCCCGACCTCGGCGGCTGGGAGGAGGTCCCGTACTGGCTGCGCGGCTACACCGACCTGGCGATCGTCACCGGCGACGCGAAGGCGCTCGCGGCGGTGCGCCGCTGGTTCGACGCGATCCTGGCCACCCAGCAGTCCGACGGCTTCTTCGGCCCGAAGGCGCTGCGCACCTCGCTGAACGGCGGCCCGGACTTCTGGCCGTTCCTGCCGCTGGTGCAGGCCCTGCGCTCCTGGCAGGAGTACACCGGGGACACCCGGATCATCCCCTTCCTGAGCCGGTTCTTCCGGTACATGAACGCCCAAGGCCCGGGCGCCTTCAACACCAGCTGGATCGCCCTGCGCTGGGGCGACGGCCTGGACAGCGTCTTCTGGCTGTTCAACCGCACCGGGGACACCTTCCTGCTGGACCTCGCCGACAAGATCCACACGTACGGTGCCGACTGGGGCGACAACCTGGTCAACCCGCACAACGTGAACATCGCCCAGGGCTTCCGCGAACCCGCCCAGTACGCGCTGCGCAGCGGCTCGGCGCAGGACACCCGGGACACGTACGGGACGTACGGCAAGGCCATGGACCAGTACGGGCAGTTCCCCGGCGGCGGTTTCGCCGGGGACGAGAACGCGCGGCCCGGGCACGGCGACCCCCGGCAGGGCTTCGAGACCTGCGGAATCGTGGAGTTCATGGCCAGCCACCAGCTGCTGACCCGGATCACCGGCGACCCGCTGTGGGCCGACCGCTGCGAGGAGCTGGCGTTCAACTCGCTGCCCGCCTCGCTCGACCCCTCGGGGAAGGCGATCCACTACATCACCAGCGCCAACAGCGTCGACCTGGACAACGTGCCCAAGTCGGAGCGCCAGTTCCAGAACGGGTTCGCCATGCAGGCGTTCCTGCCGGGCGTCGACCAGTACCGCTGCTGCCCGCACAACTACGGCATGGGCTGGCCCTACTTCACCGAGGAGCTGTGGCTCGCCACCCCCGACGGGGGCCTGGCCGCCGCGATGTACGCCGCCTGCGAGGTGACGGCCAAGGTCGCCGACGGCACCGAGGTCACGTTCACCGAGGAGACGGACTACCCCTTCACGGACGCGGTCACCCTCACCCTGAAGGCCCCCAAGCCGCTGGCCTTCCCGCTGGTGCTGCGCGTCCCGGCCTGGTGCGACGCCCCCGAGATCGCGGTGAACGGGCGGCGCGTGGACGCCCCGGCCGGCCCCGCCTTCACCCGGATCGACCGCACCTGGGCCGACGGGGACCGGGTCACCCTGCGCTTCCCGCAGCGCACCACCGTGCGCACCTGGGCGGACAACCGGGGCTCCGTCAGCGTGGACCACGGCCCGCTCACGTACTCGCTGCGCGTCGGCGAGACGTACGAGCGCATCGGCGGCAGCGACCAGTTCCCCGAGTACGCGGTCCACGCGACCGGCCCGTGGAACTACGGGCTTGTCCTGGACGCGAAGAAGCCCGCCGCCTCCCTGCGCCACCACAGCGCCCGCCGGGTGAAGGCCGGCAACCCCTTCACGCTCGACGGCACCCCGCTGTCCATCACCGCGAAGGCGCGCCGCATCCCGGAGTGGACGGCCGACGACGAGCACGTGGTGGCCCCGCTCCAGGATTCGCCGGCCCGCAGCACCGAGCCGGTGGAGGAGGTCACCCTCGTCCCGATGGGAGCGGCCAGGCTGCGCATCACCTCCTTCCCGACCACGGACCCGGGCGCGGAGCCGTGGCTCGCGGACCGCTGGTACCGCATCCGCAACCGCCACTCCGACAAGGTCCTGGGCGTCGACGTCATGTCCACCGCCAACAGCGCGCACGTCGTGCAGTTCGGGGACACGGGCACCGACGACCACGACTGGCGGCTGGTCGCGGAAGGGGACGGCTGGTACCGCATCCGCAACCATCACTCCGGCAAGGTCCTCGGCGTCGACAACATGTCCCTGGACAACAGCGCGCACGTCGTCCAGTTCGACGACAACGGCACCGACGACCACCTCTGGCAGCTCGTCCCGGACGGCGGCGGCTGGTACCGCGTCCGCAACCGCCACTCCGGCAAGGTCCTCGGCGTCGACGACATGTCCACCGCCGACAGCGCCCATGTCGTGCAGTACGACGACAACGGCACCGACGACCACCTCTGGCAGCTCGTCTGATTCCCGGCGCTCCGCGCCCCTCCCCCAGACCGCTCCCGTCCCCCGGGGGCCGAACCGAACCAAGGAGACGAACCTGTGAGCCGTTTACGAGTACCCGGCCGAAAGCCGTGGTGGAGACGGGCGATCGCGACGACCGGCCTGCTGGCGCTGGTGTCCTCCGCGCTCGTCGGGGTCGGCGCCTCGCCGGCCGGTGCCGCGTCCTGGTCGCCCAAGACGCCGCCGATGACGACGCCCTGGACCAACCAGGTCCCGGTCGACAAGCCGCTGCCGGAGTACCCGCGCCCGCAGCTGACCCGGTCCGACTGGGCCAACCTCAACGGCATCTGGGACTTCGCGGTCACCGGCCGGGACGCCGGGCAGCCGTCGTCGTGGCCGGACCAGATCCGGGTGCCGTTCGTCGCCGAGTCCGCGCTCTCGGGCATCCAGCGCAGGATCACCGAGAACGACAAGCTCTGGTACAAGCGCACCTTCACGGTGCCGTCGAACTGGAACGGCCGCCGGACCGTGCTCAACTTCGGCGCGTCCGACTGGCAGACCACGGTCTGGGTCAACGGCACCCAGGTGGGCGCGCACAAGGGCGGGTACGACTCGTTCTCGTACGACATCACGCCCCAGCTCAACGGCGGTACCAACACGATCGTCGTGTCCGTCTACGACCCGACGCAGACCGGCGGCCAGGCGGTCGGCAAGCAGCGCATCAATGATGTGCAGCCGCACAGCGGGGGCGGGATCTTCTACACCGCCGCCTCCGGCATCTGGCAGACGGTGTGGCTGGAACCGGTCGCCGCCGCGCACATCACCCGGCTGGACATGACGCCGCACCTGGGCGACAGCACCCTGCGGGTGAAGGTGCAGGCCGACTCGGCGTCCGGGCGTACGGCCAGGGTCACCGTGTCCAGCGGCGGCACCGTGGTCGGCTCGGCCACCGGTACCGTCGGCTCCACGGTCTCCGTACCGGTGCCGAACACGCATCTGTGGACCCCGGACGACCCGTTCCTGTACGACGTCAAGGCGGAGCTGCTCGACGGTTCGGCGGTGACGGACTCGGTCGGCAGCTACACCGGGATGCGCTCGATCGCGATCGCGAAGGTCGACAACGTCCTGCGGCCGGTCCTGAACGGGAAGTTCGTCTTCCAGACGGGCACCCTGGACCAGGGCTACTGGCCGGACGGCATCTACACCGCGCCGACCGACGCCGCCCTGAAGTCGGACCTCCAGGCCCACAAGGACCTCGGGTTCAACATGGTCCGCAAGCACATCAAGGTCGAACCGCAGCGCTGGTTCTACTGGGCGGACAAGCTGGGGCTCCTGGTCTGGCAGGACATGCCGGCCATGGACACCGGCAAGTCCCCGAGTTCGGCGGCCCGCACCCAGTGGGAGGCCGAGTTCCACGCGATCATCGACCAGCACCGCAGCTCGCCGTCGCTGGTCATGTGGGTGGACCAGAACGAGGGCTGGGGGCAGTACGACCAGGCCAGGATCGCCAATGAGGTCAAGGCGTACGACCCGACCCGGCTGGTCGACAACATGAGCGGGGTCAACTGCTGCGGCTCGGTGGACGGCGGCAACGGTGACGTGGTCGACAACCACATCTACGTCGGCCCCGGCAACACCGCGCCGACCGCGACCCGCGCGGCCGTCCTCGGCGAGTTCGGCGGCCTGGGCTACAAGGCCCCGGGGCACGAGTGGTTCCCCGGCGGCGGCTTCAGTTACGAGGACCAGCCGAGCATCGCCGCGCTGAACAACCGGTTCGTCGGGCTCATCGACGGCATCCGGATCGGCCAGCTCCCGGCGGGCCTCTCCGCCTCGGTGTACACCGAGATCACCGATGTGGAGAACGAGGCCAACGGGCTGCTCACCTACGACCGCCAGGTCGTCAAGGTGGACACGGCCCGGGTGCGGGCCGCCAACCAGGCCCTCATCAACGCCTCGAAGAACCCGGCCCCGCCGGTGACCCTGCCCACCGGGGGCTACAAGTCCCTGCGGGTCACCACGCCCGGCTACACCAACAAGTATCTGCGCCACCAGGACTCGCTGGCCTTCACCGAGGTGGTCGACGGCAACAGCAGCGCGCTGCTGAAGAACGACGCCACCTGGAAGATCGTGCCGGGCCTGGCGAACGGCAACTGCTACTCGTTCGAGTCGCGCAACTACCCGGGCGAGTATCTGCGCCACCGGGACTTCCGGGTCCGCCGCGACGCGAGCGACGGGTCCGCGCTCTTCAAGGCCGACGCAACCTGGTGCGCGGTCGCCGGCACCGGTGGTGTGCGGCTGACCAGCGCGAACCTGCCGGGCAGCTACATGCGGCACATCAAGTCGGAGGTGTGGCTAGCCACCCCGGGCGGCGGGCACGACTGGGACAACCCGGCCACGTTCACCGAGGACACCACCTGGGCGGTGGAGGCGCCCTGGGCACCCTGAGATGAGCTGAGCACCGGGGTGCGGGGGGCGGGGCGCCCGCCCCCGGGTTCGTCATTCGGCGCCCCAGTCCAGGCCCCCGCTGGGGTGGGTGTGGACGCGAGGTGCGCGCGCCACCACCACCC
>NZ_JBIWCN010000007.1:0-297786 GCF_044761525.1 Streptomyces sp. NPDC097595 | reverse complement strand
GGGGGGTCTGCCCTGCCCCACCCCCGCCCAGTACCCCGCCCCCCCGCCGGGGGGGGGGGGGGGCCCCGCCCCCCCCGGCGGCGGGCGGCGGCGGGGGGGGGGGGGGGCGGGCCCCCCCCACCCCGGTTTCGTCATGCGTCGCCCATGACCAGGCCCTCGATGGTGTGCTTCTGCACGATCGGCGCGAGCTCATCCACCACCGGACAGCCCAGGTGCGCCCGGACCCGCTCGGGCAGCGACTCCCAGAAGCCCCGGGTGACCGCCATGTCGTGGTGGCCGTCGTTCCCCGCGCCCGGGGCGTCCACCCCGAGCACCAGGACCGGGCGGGCGTCCTGCGACTGATTGGCCGTGCCCCGGTGGACGGTCAGGGCCGACCGGGCCGAGATGTCGCCGCGCTGCGGGAACTTGCGCTCGGCCAGGGCCTCGTAGCGCGGGTAGTCCTCGCGGCGCGGGAACATCGCGTGCCCGAAGCGGGCGTCGTCGTCCCACTGGGTGCCCGGCGCGATCTCGAACGGGCCCATGTCCTCACGGGTGTCGACGGCCGTGAGGTTGAACGCCAGCGAGGTGAGCCGGCGGTCGCGGCGGGTCTCCTGCGGCATCGGGAAGTCGCGGTGCCAGGGCTGGTTCACCGCCCCGGCCAGCGGCACGTCGAAGCCCAGCTCCACGATCCGGTAATCGGGGCCGAGGACCGCCTCGCTCACCGCGCGCACCCAGGGGTGGTCGACCAGGTCCACGAAGCCCCGCAGCTGCTCCGGGTGGATCTCCACGTAGTAGCGGTGCGGTCCGCGGCCGACCGCGCCGCCCTCCCGGCCGCGCGCCTCGGCGAACGCCGCGTCGATGTCCTCGCGCATCCGGTCCGCCCACTCCGGGCCGAACGCGCCGCGGCAGGCGGTGATCCCGGGGCCGTACAGGTCGCGCACCGCGTCCTCGGCGGGCGGGAAGGGGGCGGTGGTGGTCGCGGTCTCGGTCATGACAGGGTCCTTCCTTCGTTCGGAGCACCCTCATATTGCAACGTTGCAACCAACGTGGCAAGAGTCTGTACGGGCCGACCTCGCACCACCTGTTACGGTCACTGCGCACGGCCCCCGGCAGAGAGCAGGAGCACCGAACGTGGCAGCGAGACTCAAGGACGTGGCCGCGCTCGCCGGTGTGTCCGTCAGGACCGTCTCCAACGTGGTGAGCAACGCGGCGGCCGTCGCCCCCGACACCCGGGCCCGGGTGCTCGCCGCGGTGGCGGAGCTGGGCTACCGGCCCAACCTCGCCGCCCGCAACCTCCGCCAGGGCCGCACGGGCCTGATCGGTGTGGCCGTCCCGGAGATCCACTCCCCCTATTTCGGCGCGCTCACGGGCCTCCTCATCGACGCCGCCCAGGAGCGCAGCTGGACGGTGCTCGTGGAGCGCACGGGGGGCCGGGCGGACCTGGAGCGGCGGCTGCTGGACGGCTCCGAGGGGCACCAGGTGGACGGGATGATCATCAGCCCGTGGTCGACGCCCCCCGCCGAACTGGCCTCGCTCGCGGGCGGCCTGCCGCTCGTCGTGCTCGGCGAACTCGATCCGCACGGGTCCATCGACCACGTGGCGCTGGACAACGTGGCGGCGGCCCGGGACGCCGCCCGGCATCTGGTGGCGACGGGCCGCCGGCGGGTCGCCGCGGTCGGGCTCCAGTCCGCGCTGGGGCACGGCACGGCCGAGCTGCGGGCGGAGGGCTTCCGGCGGGGGCTCGCGGAGGCGGGGCTGAGCCCGGTCGCCGAGGTGGAGGTGGCGGACCTGCACCGGGCGGAAGGAGCGCGGGCGCTGCGCGGGCTGCTGGATCTGCCGGAGCGCCCGGACGCGGTGTTCTGCTTCAGCGACGAACTGGCCCTGGGGGCGCTGCGGGCGGCCGGTGAGCGGGGGGTGCGGGTGCCCGGGGACCTGGCGTTGGTGGGCTTCGACGACGTCGAGGACGGGCGGTTCGCCACGCCGTCGCTGACCACGGTGTCGCCCGATCTGGCGCAGATCGCGGAGCGGGCGGTGCAGTGTCTGAGCGAGCGCGTGCTGGGGCGGCTCTCGGGGCTGGCGGCGCGCCGGATCGTGGTGCCGCACCGGCTGGTGGTCCGGGAGAGCGCGTAGAGGTCTTTCGCGGGCAGCCGGAAGCTCCCGGCGGTGCGGGCTCGTGCCGCGCACCGCCGGGAGCGGTCCTGGGAGCGGGAGTGCTTACGCCTTCCCGCCGTCGTAGAGCGCGGTCACCTCCTGGTCGGTGAGCGCCTTGTCGTACACCTGGACCTGGTCCACGGAGCCGTTCCAGAAGTCGGTGTTGTCGCCCGACCACTTGGCGCGGCCCACGGACAGGGCTCCGCTGCTGACGTCGGCCGATCCGGCCGGGGCGGTGGAGGCGAGCTTGCCGTCCACGTACAGCTTGATCTGGTCACCGCTGCGGACGCCGACCACGTGGTACCAGTGGCCGAGCTCCGGCTTCATGTCCAGGCGGGCCCGGTGGGCGCCCGGCGTGGAGAAGGCGAACCCGCCCTGGCCGTACTGGAGGTAGAACGGGTTCTCCTGGCGCCGGCCGTCCTGGCTGACGATGGTGCCGTAGTTGCCCGGGAGGGCGTCCAGGGAGGCCCAGGCCGAGACGGTGTAGTCGCCGGTGGTGTCGACCACGGGGCCGCTGGTCTCCGCGTACTGGCCCTCACCGTTGAACTTCAGCGCCGAGCCGTGCACGCCGGTGGTCCAGGACGTGCCCTCGGAGAGGGTGAGGTCCTTGTGGTTCGGGCCGCTGTCGGCGGCCTTGGTGCCCTTGTTCTCGTCCAGCGACCAGGAGCCGCCGCCCTTGACGGGGGTGCGGGTGCCCGCCGCGGCGCCGGCGGCGATGACCTCCTGGTTGATCTTACGGACCTGGGCGGCGTCCACCTTGATCTCGCGGCGGTCGTACGTCCAGAGGCCGTTGAGCTCGTTCTCCAGGTCGGTCACCTGGGTGTAGATGGAGCCGGAGAGTTCGGCGCCGGCCGCTTCCAGGTAGTACTTGCGGGTGTTCTCGACGTACTTGGCGGTCAGCGCGGCCTTGTCGGCGACACCGCTGTAGATCGCGGTCGGGGCGCCGGGCCACATGTGGCCGGGCATCCGAAGGGTGAAGCCGCCGTGCTCGCCGTCCATCGCGGCGCGGGTGGCGTCCGGGAAGGCCGGGTCGGTGTTGTTGTAGTCGTGGTGGTCGATGATGTCGCCCTTGCCCGAGTCACCCTTGGAGTTGCAGCAGTTGACACCGCTGTGGGCGTTGACGATGCGGGAGGGGTCGGCGGCCTGGACCTTCTCGGTGATCTTGCCGGTCTCGGTGCGGTCCCACTCGCCCCAGCCTTCGTTGAAGACGATCCAGGAACCGATCGAGGGGTAGTTGTGGAGCTGCTCCATCTCCTCGGCACCCTGGTCGATGAAGGCCTGGTGGCCCCTCTCGTTGGTGAGATTGCCGGAGACGAAGTCCTGCCACACGAACAGACCGAGCTGGTCCGCGTGGTAGTACCAGCGGGCGGGCTCGACCTTGATGTGCTTGCGCACGGAGTTGAAGCCGAGGTCCTTCTGCGCCTTCAGGTCGAAGACCAGCGCGTCGTCACTGGGCGCGGTGTTCAGACCGTCCGGGTAGAAGCCCTGGTCGAGCTGGGCGAGCGAGAAGAACGGCTTCCCGTTGAGGACGATCTTCTGGTAGCCGCCGACGTTGGCGATGCCGACGGAGCGCATGCCGAAGTAGCTGTCGACGGTGTCCTTGGAGCTGCCGTCCTTGAGGGTGACCTCCAGGTCGTACAGGTACGGGTCGTCGGGCGACCACAGGTGCTGCTTGGCGACCGGGAGGCTCAGCTCGCGGTTGGCCGGGCCGCTGATCCTGCCGACGACCTTGCCCTTCTTGTCCCGGGCCACGGCGGTGACCGTGGCGGACTTCGAGGCGTCCTCGGAGTTGACCGTCAGGGCGAGGTTGCCCTTGTCGATGTCCGGGGTGGTCGTCAGGGAGTCGACGGCCGCCGGGGCGACGGGCTCCATCCAGACGGTCTGCCAGATACCGGACGAGGCGGTGTAGAAGATGCCGCCCGGGTTGGCCGACTGCTTGCCGGTGGGCTGGTCGGCGCCGGTGGTGTCGGTGACCCCGACGACGATCTCCTGCGGGCCGCTGCCCTTGATCGCGTCGGTGATGTCGGCGGTGAAGGCGGTGTAGCCGCCGGTGTGCTCGGCGACCTTCTTGCCGTTGACCCAGACGGTTGCCTGGTAGTCGACGGCACCGAAGTTGAGCTTCAGCCGGTTGCTCTTGCCGTGCTTGTCGGCCTTGACGGCCCAGTTCTGCGGGACGGTGACGAGCTTGCGGTAGAACATGTGGTCTTCGTGGCGCTCCAGGCCGGAGAGCTGCGACTCGACCGGGTACGGCACGGTGATGCGCTCACCGAGCTTCTTGCCGAACACGGGCTGCTCGCCCGCCTTGGCCCCGGCGAACTCCCACTGGCCGTTGAGGTTCTTCCACTTGTCGCGCACCTGCTGCGGCCGGGGGTACTCGGGCAGCGGGTGGTTGCGGTCGACCTTGTCGCCCCACTTGGTGGTGAGGCGGTGCGTGGAGTCGTTGGTGGCCGTGCGGTTGATCTCGGGGACGGTCTCGCCGCCCGACTTCAGGCCGGCCTTGCCGTCGTACGCGATCGTGACGCGCTGGCCCTTGAGGACGGCCGCGTCCAGCTTGACGACGAGTTCCTTGCCGCCGCGGGCCGTGACGGACTTGACCGGCATCGGGGTGGTGTCGGCCTCGACGGTGAGGTGGTTCTTCAGGTCCGCGTAGTCGCTGACCTTCTCGTCGAAGACGGCGTGCAGCTCGGTGCCCTTGTCCGGGACGCTCAGCCCGACCGGGTAGACCTCGAAGTCGGCGGGCGGGGTGAAGGCGGACTCCGGGACGACCTGCTTGGCCAGCTTCGCGCTGGACCAGCGCAGGAACATGTTGGCGCCGCCGGTGTCCTGGAACATCTCCAGCTTGAACTCGTGCGCCTCGCCGGCCTTCAGCGATATCGGCTTGCTGGTCTGCTCGTTGTCCCAGTCGGGCTCCCAGTGGTCGATGACGGCCTTGCCGTCGATGAACAGCCGGAAGCCGTTGTCGCCACTGGCGGAGAAGGTGTAGTCACCGTCCTCGGGGGCGGTGAGGAAGCCGGTCCAGCGGGCCGTCGTGTTCTCGGTCTGGCCGGTGGTCGACTCGAACGTGCCCGTGAGACCGGGGAAGTTGATGTTCGGGTCGAGGGCGACTCCGCCGAGCTTGTCGAAGTCCCGCGCGCCGGGCGCGGACATGCTGAAGTACTCACCCTTCAGCCCGTGGACCTCGGTGGCCGGATTTCCGGCCTTGAAGGTGGTCGAGGCGGCGCTCGCGGGGGCGGCCGCGGCGGCCGGGACGAGCGTGGCACCGAGGGGGATCAGCAGCGCGGCGGCGCAGGCCGCCGTCCTGAACAGAGCGCGGGGGTGGGGCGTTTGTGGTCTCAAGGCGTCGTCCTGTCGAGAGAGCTCAAGTGCCTCGAACCTGTGAGGCACAGCACACAATCGAACATTGAGCCACAGCATCAAACGTAAAACAACAGTCGTGCGCGAGGATTTTTCAACGATAGAAAGCACGGTCGGTACGAGCCGGTCGGCGGGTCCACGCAGACCGCCCCCTTCGCACACCTTGGGTGCGAAGGGGGCGGCCGGGGGCGAAAGGGAACGCCCTGAGGGTAGGTCAGATGGCGTAGCCGTACGGGGTGGGGGCGTGCACGGTGCCGTTCAGCGCACGGGCGGCCTCCCGGGCCCAGGAGGGGTTGCGCAGCAGTTCGCGCCCGAGGAGGACGGCGTCCGCGCTGCCCTCGGTGAGGATCTTCTCGGCGTGCTGCGGGTCCGTGATGAGGCCGACGGCCGCCACGGGCAGCGAGGTCTCCCGCTTCACGCGCTCGGCGAAGGGCACCTGGTAGCCGGGGCCGGTGGCGATTCGGGCGCGGGGCGCGTTGCCGCCGGTGGAGACGTCGAGCAGGTCCACACCGTGGTCCCGCAGGAGCGCCGCGAGCCGCACGGTCTCGTCGGCCGTCCAGCCCTCGCGCTCGTCCTCGGGGTTCTCCGTGAGCCAGTCCGTCGCGGAGACGCGGAAGAAGACCGGCAGCTCCTCGGGCCACACCTCGCGCACGGCGTCGACCACCTCAAGGGCCAGGCGCACCCGGTTCTCGAAACTGCCGCCGTACTCGTCGGTGCGGTGGTTGCTGTGCGGGGAGAGGAACTGGCCGATGAGGTAGCCGTGGGCGCCGTGCACCTCGGCGACCTGGAAGCCCGCCTCGACGGAGCGGCGGGCGGCCTCGCGGAAGTCGTCCACGACGCGCGCGATCTCGTCGGTGGTCAGCTCGTGCGGGACCGGGTAGCCCTCGTCGAAGGGCAGCGGGCTCGGGCCGACCGGGGTCCAGCCGTGCTCCTCGGGGCCGACGGGGCGTCCACCGGTCCAGGGCGCGGCGGTCGACGCCTTGCGGCCGGCGTGGGCGAGCTGGATGCCCACCACCGAGCCGTGCGCCTTGACGAACTCGGTGATCCGGCGGAACGCCTCGGCCTGGGTGTCGTTCCAGATGCCGAGGTCGGCCGGGCTGATGCGGCCCTCGGGGCTGACGGCCGTGGCCTCGGTGAGGATCAGGCCGGTGCCGCCGGTGGCGCGGGCGGCGAGGTGGGCGAAGTGCCAGTCGCCCGGCACGCCCGTCTCCGGACCCTCCACCGCGGCGCTGTACTGGCACATGGGTGCCATCCACACCCGGTTGGGCACGACAAGCGACCTGAGGGTGTAGGGCTCGAAGAGGGCACTCACGACGGACTCCGTTTCGCCGGGTACGGAAGGATCGCTAGTACGATACATCCCGTAGTACGACGCCCGTCAAATTACGACCACTCTCGTACAAGCGGCCCGCGGCTTCGCGGGGTCCGGGTCAGCGGGTTCTCAGCGGGGCCTCAGCGGGTACGAGCTGCGGCCGGCCGCGTCGTCTATCTCGTCGTGCGCCTTGGTCAGGAGCTTCATCGCCAGTTCGTTGAGCGCGCGGGCTCCGGCGATCTCCTCCCCCACCCGGGGCTGCTCGGCGTCGGAGGGGTGGCGGCTGGCGTACCCGTGGGCGCGCACCTCCTGTCCGTCGGAGAGCCGCACCAGGGCGGCCGCGCGGGTGCGGTGGGTGTCCTCCTCGAATTCAAGCTCGATGTGCCATCCGACAGCGGTTCGGGTCATGGCGTTCACCTCCGGAAGGTCTCCCTTCCAGGGTGCGCCCGCCGCCGGGCCGCGCGCGAACGCTCACGCCCCCGGCAGCCGGCCCCGGCGCCGGAGCGGGATGGAGGCGTCGGCGTCGTACATCTGGTTCCAGCTGCGTCCGGCGCCGGACGCCCAGGTGACATGGGCGGTGCCCCCTTCGACGCGGACGGCCTCCACGGTCATGGCGCGGTCGCCGTCGCGCACATCGCCCCGGTGCAGCTCGTCCGCCCGGACGGTGACGTGGTGGGCCGGCCCGCTCTCGGCCTCGTCCGCCGCGAAGCCGAGGGCGGCCGCCAGTTCCCGGGCCCGGGCGGGGGTGCACAGGAAGGTGTGCTCGCCGGACGGGGTGGCGACGGTGATCCCGACCTCCGCCCCGGCAGGGGCGACCTCCAGGATTCCGCCGTCCCCGTGCTCGTCCGTCATCGCTGCGCACCTTCCCGTGTACGTTCCGTGCCCCGGGCTCAGTCCAGCCGGAGGCTTTCCGGCGGGCCCAGGTAGCTGGGTTCGAGGCCGCCGGTGTCGATCACCAGGTTCTGGAGGACCACCGTCGGGTCGACCATCCAGAATTTCAGCACATGCACCCCGGGGGCGGCGATGCGGTGGACCGTGCCGGTGATGTTGACGTTGTCGGAGGTGTGCCGGGCCCACTGGGCGTTCATGGTCCCGTCGTCGGCCCCCGTCGCCTTCGTGACGTTCACCCGCTGCGGGGCGTCGTCGTCGAAGGACACCGCGTAGGTCAGCCCGTCGGTCGGCAGTGCGTTGTTACGGGGCGAGAGGTACGCGTACACGGTGACGGGCCCGGTGGTGAAGAGGCTGACCCGGTACTCCAGGTGCGGGCTCCGGCCGCCGGGAGTCTGCCGGGCTGCGGTGACCGGGAACGGCTCCATGCCGGCCCCGGTCCGCCCGATGTCCGGGATGCGCTGCCAGGTGACGCCCCCGCCGCCGACGGCACGGTGGTAGTGGTCGGCCTCGATGGAGACATGGCCGCCGGCCTCCACGAAGCCGCCGAGCCGGGCCCGGGAGAGCGCCGGGCGGTCGGCCACCGCTGTGACGGTCACCTCCGCCCCGTCGGGCCCGGTGACGGTGACCGGGACGCGGGTGACGCCCTTGGGGGCGCGGTCCCAGTCGACGCGCAGGGTGATCCGGTCCTGCGTGGTGACGCGGCCGCGCACCCGGTCGGCGGTCAGCCAGGACGCTCCGGTCCGCACCCGGTAGTCGAACGGGGCGCGGCCCCGGTTGAACACCTCGATGTACTGCGCGGGCCGGGTCTGGTACGGGCTGAACACCGGCAGCACGGCGGGCGCGGTCTCAAGCGGCCACCAGGCCGTGGAGCCGTCCACGGCGACGCCCATCGCGGCCCGTGCCGGCAGCTCGATGCGCTTGACGGCCGGGAAGAGCACGTCCTTGATGGCCACGTTGTCGATCTCGGGCTGCTGCCAGGGGGCGTTGGGCCCGTAGCGTTCGACGTCGCCGTAGTCGATGTGCGGCTGGGTCTGGAAGCCCTGCCACTTGCCTCCCGCGATCTTGGTGTTGAAGCGGTCGGCCAGCGCGAAGTCGTCGGCGAGCCGCGCCTCGGCGGTGGCCGCGAGATCGTTGGTGAGGGCCCGGCCCTGGGCCGCGTAATGGATGTTGGTGAACTCCGCCTCGCGCAGCGCGTACAGGTTGGCGGTGGCCGCGACCTCGTAGCCGACGAGTTCGTACCAGGCGTCCTGGGCGGAGGCCGGCAGCCTGCGCCCGATCCGCCGGGCGCACTCGCCGAGCAGGCGCCACTCCTCGGTGACGCGCTCCAGCTCGCGGTAGTGGACGAGGCTGAACGGGGACGCCTGGTCGTCGTAGACCACGGCCGCGCTGTCGGTGGCGGGGTCCTTGGCCGGGTCGAGGGTGATCCGGCGGTTGAGCAGCTCGGGCTTGCGGCGGGCCTGGAGCCGGGCGTACTCGCGCAGGACGGCGGCGATCTCGGCGGCCTGCTTCTCGCCGAAGTTCTGCCGGGCGTACATCTCCTCCCACTCGGGCAGCCGGTCCAGGGTCCAGCGCTCCGGGTCCCAGGCGTATTCCAGGAAGAACTGCGTGGGCAGTTCGTTGCCCTTGAGGTCGCCGACGTTGGTGACCCACAGTCCGTGGTTGCCGTAGGCGTGGCACTGGTGGAGCTGGTCCCACATGTTGGGGAGGGACGCGGTGTCCACCCACTTGTAGTTGCGGCCGACGCCGACGTAGTCGAAGTGGTAGTACAGCCCGTAGCCGCCCTCCCTCGGGGCCTCGGCGGGGTCGGGGAGCTTGCGGATGTTGGCCCAGTTGTCGTCGGTGAGGACCACGGTGACGTCGTCGGGGACGCGCAGGCCCCGGTCCCAGTAGCGCTGGACCTCCTTGTAGAGCGTCCAGACCTGCGGGATCGTGGTGACGTCCTTGCCGGAGACCTCGGCGAGGATCTGCCGCTGGGTGGCGATGATCTCGGTCATCAGCTCGATGCCGTCGCCGTCGGGGAGGCTGACATCGCCGTTGCCGCGCATGCCGAGGGTGACGACGCCCTCGAAGTCCTCGTCCTTCATCCGGCGGATGCCGTCCGCCCAGTAGGCCTTGAGCGCTTCGGCGTTGCGGCGGAAGGACCACTCGCCGGTGCCGCCGTAGGGGTCGTGGCCGGGGGTGGTGATGGTGCCCTCGGCGTCGCGTACGGCGGCGACGGCGTGCCGGTTCCACTCCTCGATGCCGCGCATCATCGGCGCCTCGTGCGAGGTGCCCATGACGACGCCGTACGCCTTGGCGGTGGCGTGGTTGAGCGGGTCGTCCTCGGCGAAGGCGCGGCCCCAGACGGCCGGCCACAGGTAGTTGGCCTTGAGCCGGAGCATGACCTCGAAGACGCGGGCGTAGAAGTCCGCGTTGAAGCCGCCCTCGAAACCGGGCGCCTTGCCGGGGCCGAAGTACGCGGGGGCCCAGGTGCCCAGCGCCGGGTTCTCGTCGTTGATGAAGAACCCGCGGTACTTCACGGCCGGGGTGCCCTGGGTGTGCCGCCCGGGCAGTACGTGGATCTCGTCGCGGTGTACGGGGGTGACGTCGTCCCACCAGTACCAGGGCGAGACGCCGATGCCGCGCGAGACGTCGTACGCGCCGAAGATGGTCCCGCGCTGGTCGCTGCCGGCGATGACGAGGGCGCGCTCGACGCCGGGCAGCGGGTGGTCGACGACGGTCTGGAGGCTGGTCTCCCACTTGCCCCGGATCGAGGAGACGTCGAGCCGGCCTTCGGCGACCAGCCGGTCGATCAGGGGGCTGCGGCCCACGGTGCCGACGATGGTGATCTCGCGGGCCTTGGGCACCGCCCCGTGCGAGAGGGCGGGGCGGACTCCGGTGACGCGTGCGATGTCGTCGCGGAGGTCGCCGGCGACCCGGACGACGCCCGGCCAGTCGTGGTCGCTGACCAGGACCGGGGTCGCCCTTCCGTGCCTGACCAGCGGGAAGCTGCCGCGCTGTGCGGTGAACGAGAGGTAGGCGCCGGGGTCGGTGGGCCGTGGCGCGGGGCCGTGCCCGGTGGCGGACGCCTCACCGGTCAGACCGACGAGGGAGCCGAGGGGGGTGGCGGTGAGTGCGGTGAGCCCGAGGCCGAGGCCGAGGACCGCTCGGCGGCTGGTCCGCCCGGGGGTGCCGGGGGTGTCGCTGTCCATGCTGCTCTCCTTGTCCGTGCTCAGTTGCGGCCGGCGGCGAGCAGCAGGTCGTCGCGCAGGGCGCTGTAGGCGGGCTTGGCCTTGTAGTTCTCGTCGTAGAGGTTGGCCGCGCCCTCGCCCTCGAAGGTGTCGGGCACCCAGGAGTACTTGTCGGTGAAGCCCCAGACCGTGAAGTCGGTGCACTTGCGGGTGAGCAGGCAGCCGCGCAGCAGTACGTCGTAGCCCTCGGCCTGCGCCTCCTGCTTGGTGCTGTCGGAGGGCATCGGGACGCGGACGTCGGCCTCGGTGATCGCGGTCTCCAGGCCGAGCGCGTCGAACCGCTTCATGTTCTCGGCGATGTCGTGGGGGGCGTTGTACTGGACGGACAGGTGGCCCTGGATGCCGACGCCGTCGATCGGTACGTGCTGCTTGCGCAGCTCCACGACCAGGTCGTAGAGGGCGGTGCTCTTCGCGTTGACGCCCTCGATGTTGTAGTCGTTGATGAACAGCTTGGCCTTCGGGTCGGCCGCGTGGGCCCAGCGGAAGGCGTCCGCGATGTAGCCGGGGCCCAGCTTCTGGAGCCAGAGGGAGTCGCGCAGGGTGCCGTCGTCGTTGAACGCCTCGTTGACGACGTCCCACTGCCAGATGCGGCCCTTGAAGTGGCGGGCCTCGTCGGTGATGTGCTCGCGGAGGATGGCGCGCAGCTGGTCGGCGGTGAAGTCGCCGGCGGTGAGCCAGGCGGGCAGCTGGTTGTGCCAGAGCAGGGTGTGGCCGCGCACCAGCTGGCCGTTGGCGCGGGCGAAGTCGACCAGCTTGTCGGCCTCCTTCCAGTCGTACCGGCCGCGGCTCGGCTCGACGACCTCCCACTTCATGACGTTCTCGGGGGTGACCGAGCTGAACTCGCTCGCGGCCTTCGCGCGGTAGGGCGCGTCGTCCGCCAGGGCCGCCATGTCGACGGCGGTGCCGATGCGCACGCCGGACCGCTTGCCGAGGGCGCCGAGCGTGGTGGCCCGGTCCTTGGACCCGCCGCCGTGCTCGGAGTGGGCGAAGGCGTTGATGGTGCAGGGGGCGAGGAGGGCCGCGGCGGCGGTGCCGATCAGCACGGCCTTCATTGGCTTGCGCATGACAGAAACCCTTCGAGAGGCGCACGGCCGGGTCCCCGGTGACCGGGTGGGCCTGCGCGGGTGTGGGTGTTTCGAAAGTTTCGTGCAGCTGTGCCCGGGCGGGGGCGCCGCGGTAAGGGCCGCGCGCCCCCGCCCGGTGTCTGCGGGTGCGGTCAGCCCCGTACGGGGGCGGCCGCCGGTACGGGTTCGACCACCGCGTCGCACACCAGCCGGCGCCGGTGGTCGAGGGTGCGCTCGGGACCGGTGAGGCGCAGGTGCACCGTGTGCCGGATGTCCTCGGCACCGCTGGACGCCGCGAGCCGCAGCTCCAGCGCGCCCGGCTCCACGACGCGCCGCCCCCCGATGCCCGTGAAGGACACCAGGTCGGCGTGGAACCGGAAGCGCACCCGCGCCTCCTGGCCCGCGTCGAGCGGCACCCGGGCGTAGCCGATGAGCCGGTTGTCGGGCCGGGTCGTCTGGGCGACCGGGTCGTGCACGTAGAGCTGGACGACCTCCGCGCCCGCCCGGTCCCCGGTGTTGCGGACGGTCAGCTCGATGTCGGCGGAGCCGTCGGTGGGGATCTCCTCCGGGGCGGCGGCGCCGGGCTCCCAGGCGAAGGAGGTGTACGTGAGGCCGTGGCCGAAGGGGTACAGCGGTGTCGGGTCCAGGTTGCTGACCCCGTTGGCGAGCCCGAGGGGCGGCTGGAGGTAGGTCCACGGCTGGCCGCCCGGGTGGCGCGGAACGGAGACCGGCAGCCGGCCGGAGGGGCTGACCCGGCCGGAGAGCACGGAGGCCAGGGCCGGGCCGCCCTCCTCGCCGGGGAAGAACGCCTGGACCACGGCGGCGGTGCGGTCCGCCCAGCGGCCGAGCGCGTACGGCCGGCCCGTGACCAGGACCAGGACGACCGGGGTTCCGCTGTCCAGCAGCGCGTCGAGCAGTTCGCCCTGCACGCCGGGCAGCGCGAGGTCGTCGGCGTCGCAGCCCTCGCCCGAGGTGCCGCGCCCGAAGAGCCCGGCCCGGTCGCCGAGCACGGCGACGCAGACGTCCGCGTCCCGGGCCAGGTCCACCGCCGCCGCGAAGCCCGAGGTGTCGGTGGTGTCGACCTCGCAGCCGGGGGCGCCGGTGACCGTGGCGGCGGGGAACTCGCCGCGCACCGCGTCGAGCACGGTGGGGATGTCGATGCCCATGGCGGTCTCGGGGTGGAGGACGCCGACGTGGCTGGGGAAGGAGTAGCAGCCGAGCATGGCGAGCGCGTCGTCGGCGCGGGGGCCGATCACCGCGATCCGCCCGGTCCCGGCGAGCGGCAGCGCCCCCTGCGGGTTGGCGAGCAGGACCACGGCCTGTTCGGCGAGTTCGCGGGCGAGGGCGCGGTTGCGCGGGGGGTCCAGGTCGATGGTCTCGCGGGCCCGCTCCGGGTCGGTGTCGCGCAGGAGCGCGGGAAGCGGGGTCCAGTCGGGGTCGAGCAGCCCGAGTTCGCACTTCTGGAGGAGGACCCGGTGCAGCGCGCGGTCGACCAGGGCCTCGGGGACCGTACCGGCCAGGACGGCGGCGGCGAGTTCGTCGCCGTAACTGCGGACAGTGGGCAGTTCCACGTCGACGCCGGCGTTCAGAGCGAGGCGGGCGGCGTCGGCGCGGCCCTCGGCGACCTTGTGCAGGGTCTCCAGGAAGCCGATGGCGAAGTAGTCGGCGACGACGGTGCCCTCGAAGCCCCAGGTGTCGCGGAGCAGCCCGGTGAGCAGGGCGGGGTCGGCCGCCGACGGGACGCCGTCGATCTCCGCGTACGACTGCATGACGGAGCGGGCGCCGCCGTCGAGGAGGGCCATCTCGAAGGGCGGGAGGATGACGTCGGCGAGCTCCCTGGCCCCGGCCCGGACCGGCGAGAGGTTGCGGGCGCCGGCCGATGCCGCGTACCCGGCGAAGTGCTTGAGGGTGGCGACGATACCGGCGGACTCCAGGCCCTTCACGTACGCCGTGCCGATGGTCGCGACGAGGTAGGGGTCCTCGCCGATGGTCTCCTCGACGCGGCCCCAGCGCAGGTCGCGCACCACGTCCAGGACCGGGGCGAGGCCCTGGTGGATGCCCACGGACCGCATGTCGCCGCCGATCCGGTGGGCCATCTCGGTGACCAGGTCCGGGTTCCAGGCCGCGCCCCAGGAGAGCGGGACGGGGTAGGCGGTGGCGCCCCAGGCGGTGAAGCCGGCCAGGCACTCCTCGTGGGCGAGGGCCGGAATGCCGAAGCGGCCGGCGCCCGCGATGGCCCGCTGGGCGCGGGCGAGCGAGATCGCGCCGACGGCCGGGTCGACGGGGGCGGTGCCGAAGGGGCGGGTCAGCTGGCCGAGGCCGCGCGGGATCAGCGCGTCCCAGTCGATGGCGTCGACCATCTCGTTCTGGTGCGGGGCGACCCCGTCCCCGTCGGCGTCGGCGCCCACCCAGATTCCGTACAGCTGGGCGGTCTTCTCCTGGAGGGTCATCCGGGAGACGAGGTCGGCCACACGCTCCTCGGGGGCGAGCGCGGGGTCCTGCCAGGGGCCGTCGACGGCGGTGGCCGCTTCGGTCCTGCGGGCATGGGGAACAGGGGGGTTTGCCATGGCGGCGGGGATTCCTCTCAAGAGTGCGGTGGTACGCGGCGGCATGGGTGCGTTACTTGCCGCCCACCCCCATCAGTCCGTTGACCAGTGCCTTCCGTGCCACGAGGTACACGGCGAAGATCGGTACGACGGAGAGCACGATCGCGGCGAGCACGGCCGGGATGTTCACCCCGAACTGGGACATGAAGTTGAAGAGACCGAGGGTCAGCACCCGGTTCTCCTCGGACTGGGTCAGGATCAGCGGGAACAGGAAGCCGTTCCACGCCTGGAGCGCCGTGTAGATCGCGACCGTGCTGATGCCCGCCTTGGACATCGGGATCGCCAGCTGCCACAGCATCCGCAGCGACGAGGCGCCGTCGAGCGCCATGGCCTCGTACATCTCCTCGGAGACGTCGCGCATGGTGCCGCTGAGGATGAGCACCGCCACGGGCATCGCGAACGCGGCGGTCGGCAGGATGATGGCCGGCAGGCTGTCGTACAGGCCCATCTTGCTGATGAGCAGGTAGAGCGGCACGATCACGGCCTGGGCGGGGATGGCGACGCCGAGCAGGAAGGTGCGGAAGGCGAGTCCGGAGAGCCTGCTGCGGGTGCGTACCGCGACGTACGCGACGGGGATCGAGAGGACCAGCACGATCGCCGTGGTCGCCACGGCGACGATGGCCGTGTTGGAGAGCATCGTGGAGAAGCCGCTGTCCAGCACCGTGCGGTAGTTCTCGAGCGTGGGGTTGGTCGGGACGGCCAGCGGGTCGCCGTTCAGCGCCTCGTCCTGGTGCATCAGCGAGGACGAGACCAGCGTGTACAGCGGGACGACGACGAGCACGAGCCAGACCAGCGAGCCGAGGCCGGCCAGCGGGTTGCCCCACCTGCGGCGGCGCCGCGCGGTGGCGGGGCGGGTGCGGGTCAGGGGCTGCGCGGGGCGCGTCGCGGGGCGGGTGTCGGTCGACATCGCGTCACATACCTTCCCGGGTGGAGCGCATGTTCCCGAAGCCGCTGAAGCGGACGAGGATCAGCGAGAGGGCGGTGGCCACGACGACGAGGGCGGTCGCGATGGCGGCGGCGTACCCGAGGTCGTAGGTCTGGAAACCGGTGCGGTACATGAGGTACGGCAGCACGGTGGTGTCGGTGCCAGGGCCGCCCTTGGTCATGATGAGCACGGTGTCGAAGTAGGTCAGCGAGCCGACGATCATCAGGACCGAGGAGGTCGTGATGGTGTTGCGCAGCTGCGGCAGGGTGATGTGGAAGAACTGCCGGAACATGCCTGCGCCGTCGATCTCGGCGGCCTGGTAGAGGACCTGCGGGATCTGCCGGGTGCCGCCCTGGTAGATCAGGGTGTGGAAGGGCATGAACTGCCAGCCGCCGACGAACGCCACGGTGAGCAGGGCTCCGGTGGACGAGCCCATGATGTTCGGGTCGATGCCGAACCAGGGCCCGATCTCCTTGATGACGCCGAAGTTGGGGTCGAGGAGCGCGTGGAACAGCATCGCGATGGCGGTGGTGGACAGCAGCAGCGGGATGAAGAAGACCGCCGAGAGCACGGCGCGGCTGCGCTGCCGGCCGGCCGCCCAGACGCCGAGGAGCAGGGCCACCGGGGTCTGGAAGGCCCAGCTGACCGTGGTCAGCAGCAGGCTGAGCCAGGCGGCCTGGCGGAACTCCGGGTCCTTGAAGAGCCGGGTCCAGTTGGCCGTGCCGACGGAGGTCGGGGAGTTCAGCCCGTCCCAGTGGCAGAAGGAGAGGTACACGGCGATCGCCAGCGGGACGATCGCGAAGAGGGCGAAGAAGAGGATGCCGGGCAGCGCCCAGGCGACCGGGGGGCGGCCGACGTTTCCGGCGGCCGCCTTCCGTCCTCCGCGCACCTTGGGTGACGAGGAGACGTGGGACATCGTTACTTGACGGCCTTCATCGCGGCGACGAACTGCTCGGGCGTGGACTTGCCGGCGAACAGCTTGCTGATCTCGGTGAGCAGCGGGGTGGCGGTCTGGGATTCGAGCGCCTGGTCCCAGGACAGGGTGAAGTCGGGGGCCTTCTGGACCATCTCGTACTGGTCGGTGGCGAACTTCGGGTTGGGCGAGCCGCTGAGCATGGAGGCGGCGTTGGACGTGGTGGGCACGTCGCCGTTGTCCACGAGGGCCTGCGCGTACGACTTGGACGCCATGGTCTTCAGGAAGGCTATGGCCGCGTCCTTGTGCTTGGTGCGGGCGTTCACCGACCAGTAGTTGGTGGGGTTGCCGACCACGTCGGCCGGGTCGCCGACGCCGCCCGCGACGGTCGGGAAGTTCGTCCAGCCGAGGTCCTTCTTGGCGAAGTCGGGCGCCTTGCCGAGCTGGGTGGAGTACTCCCACGAACCCATCAGGTGCATGGCCGCCTTGCCCTTGTTGAGCAGGGTGGGCGCACCGCCGTTGCCGTAGTCGACGGAGTTGAAGTTCTTGCCGAAGGCGCCGTCGTCCACGAGCTGCTCGACGGTCTGGGCGGTCTTCAGAACAGCCGGGTCGCCCCAGGCGGAGCTGTCACCGTTCTGGATCTTGCGGAAGACGTCGGGGCCGCCGATCCGGTCGAGCAGGTACTCCATCCACATCAGCTCGGGCCACTTGTCGGAGCCGCCGAGGGCGAACGGGGTGATGCCCTTGCCCTTGAAGGTCTTGATGGCCTGCTGCAGGTCCTCCCAGGTCTTGGGGACCTGGACGTTGTTCTCGGCGAAGAGGGTCTTGTTGTAGAAGAGCATCACGGGCTGCATACCGCGCATCGGGACGCCGTAGACCTTCCCGTCGAGGCTGCCGGCGGTGACGATCGACGGCAGGAAGCCGTCCTTGAGGGTGGCGTCGTCCTTGAACGTCGAGGTGAGGTCGACCAGCTGGTTCGCGTCGACGTACGGCTTGATGGAGCCGCCGCCCCAGTTGAAGAAGATGTCGGGGGCGCTCGGGGAACCCATGGCGCTGCGGAGCTTGTTGACGTAGTCGGTGCCGGGGACGGAGACGAGCTTGACCTTGACGTCGGAGGTCTTGTTGAACTCCTTGACCGCGGCCTGCTGCACCTTCACGGCGTCGTCGCCGTAGACGTACGCGGTCAGCGTGGCGCCGCCACCGCCGCTGTCACCGTCCGATCCGCAGCCCGCCAGGACTCCCGCCATGACCATGGCCGCACCGGCCGCGGTCCATCTCGCCGCGCGCTTGCCCTGAGTGAATATTCCCGACCGCATGACCGCACCTCTGTCGAATCTTTCGGAGTTGCTTGCGAATGTTGCCGGAACCGTACGGTTGGGTTTCCGGCCAGTCAAGAGGTCGCGGACCGCGAATTTTTCGCCCGGGCTCCCGCCTCCGTTCGGGCGCCGGGCGGTTACGATTCGCTGTATGAGCCCCGCAAACGTCCAGTCACATCAGGAGAATGCGCCTGCCGCAGCGCCGTCGGACGGCACTGCCACGCTGGCGGAAATCGCCCGAGCGGCCGGAGTCTCGGCTCCGACAGTTTCGAAGGTCCTGAACGGGCGCGCCGATGTCGCGCCCGGTACGCGCACCAAGGTCGAGGAGCTGCTGCTCCAGCACGGCTACCGCCGCAGACGCGGCTCGACCACGCAGTCGCAACTCATCGACCTGGTCTTCCACGAGCTGGACAGCGCGTGGGCCATGGAGGTCGTACGCGGGGTGGAGAACGTCGCCCGCGAGGAGGGGCTGAGCCTGGTCCTCTCGGAGAGCGCGGGCCGCCTCAGCCCGGGGCAGACCTGGGTCGACGGGGTGCTGGCCCGCCGGCCGGTCGGGGTCATCCTGGTGCTGTCCGACCTCACCGCCGCCCAGCGCGCGCAGCTCACCAGTCGCAGCATCCCGTACGCGGTGGTGGACCCGGCCGGAGACCCGGGCGACGACATCCCCTCGGTCGGCACGACGAACTGGCAGGGCGGTCTCGCCGCGACCCGCCACCTCACCGGCCTCGGCCACCGCAGGATCGGCGTGGTCGGCGGACCGACCCGGATGATGTGCAGCCGGGCCCGGGTGGACGGCTACCGGGCCGCCCTGGAGACGGCGGACATCCCGATCGACCCGTCGCTGATCCGCGAGGCCGAGTTCTCGCACGAGGCGGGGTACGCGGCCGGGATGGAGCTGCTGCGCTCGGCGGACCGGCCGACCGCCGTCTTCGCCGGCAACGACCTCCAGGCGCTCGGTGTGTACGAGGCGGCGCGCGAGCTCGGTCTGCGCATCCCGGAGGACCTGAGCGTCGTGGGCTTCGACGACCTGCCGCTCACTCGGTGGATCGGGCCGCCATTGACCACGGTGCGCCAGCCCCTGATCGAGATGGCCGAGACGGCGGCGCGGCTGGTGCTCGACCTCGGGCGCGGCCGGCAGCCCGCGACGACCCGGGTGGACCTGGCGACGAACCTGGTGGTCCGCAGCAGCACCGCACCGCCCTGCCGCTGAGACACGGCCCGCCCGGACCGTCGTCCACGCCGTTGTCAGTGCCGGGGTACAGACTGGCGCGTATCCGGCACAACGGCGTTTCGGGAGGTTCGGTCATGACCGATGTACTGCTCACCGTGGGCACCCGCAAGGGGCTCTTCATCGGCCGCAGGCGCGGCGGTGCGTGGGAGTTCGAGGGGCCTCATTTCAACGCCCAGGCGATCTACTCGGTCGCCATCGACACCCGGGGCGACCGGCCACGGCTGCTGGTCGGCGGCGACAGCGCGCACTGGGGCCCGTCCGTCTTCCACTCCGACGACCTGGGCGCGAGCTGGGTCGAGCCGAAGACCCCGGCGGTGAAGTTCCCCGAGTTCACCGGGACCTCGCTGGAGCGGGTGTGGCAGTTGCAGCCGGCGGGACCCGAGGCGCCGGGCGTCGTCTACGCGGGCACGGAACCGGCCGCGCTCTTCCGGTCCGGGGACGGCGGCGAGTCCTTCGAGCTGGTGCGCCCGCTGTGGGAGCACCCGACGCGTTCGCGCTGGGTGCCCGGCGGGGGCGGCGAGGGGCTGCACACGATCCTGACCGATGAGCGGGACGCGCGCGCCGTGACGGTCGCGGTGTCCACCGCCGGGGTGTTCCGGACCAGCGATGGCGGCGCGAGCTGGACCCCGGCCAACAAGGGGGTCTCGGCGGTCTTCCTGCCCGACCCGGACCCGGAGTTCGGCCAGTGCGTGCACAAGGTCAGCCGGGACGCGGCCGACCCGGACCGCCTCTATCTCCAGAACCACTGGGGCGTCTTCCGCAGCGACGACGCCGGGGGCCACTGGACGGACATCGGCGCCGGCCTGCCCTCGGACTTCGGCTTCGCGGTCGCCGCCCACCCGCACCGCGCGGACACCGCGTACGTCTTCCCGATCAACGCCGACGCCGACCGGGTGCCCGCCGAGCACCGCTGCCGGGTCTTCCGGACCACCGACGCGGGCGCCCACTGGGAGCCCCTGTCGGCGGGCCTGCCGGAGAGCGCGCACTACGGCACGGTGCTGCGCGACGCGCTCTGCACGGACGACGCGGACCCGGCCGGGGTCTACTTCGGCAACCGCAACGGCGAGTTGTACGCGAGCGCGGACGACGGGGACAGCTGGGAACAGCTCGCCTCGCACCTCCCGGACGTGCTGTGCGTACGGGCGGCGGCGGTCGAGGTGTGAGGCGCGCTTCCTACGGAAGCCGCCAGTCGACCGGCTGGGCACCCTGGGCGGCGAGCAGTTCGTTGACCCGGCTGAACGGCCTGGACCCGAAGAAGCCCCGGTCGGCGGACATCGGGGAGGGGTGGGCGGACTCGATGGCCGGCAGGTCGCCGAGCAGCGGGCGCAGATTGCGGGCGTCGCGGCCCCAGAGCACGGACACCAGCGGCTTGCCCCGGGCGGCCAGGGCGCGGATGGCCTGGTCGGTGACCTCCTCCCAGCCCTTGCCGCGGTGGGCGCCGGGCGAGCGGGGCGCGGTGGTCAGCGCCCTGTTCAGCAGCAGCACGCCCTGCTGGGTCCACGGGGTCAGGTCGCCGTTCGACGGCCTGGGCAGCCCGAGGTCGGCGTTGAGCTCCCGGTAGATGTTCTCCAGGCTGCCCGGCAGCCTGCGCACGTCCGGGGAGACCGCGAAGCTCAACCCGATCGCCATCCCCGGTGTGGGGTACGGGTCCTGACCGACGATCAGGACCCGTACGTCCTCGAAGGGCTGCTGGAACGCGCGCAGCACGTTCGCCCCGGAGGGGAGGTAGGTGCGGCCGGCCGCGACCTCCGCACGCAGGAAATCGCCCATCGCGGCGATACGCCCCGCCACGGGGGCCAGGGCGTCGGCCCAGCCGGGCTCGACTACTTCGTTCAACGGTCGCGCTGTCACGAAAGATCACCCTACCGGCGCAACGCGGTCCCCCGGGGATAGGGTGCTGCCCGTCCCTCACCCCTTCGTCCCCGGGAGCCGGTCCATGACGTCACACGGACAACCGGGCACGTATGTCCTCGGTGTGGATTCGGGCGGCTCGGGGCTCCGGGTGGCGCTGGGCACGGCCGATGCGGACGCCCCACTGGCCACCGTCGCCTGCGGCGGTCCCGTGCGCACCGGCCCGCGCGGCATCGACGCCGCCCACCTCCTGGATCAGGTGCTCCCCGCCGTACGCGGCCTGCTCGACGGGCACGCCCCCGGCGGGCGGATCACCGCCGCGGCGGTCGGAGCCGCGGGGATGGCCACGCTGGGCGACGAGTTGCGCGCCGAACTGCCGGGCGCCCTGGCCGATGCGCTGGGGGTGCGCCGGATCGCGCTCGCGGCGGACGCGGTGACCGCGTACGCCGGGGCGGTCGGCCAGCGGCCCGGCGCGGTGGTGGCCGCCGGCACCGGGCTGATCGCGCTCGGCACGGACCTGACGGCGTGGCGGCGGGCGGACGGCTGGGGGCACCTGCTCGGCGACAGCGGGGGCGGTGCCTGGATCGGACGGGCCGGGCTCGATGCCGCGATGCGCGCGTACGACGGGCGGCGCGGCGGTTCACCGGCGCTGCTGGCCAGGCTGGAAGCGGTGTTCGGGCCGCCGCAGGAGCTGCCCGGTCTGCTCTACCCGCGCGCCGACCGGCCCGCGCTGCTGGCCTCGTTCGCGCCGGAGGTGGCCGCGTGCGCGGACCGCGACCCGGTCTCCGGGGGCATCCTGCGGGAAGCCGCCGCGCATATCGCGGAGGCGGCCGCGGCGGTGTGCCCGGAGGCGAAGGCGGACGAGGACGCCTGCGAAGTCGCGCTGACCGGCGGGCTGTTCCGGATGGGCGAGCCCCTGCTCGTACCGCTGCGCGAGGAGCTGGCGCGGCTGCTGCCCCGGGCACGGGCAGTCCCCGGTTCGGGTGATCCCCTGATCGGTGCGCTGCGCATCGCCCAGGCCCTGGACACCGGAGGGCTGAGGCTGCCGCACCATCCGACGCTGCTCTGCGTTCCGGCGCCCGGGCCCCGCTCGTAGGGCGACGGGCCGCGCGCACGCTGACGACAGATCAGGGCAGTAGCCCGGTAAGCCGCCGATCGGATAAAAGCGGACAGAGGCCGCTCGACCGGACCCTCCCCGAGCAGGGAGGCGTCCGAAACCAGTAGCATGCGGCGCCATGAGCACCCCCACTGGGCCCGCTTCCGGCCTGCCTGTACGAATGCCGCGACCTCGCCAGTCCGGACGGCACCGCCGCCCGGAGCCCGTGGTCGCACCCGAGGGCGCTGCCGCGCTCGTTCTCGCCGTTCCCGGTACCCCCTCCTCGACCAGCCGCGGTCTGGCCGAAGAGGTCATCAGCATCGCCCGTTCCGAGCTGCCCGGTCTGAACGCCCTGATCGGCTACGTGGACGGGGACGACGCCGAGTACCCGGCGCTGGCCTCCGTGATCGCGCATTCCGCCGCCGAGCGCACCGCGCGGTACGAGCAGGCGCTGGCCGTGGGCCGTGAGGTCGCCGAGCCCGAGGGCCCGGCCGCCGTGGTGGTCCCGCTGCTCGCGGGTCCGGACAGCGCGCTGGTGCAGCGGATACGTCAGGCGATCACCGACAGCGAGGCTCCGGCGGAGCTGACCGATGTGCTCGGCCCGCACCCGCTGCTGGCCGAGGCGCTGCACGTCCGGCTGTCGGAGGCCGGGCTGGCCCGCGCGGACCGGGCCAGGCTCTTCACGGTGGCGACGGCCGCCGACGGGATCGTGCTCGCCACGGTGGGCGGCGAGGAGGCCGTGCAGGCGGCGGGGATCACGGGCATGCTGCTCGCGGCCCGGCTCGCGGTGCCGGTGATGGCCGCCGCGCTCGACGTGGAGGGTTCGGTCGCCGCGATCGCCGACCAGCTGAAGGGCTCCGGCTCGCTCCAGCTGGCCGTGGCTCCGTACCTGGTGGGCCCGGAGGTGGCCGAGGGGCTGCTGGACGCCGCGGCGAAGGAGGCCGGCTGCGCGAGCGCCGAGCCGCTGGGCGCGTACCCGGCGATCGGCAAGCTGGTCCTCTCGATGTACACCTCGGCCCTGGGGATCGCTCCCCCGGTGGCCCAGGGGGCGCAGGCCCGCTGACCTCTCCGGCATGCGTGAGGCCCCGGCCCGGACGGCAGTCCGGCACCGGGGCCTCACCGGTTTTCAGCCGAAGACCACACAGGACGCCGCCGGGGCGTCCAGGGTGCCCTCCTGGGCCGGGACACCGGTCTCCGGGTCCACGGTGAACCAGGCGACGTTCCCGCTGCGCTCATTGGCCGCGTAGAGCCGGCGCCCGGCCGGGTCCAGCGCGAGGTCGCGGGGCCAGTGGCCGCCGCAGCCCACGGTCGTGACCAGGGACGGGTGCTCGCCGGTCGCGTCGAGCGCGAGGACGGAGATGCTGTCGTGGCCCCGGTTGGCCGCCCACAGGAACCGGCCGTCGTGGGCGACGACGACCTCGGAGGCGTAGCTCTCGACGGTCACGCCCTCGGGCAGCACCGGGATCTCGCGGACCGGTTCCAGGACGCCCGCCGTGGCGTCCCACCGGCACACGGTGAGCGTGGGCTCCAGCTCGTTCAGCACGTAGGCGTGGCCGCCCGAGGGGTGGAAGGCCAGGTGGCGCGGGCCGGTGCCGGGGCGCAGGGCCGTCTCGCCGTGCGTGCGCAGCTCGCCGGTGGCCGGGTCGACCGCGCAGACCCGGACCGAGTCGGTGCCGAGGTCGACGCTGAGCAGCCAGGCACCGGAGGGGTCGGGCAGGACCTGGTGGGCGTGCGGGCCCTCCTGGCGGTCCGTGACCGGTCCGCCGCCCTCGTGCGCGAGGACCGCGGCGACGGGGCCGAGCGTGCCGTCCCCGGCGACGGGCAGCACGCTGACGCTGCCCGAGCCGTAGTTCGCGGTGACCAGGTGGCCGGCGGCGAGGGTGAGGTGGGTGGGGCCGTCGCCGTCCACCGCCCGGACCTCGCCGAGCGGGCGGGGTTCGTCCGTGCTGACGTCCAGGGCCGCCGCGCCGCCCGGCTCGGTCTCGCTGACCGCGTAGAGGACCGTGCCGCCGGCGCCGAGCGCCAGGTAGGAGGGGTCGGGCACGGCGTCCGTGGCCCCCAGGACCGTGAGCGCGCCGGTCTCCGCGTCCACGGCGGCGACGGTGACGCCCCGCCCGCCCGCCGAGGTGAACGATCCGATGAAGGCCCGTACCGCTCCGTTGCTGCTGTCCACCGCTGCTCCTCCCCGCCCCGGCTGTGCGCGGCGGACGTGCCGTCGTGATCTTTTGCGGCGACGGTAGCAGTGCGGCGGGGCGGTCTAGACCAAGGGTGCTCGATCAGGCGGTGACCAGCGGGGCACCCGGCGGGCTGTGCAGCGGCACGGCGAGTTCGGCGAGCGCGCGTTCCAGGCTGTGCAGGTGGGCGAGGGCGGGTTCGGTGGCGGCCGGGTGCGCCGGGACGGCGGATGCGACGGCCGTACGGCCGGTCAGGGCCTCGACCGCGTTCTCGACGCGCCAGCAGGCGGCGGCGAGCCGGGCGTCGTGGGACGCCTCCGGGTCGGCGGCCACCGAGGCGAGGCCCCGTACCTCGCGGGCGCACTCGTCCAGCAGGGTCAGCACGTGTCCGGCCCGGGCCCGGCGGGCGCGGAGCGGGCTCAGCGGGTGGACCAGCGGGGCGAGCGAGAGGCGGACGCGGCCGAGGAGGGCCTCCAGCTCGGCGATACGCGGGGCCGGGTCGGCGGTGGCGGAGCCGGAGAGGCGGGCGGCGGCCTCCTCGGTGCAGGTGTGCACGCAGCGCAGGGCGCGCTGGATCCAGGCGTCGGTCGTGGCGTGCGTGGTGACGGGCAGGACGCACAGCACCGCGAGCATCGCACCGAGCGCGCCGACGGCGGTCTCGCCGAGCCGCAGGGCTAGCAGCGCGGGGTCGAGCACGCCCAGCGAGCCGTAGAGCGCACCGGCCATGACCGTCACGGAGAGCATCATCCAGGTGTAGGAGACCGCGGCCGTGTAGAAGATCCCGAACACCCCGGCGGCGACGACGAGGGCGGTCGGCACGGGCGCCCCGTGCAGCGGGACGACGACGGCGAGGCCGACCGGGATGCCGATGAGGGTGCCGAGCACCCGGCGGAAGCCGCGTACCAGGGTCTCGCCGCGCGAGGCGGTGTTCACGAAGACCCACCAGGTGGCGCCGACGGCCCAGTACCAGCGCTGGTCGGACATCAGCTGCCCGGCCATGAGCGCGACGGCTCCGCCGGTGACCGCCTGGACGGCCTGGCGGGTGGTGACCCTGGCCAGGCCGGTGCCGGCGGGCGGGGTGGGCGCGGCGGGGGCGGTCAGCCGGCGTTCGTAGCACCAGAGGCCGAAGCGGACGGCCGCCGCGGTGAGCAGGGAGAGGGCGACGGCGGAGTAGAGCTCGGGGAGCTGCCCGGGCAGGGTGTGGAGGAACTGCGTGGTGAAGAAGGCCATGAAGGCGAACACGCCGAGGGAGTGCCCGCGCGGCCCCCACCGCCTCGCGTAGACCCCCGCCCCCATGACCGCGAGGAACGCGGTGTCACGGGCGAGCGGGTGGTCGTGGAGCAGGGCGGCCAGCGCGAGCACCGGGAAGCCGACGGCGGGCAGCAGCGCGGTGGTGACCGCCTGCCCCCGGACGGTGGGGTCGGTCACGGTGAACAGGGCGAGCAGCGCGGCCAGGCCGCCGGTGATGGCCGCCACGAGCGAGTGGCCGGCGAGCCCGCACACCACGACGGCCAGCCCGATGCCGAGCACGGCCCGGGACGCGAAGCGCAGCCGCATCCGGCCGGGGTCCTGGCCCACGAACGCTTTCCTCAGCACTGCTGCTCCCGCACTCCGGTCCACCGGCTCTCCGTTCCCGTCACGTTCAGGCACGAAAAAGGCGCCGCGGAGGTCCGCAGCGCCATCGACGGATACATCAGACCACCCGAAGGGCGGTTGGCTCAAACTGAACTCGATCGACTGAGCCATTGGCTCACTCAAAGGCATATCGGAGCTACCAGGCGACAGCCAACGGACCACCCCCGCCGGGAAGCCTCCCCGCGAGGCGCCTCCCTTGGTCTAGACATGTCAAATTGCCATCGCTACGCTCACCCTTGGTCTAGACCGCAGCACTCTCCGGACATCACCCCACATCTCCAGGAGCGACGTATGCGCAAGAAGATCACCTCGTTACTGGCCGGGCTGGCGGTCGCCGGTGCGGCCCTGCTGGCCACCTCGGCCCCCGCCCAGAGCCACGGCTACACCGACTCGCCGATCAGCAGGCAGCAGCTCTGCGGCATCGGCACCGTCAAGCGCTGCGGGCAGATCCAGTGGGAGCCGCCGAGCGTCGAGGGCCCCAAGGGCTTCCCCACCCGCGGCCCGGCCGACGGCCACATCTGCTCGGGCGGCATCGGCCGCTTCTCCGAGCTGGACGACCCGCGCGGCGGCGCCTGGCCCGCCACCAAGGTCACCGCCGGCCAGAACTACACGTTCAACTGGCGGATCGAGGCCCGGCACGCCACGACCGACTTCCGCTACTACATCACCAAGGACGGCTACGACCCCACCAAGCCGCTCACCCGGGCCGACCTGGAGACGCAGCCGTTCCTCACGGTGCCCTTCGGCGGACGGCTCCCCGGCTCGACGGTCAGCCACTCCGGCGTACTGCCGCAGAAGTCCGGCAAGCACCTGATCCTCGGCGTGTGGACGATCTCCGACACCGGCAACGCGTTCTACGCCTGCTCCGACGTGCAGTTCTGACCGTCCGGCCCGTGCCCCGCGCCACCCGCCCGTGCGCGGGGCACATCCGGCCGGACCGGTGACACGCGGCCCGCCGCGCACGGAGGCCGTTGATACAGTCGCTGGCCCCCGGAGGACGCACCGAAAGAGGCCGGCGAAGCATGGCGGTGGACGCGCTCGACACCCGTATCCTGCGGCTGCTCATCGAGCAGCCGCAGACGAGCGTGCGCGAGTACGCACGCATCCTGTCCATCGCCCGGGGCACCCTCCAGGCGCGCATCGACCGGCTGGAGCGGGACGGTGTGATCACCGGGAGCGGCCCCTTCCTCTCCCCCGCCGCACTCGGCCACCCCGTCCTCGCCTTCGTGCACCTGGAAGTGACCCAGGGCCATCTGGACGAGGTCGGTGACGCGCTCGCCGCCGTGCCCGAGATCATCGAGGCCTTCTCGACCACGGGTGGCGGCGATCTGCTGACCCGGGTGGTCGCCCGGGACAACGGGCACCTGGAGGACGTCATCCAGCGGCTCATCCGGCTGCCCGGCGTGGTCAGGACCCGGACCGAGGTCGCGCTGCGCGAACGGGTGCCGCACCGGCTGCTCCCCCTGGTCGAATCGCTGGGCGGCACCGCCCGTTGAGGAGGGCCGGTCGTACGGGGTCCGCGCGCCGGATATCCTGATCTTGCCGCGCTCCCCCACCCCGCTCTCGCCCCGGCGAGGCCGTCGCCGCGGCAGTCGGAGCGGTCCTCGGCCAGGCCCTGGGCCCGAGCCATCGAGATTGGTGTGCACAGGTGCTGGTTGCTGGTCGGTACCGGCTGATATCCGCCATCGGCCGGGGTGGAATGGGTGAGGTCTGGCGGGCCACCGACGAAGTCCTCGGCCGCGCCGTCGCCGTGAAACTGCTCCTCGGGGAACACGCCGACGAGTCGGCCACCGCCCGGTTCCGCCTGGAGGCGCAGACCGCCGCCCGGCTGAGCCACCCTCATCTGGTGGCCGTCTTCGACTTCGGCGCCTGGGAGAACCGGCTCTTCCTGGTGATGGAGCTCGTCGAGGGCCGCAGCCTGGCGGACCTGCTGCTCGCCCAGGAACGACTGGGCCCCGAACAGGCCGCCCGCATCGCCGGACAGGCCGCCGCCGGACTGGCCGCCGCGCACCGGCAGGGCATCGTCCACCGCGACATCAAGCCCGGAAACCTCATGCTGGACGGCGAAGGAACCGTCAAGATCGGGGACTTCGGCATCGCCCAGTTCGTGGACGACCCGTCCGCCGCGCTGACGACTACCGGCCACATCGTCGGTACGAGCCTCTACCTCGCCCCGGAGCGGGCGCTCGGCCGCACCGCCGACGCCGCGTCCGACATGTACTCGCTCGGCTGCGTCGTCTACCAACTGCTGCTCGGTGAACCGCCGTTCCGTTCGGACACCGCGACGGCCACCTTGTACCAGCACGTGGACACGCCTCCGGTGCCGCTGCGTCAGCGGGGTGTGGACGTGCCCGCCGCCTTCGACACGTATCTGCTCGGCCTGCTCGCCAAGCAGCCGGAGGACCGGCCCACCGCCCAGCAGGTCGCCGACTGGTTCCACGGCGACGCCTGGCGCGGCCGCCCGGAACCGCTGCCCCCGCACCACCCGGCGCCCGCCCTCGCGCCCTTCCCCGCCGCACCCGCCACTCCCGCCCCGCTCCCCGGAGCGGACCCCGGTGCGCCGACGACGTACCGGCTCCCGCAGGCACCGCCGGGACCCGGCAACGGTCAGGGAACCGCGAACGGGAGCGGACACGGCGGGCACGGGCGGCGTGCGGCCGCCCGGCCCGCGAAAGGCCGGCGCCGGACCGCCGGTGAGGCGATCCGGCGCCGGCCCCGGGTGGCCAGTGCCATCGCGGGTGCGATCGCCTTTCTGGCTGCCGTACTCCTGGGGATGAGCCTGTTCTCCGGGCGGTGACTACCAGCGGCCGTGGACCGTCGCGCGGAACCGCCGGTCGTAGAGGTCGCGCACCGCGTCCAGCGTGCTCTGCGGCAGCGGGGCGAGCGCGGCGGCGGCCGCGTTGGCCCGCGCCTGCTCCGTCGAACGCGCGCCGGGGATGACACTGGTGACACCCGGCTGCTGGATGATCCAGCGCAGTGCCGTCTGCGCCGGGGTCGCGCCCTCGGGGGCGAACGCGGCGAACTCGGCGGCGGCCGCCACACCGGTGCCGTAGTCGACGCCGGAGAAGGTCTCGCCCTGGTCGAACGCCTCGCCGTGCCGGTTGTACGTGCGGTGGTCGCCGGACGCGAAGACGGTGTCCGCGGTGTACTTGCCCGACAGCAGCCCGGAGGCCAGCGGGACCCGGGCGACGATGCCCACCCCGGCCTCCCGCGCCGCCGGCAGCACCTCGTCCAGCGGCTTGAGGCGGAACGGGTTCAGGATGATCTGGACGCTCGCGACGCCCGGCCGGGCGATGGCCGTCAGCGCCTCGGCGCACGTCTCGACGCTGACCGCGTAGGCCGCGATCCGCTGCTCGTCGACCAGGGTGTCCAGCGCGTCGTACACCTCGTCGGAGGAGTAGACGGCGGTGGGCGGACAGTGCAGCTGTACGAGGTCGAGGGTGTCGACGCCCAGGTTGGCGCGGGAACGGTCGCTCCAGGCACGGAAGTTGTCCAGGGTGTAGTTCTCCGGCACCTGGTCGACGCGGCGGCCCATCTTCGTCGCGACGAACACCCCGGCATCGGGCCGCTCCTTCAGATAGCGGCCGATGAGCTGTTCGCTGCGGCCGTCCCCGTAGACGTCCGCCGTGTCGAAGAAGGTGACCCCCGATTCGACGGCCACGTCGAGCACCGCGAGGGCGTCCTCCTCGCGGACCTCGCCCCAGTCCCCGCCGAGTTGCCAGGTGCCCTGTCCGATGACCGACACGTCACGTCCGGTCCTGCCCAGTTCGCGCTGTTCCATGGGGATCATGCTACGTCCGCCCCGGCGGCCTGCCCGAGTGCGCTGAGCCGCGCCACCTCCTCGTCGGTGAGCCGCAGGGCGCCCGCCGCCACATTGGCCTCCAGGTGGGCGGGGTTGCCGGTGCCCGGGATGGCCAGGACGTGCGGGCCCTGCTGGAGGGTCCAGGCCAGCCGGACCTGGGCGGGCGAGGCGTCGTGGGCGCGGGCGACGTCGAGCACCGCCTCGTGCTCGGCGTCGCCTGCCCCGGCCTCGTGGCCGGCGCCCGCGATGGCGTAGAAGGGGACGAAGGCGATGCCCAGTTCACCGCACAGGCGCAGGACCTCCTGGGAGCCGGCGCGCCGCTCGCCGATGCCGTAGCGGTTCTGCACGCAGACGACGGGTGCGATGGCCCGGGCCTCGGCTATCTGTTCCGGCCAGACGTTGGAGAGGCCCAGGTGGCGGATGAGCCCCTCCTCGCGCAGTTCGGCCAGGGCGCCGAAGAGATCGGAGACCGGGCGGTTGCCGTTCATCCGGAGGTTGACGACGTCGAGGTGGTCGCGGCCGAGCTGACGGATGTTCTCCTGGACCTGCCCGCGCAGCTGCTCGGGGCGGGCCCAGTCGATCCAGTCGCCGGAGGGGCCGCGGCCCGGGCCCACCTTGGTGGTGATGACCAGGTCGTCCGGGTAGGGGCCGAGGGCCCGGCCGATCAGCTCGTTGGCGGAGCGCAGGGGCGAGAAGTAGAAGGCCGCCGTGTCGATGTGGTTCACGCCCAGCTCGACGGCGCGGCGCAGCACCGCGACGGCCCGGTCCCGGTCGTGCGGGGTGCGCTCGTTGCTGAGCGCCCGGCCGTTCTGGGTCAGCCGCATGGCGCCGAAGCCCATCCGGTTGACGGGCAGATCACCGAGCCGCCAGGTGCCGGCGGCCGCTGCGGTGAGGGAGTGCGAGGTCAAGGCTGGTGCCTTCCTTGTGGGTTCGGGCGGGAAGAGGGGGCCGGATGAAGGGGGGGCCAGAAATGCTTGTGCGCTTGCCGATTCAGTGATAGGCTCGCGTCGACAGTTGCGTGTGGATCACCGTTCTGGTGAGAGTGCAGGATAACTTCCGCCTCCCCGCCTGTCCATCCCCCTTTTTCGCATGCGTTTCCGTGGCGCGTCCGTCCGACTTGACGAGACTTGCCAACTCCCCTGCGGGCGCCCGCAGTTCGTTGACGGGGTCATGACCACATGTGAGTGTTCGGTCGCTCGATCACGGACACCATGAGGAGCCTCGATGAAACGCAGACCGATGACGGCCGGGACGACCCTGGCCGTCCTCGCCGGAATGCTGGTCGCCGTCAGCGGCCCGTCCGCCTCGGCGGACCCCACACCGCCGCCCGCCCCCAAGGCGCTCACCACCGCCGTCTCGGCCGCCGACAAGGCCGCGGCCAGCGGGCTCGACACCCTGGCCAAGGGCCCGGAGGAGCGCTACGAGCGCCGGATGGTCACCCCGTGGGTCAACGGCCTCTACTCCGTCGCGTACGAGCGCACCTACCGCGGCCTGCCCGTGGTCGGCGGGGACGCGGTCGTGGTGGCCGACTCCAAGGGCCGGGTGCGCGGGACGCAGTCGGCGGTCTCGCGGCGCATCAACGTGCCGACCACCGCGACCGTCTCCGCGAGGACCGCCGAGGCCACCTCCCGCAAGCAACTGCGTACGGTGGACGAGGTCGAGAGCCACCGGCTGGTGGTACGGGCCACCGGCACGCGCTCCCGGCTGGCCTGGGAGACCGTGCTCACCGGCCACACCGCGAAGGCGCCCAGCCGGCTGCACGTGTTCGTGGACGCGGGCACCGGCGCCGTCATCGACAGCTACGACGACGTCCGGGCCGGGACCGGCAACAGCCAGTGGAACGGGCCGAACCCGCTCACCATCAACACCACCTCGTCGGGCAGCAGTTACTCGCTCCGCGACCCGAACCGCCCCGGGCTGAGCTGTGCCGACTACAGCACCGGCGGCGTGTTCACCAAGTCCACGGACTCCTGGGGCACCGGCAACGCGTCCAGCAAGGAGACCGGCTGCGTCGACGTGATGTGGGCGGCCCAGCACGAGTGGGACATGCTGCGCGACTGGCTCGGGCGCAACGGCCACGACGGCAACGGCCGCAGTTGGCCGGTCAAGGTCGGCCTCAACGACGTCAACGCGTACTGGGACGGCTCCACGGTCTCGATCGGCCACAACCAGGCCAACCAGTGGATCGGCGCGATGGACGTCGTGGGCCACGAGTTCGGCCACGGCATCGACCAGTACACCCCGGGCGGCGCCAACAACGAGTCCGGGCTCGGCGAGGCCACCGGCGACATCATGGGCGCGCTGACCGAGGCGTACACCAATGAGCCGGCCCCGTACGACGATCCGGACTACACCGTCGGCGAGAAGATCAACCTAGTCGGCAACGGGCCGATCCGGATCATGTACAACCCCGGCCAGATCGGCGACCCGAACTGCTACAGCTCCTCCATACCCAGCACCGAGGAGCACGCCGCGGCCGGGCCCCTCAACCACTGGTTCTACCTGCTCGCCGAGGGCTCCAGCCCCGGTGGCGGCAAGCCCTCCAGCCCGACCTGCAACAACTCCTCGGTGACCGGTGTGGGCATCCAGAGCGCCGGCAAGGTGTTCTACGGCGGCATGCTCCTGAAGACCAGCGGCATGACGTACAAGCGCTATCGCACGACCACCCTCACCGCGGCCAAGAACCTCGACGCCACCTGCACGCTGTACAACCGCGCCAAGGCGGCGTGGGACGCGGTCAGCGTGCCCGCCCAGAGCGGTGACCCGACCTGCTCGCCGAGCGGCGACAACGACTTCTCGCTGTCCCTGGACCCGGCCTCCGGCTCGGTGAAGCCCGGCGGTTCGGTGACGTCCACCGTCCGTACGACGATCTCGTCCGGCAGCGCCCAGACGGTGAACCTGTCCGCGAGCGGCCTGCCCGGCGGGGTGAGCGTCTCCTTCAGCCCGTCCTCGGTGCAGTCCGGCGCCACGTCCACGATGACCGTGACGACCACGTCGGCCGCGGCCCCCGGCGCGTACACCTTCACCGTGAAGGGCGCGGGAACCCAGGAGCACACCGCCCAGTACACGCTGACCGTCAACGACGGCGGCGGCAACCCCGGCGGCACCGCTCCCGACATCAGCGTCGCCAACGTGCAGGCACACCTCACCCAGTTCAACACCCTCGCCTCGCAGAACGGCGGCAACCGGCGGGCCGGCAGCAGCGGGTACACCGCCTCGCTCACCTACGTGAAGGGCAAGCTCCAGGCGGCCGGCTACACCGTCACCGAGCAGACCTGCGCCACCTGCACCTACACCGGCAAGAACCTCATCGCGGACTGGCCCGGTGGCCCCGCCGACAGCACCGTGATGTTCGGCGCCCACCTGGACAGCGTCTCCGCCGGGCCCGGCATCAACGACAACGGCTCCGGCTCGGCGACCCTGCTGGAGAACGCGCTCGCCCTGGCCCAGCAGAACCCCACCATGACCAAGCACGTCCGGTTCGCCTGGTGGAACGGCGAGGAACAGGGCCTCCAGGGATCCAAGTACTACGTGAGCCAGCTGAGTTCGGCGCAGCGCAGCGCCATCACCGCGTACTACAACTTCGACATGGTCGCCTCGGTCAACGGCGGCTACTTCATCAACAACCTCAACTCGGCGGCCTCGGCCCCGATGAAGGAGTACTGGTCCTCCCTCGGGCTCGCCCCGGAGGAGAACGTCGAGGGTCAGGGGCGCTCGGACGACTACTCCTTCCAGCAGGGCGGGATCGCCACCTCCGGCTACGCCACCGGGGCCAGTGACACCAAGACCTCGGCGCAGGCGGCCAAGTGGGGCGGCACGGCAGGCCGTTCGTACGACCCCTGCTACCACCAGTCCTGCGACACCACCGCCAACATCAACGCCACCGCGCTCGACCGCAGCGCCGACGGGATCGCCTACACGCTGTGGAAGACGGCGGTCGGCTCCACCGCGCCCGCCGACGACTTCTCCGTCTCGGTGAACCCGGTCTCGGGGAGCGTCCAGCCGGGCTCATCGGTCACCGCGACCGTGTCCACGGCCACCACCAGCGGCTCCGCGCAGAGCGTCCGGCTGACGGCGTCCGGTGCGCCGGGCGGTGTCACCGTCTCCTTCTCGCCCACCTCCGTGCAGTCCGGGTCGTCGGCCACGATGACGGTCTCCGCGAGCGCCCAGGCCGTGGCGGGTACGTACACGCTCACCGTGACCGGTACCGGCACGGCCGCCCACACCACCACGTACTCGCTGGTGGTCGGTGGCGGCGGGAACTGCCGGCCCCGGCAGGTCGTGACCAACGGCGGGTTCGAGAACGGGACGTCGCCCTGGACGCAGACGAGCGGCGTCATCAACAACCGGACCTCCGAGAAGCCCGCGCACAGCGGCTCGTACCAGGCGTGGTTCGGCGGCTGGGGCAGCACCCACAGCGACACCGCCACCCAGTCGCTGACCGTTCCGGCCGGCTGCTCGACGTACCGGCTGTCGTTCTACCTGCGGACCGACACCGCCGACACGCCGGACGGGAACGCGTACGACACGTTCACCGTGAAGCTGGGGTCCCGGACCCTGGCCACGTACTCGAATCTCGACGCGACCAACGGCTATGTGCTGGAGACCTTCGACGTCGCGTCGGCGGCCGGGCAGACCGTGACGCTGGGCTTCACCAGTAAGGAGGACGCCTATCTGCAGACCAGCTTCGTCGTGGACGATGTGGCCCTCGATGTGAGCTGATCCACCGGCGCGTGCACGGGGGCGGGGCGTGGTCCACACGCCCCGCCCCTGCCGTCGTCCGTCCTCAGTGGACGACCGCGGCCAGCCTGCGGAGGAACTCCTCGGTCTCCCTGCTCCCGTCGGCGCTGCCGGCCAGCCGTCCGTGGAGTCCGCGCAGCTCCTGGCCGAGCAGGGTCGCGGGATGCACCTCGGTGCTGTCCAGGACCGGTCCGGCCACCGCAGCCGCGGCGGCCGGTTCGCCCGCGCAGACGTACGCGTCCGCCGTGCGGGCCAGGAACAGCTTGCGGGCCGAGTGCAGGCCCGGCGGCAGCAGCCGGATCGCGCTGCCGGCCGCGTCCAGGGCGCGCAGCGCGTACCGGCGCTCCCCCGTCGCGGCGGCGAGGTCGCGCAGGGCGCCCGCCGCGCCGGACTCCACCCGCAGGCGCACGGAGGCGACGGAGAGCCAGGGCGCCTCCGCCTCGTCCCGCTCATCGGCCAGGTCCATCAGCGACCAGGCCCGGGCGATGTGGTGCAGGGTGCGGCCGGCGTCACCGCGCACCGCGTGGCCGCGCGCCTGGTACAGATCGCTCATCGCCCCCGCCCAGTGCCGGCCCGCCGCGGCCGTGCCGATGGCTTCGCCGTACGCCAGGGCGGAGGAGCCGTCGCCCTCCAGCCGGGCCAGGGTGCTCATATCGCTGAGCGCCGCGACCCGCACGCCGACATGGCCGGACATGGCCGCCCACACCAGGGACCGGTCGAGCCAGGCCATCGCCGTCCCGTTGCGCCCCCACAGCAGCCTGAGGCAGCCGGCCGACTGGGCGTACTCGGCGGCCAGCGGGGCGAGTTGGCGTTGGTACGGGGCGGCCGGGAGCGCCATCCAGCGGAGCATCGCGTGCAGGGTGCGCTCGACCACGGCGGTCGCTCCGGGCCAGCCGCGCTCCTCGTCGGCGCGCAGGCAGACGGCGAGCAGCGCGGTCAGGGCGTGCACCGTGTCGGTGTCCAGGGCGGGGCGGCCCGCGGCGGCGGGCCCCAGGGCGCAGAACCGCGCGTGCAGGGCGACGACGTCGGTGAGCGCGGGGACCGTGCAGCCGCCGCGTCCGTGCAACGGGCAGACCAGGCCGTACGCGGGCAGCTGCCCGGGCAGCACGGTCCCCGGCGGGAGCATCGCCGGAAGTTCACCGCCGGCGGGTTCGCCGGGCAGCGGGCCCTGCCGGACCGGGTCGGGCAGCGGCCCGGGTGCGACCGGCACCGCCTCCGCCCGCTCCCTCTCCTCGGCCTCCTCGCAGGCGGCGACGAGGTCCCCGTCGGCGCTCAGCAGCTGGTCCAGGCGGCGGGCCAGCGGGAGCGGGGTGCGGCGGCTGCCGTGTTCGAGTTTGCTGATGGCGGTGTGGTCGTAGCCGACCCGGGCGCCCACCTGGGCCTGGGTGAGACCGGCCCTCCTGCGCCGGAGACGGAGCCGGGCGCCGAACGCCCGCCATGCCTCGGCACCCCGGGCGTCCGCCGGTGCGGGGCCCCTCATCTCGGTCACCCCGGGCCTCGTCGTGCCTGGTCAGCGGTGCTTCTCGCGCCACGCTCACGGCTCATGCCCGGAGGATAGCGAGGGGCCGGGCCGGCTGTCCCCGGGGTGGGAACAACATGTCCGGTAACAGACGCGGGTGCGGGCGGTGGTGGGGTCCGCGGGTGCGCCGGGGGCGCGCGGTGATTGCGGTGGCAACGATCAGCGAAGCCTCACACACTCCCCGTACGCGCTCCGTCATCACCTGAACCGACGCTGCGTCAGTTCACGTGCGGCGGGCGCTGTCAAGATGGCCGCAACACGGACACACGTGAGCTTTCCGTCGTCAACTGTTGTTCTCAAGGCCACCCGAACAAGCCGTCGGTGCACACCTATTGACGTGTCGTGAGCCGGGGGTGAAGTATCCCCCTCGCCGGAGAGAGCGCTCTCCGGCTTCGTGTCGTGCACCCGTTCCGCGACTCAGGAGACAAGCCCCCATGTATGGACCCCCCTCGCTCCGCAGACCCGCACCTTCGACCGGAAGAAGACGCACCGGCGTACTGGCCGCCGTCGCCGGTCTCGTCGTCTCGCTCCTCGCCTTCGTGCCCTCCACCTCGGCCAGCGCCGCCCCTTCCCTGCTCTCCCAGGGCAAGACGGTGACCGTGTCCAGCCAGGAGAGCGCCGGCACCCCCGCCACCGCCGCCGTCGACGGCGACAACGGCACCCGCTGGTCGAGCGCGTTCTCCGACCCGCAGTGGATCAAGGTCGACCTCGGCGCCTCGGCATCGGTCAGCCAGATCGCGCTGAAGTGGGAGGCCGCCTACGCCAAGAGCTACAAGATCGAGTTCTCCACGGACAACAACACGTGGAGCACCGCCTACTCGACCACCACGGGCCCCGGCGGCAACGAGACGCTGAACGTCTCGGGCACTGCCCGCTACGTGCGGCTGACCGGTACCGCCCGCGCCACCGGATACGGCTACTCGCTCTGGGAGTTCCAGGTGTTCGGCACCACCGGCGGCGGCGGTGGCCCGCAGCTCCCGGGCGGCGGTGACCTCGGCCCGAACGTCCTGGTCTTCGACCCGTCGACGCCCAACATCCAGGCCAAGGTGGACGAGATCTTCCACCAGCAGGAGTCGGCGCAGTTCGGCAACGGCCGCTACGCGCTGATGTTCAAGCCGGGCACGTACAACAACATCAACGCGCAGATCGGCTTCTACACCTCGATCGCCGGTCTCGGCCTGAAGCCCGACGACACCACGTTCAACGGTGACGTCACCGTGGACGCGGGCTGGTTCAACGGCAACGCCACCCAGAACTTCTGGCGTTCGGCCGAGAACCTCGCGCTGAACCCGGTCAACGGCACCGACCGCTGGGCCGTGTCCCAGGCCGCGCCGTTCCGCCGGATGCACGTCAAGGGCGGCCTCAACCTCGCCCCGAACGGTTACGGCTGGGCGAGCGGCGGCTACATCGCCGACAGCAAGATCGACGGCCAGGTCGGCCCGTACTCGCAGCAGCAGTGGTACACCCGCGACAGCTCCATCGGCAGCTGGGGCAACGGCGTCTGGAACATGACGTTCTCCGGCGTCGAGGGCGCGCCCGCCCAGAGCTTCCCCAACCCCCCGTACACCACCCTCCAGAACACCCCGGTCTCCCGTGAGAAGCCGTTCCTCTACCTGGACGGCAACGACTACAAGGTGTTCGTCCCCGCCAAGCGCACCAACGCGCGCGGTGTGTCCTGGAACGGCACCCCGCAGGGCGAGTCGATCCCGCTGAGCCAGTTCTACGTCGTCAAGCCGGGGGCCACCGCCGCCACCATCAACGCGGCCGTCCAGCAGGGCCTGCACCTGCTGTTCACGCCCGGCATCTACCACGTGAACCAGACGATCAACATCGACCGCGCCAACACCGTCGTGCTGGGCCTCGGCCTCGCCACGATCATCCCGGACAACGGCGTGACCGCCCTCAAGGTCGGTGACGTGGACGGCGTGAAGCTGGCCGGGCTCCTGGTCGACGCCGGTCCGCAGAACTCCCAGGTCCTCGTGCAGGTCGGCCCCGACGGCGCCTCCGCGAACCACTCCGCCAACCCGACCAGCGTCCAGGACGTGTTCGTCCGGGTCGGCGGCGCGGGAGCCGGCAAGGCGACCACGGGCATGGTGATCAACAGCAACGACACGATCATCGACCACACCTGGCTGTGGCGCGCCGACCACGGCGAGGGCATCGGCTGGGAGACCAACCGCTCCGACTACGGCCTCCAGGTCAACGGCGACAACGTCCTGGCCACCGGGCTCTTCGTCGAGCACTTCAACAAGTACGACGTCCGCTGGTCCGGCGAGAACGGCAAGACGATCTTCTTCCAGAACGAGAAGGCGTACGACGCCCCCAACCAGGCGGCCGTGCAGAACGGCAACGTCAAGGGCTACGCCGCCTACAAGGTGGACGACTCGGTCAACACCCATGAGGGCTGGGGGCTGGGGAGCTACTGCTACTTCAACGTCGACCCGAGCATCCGCCAGGACCACGGCTTCGAGGCCCCGGTCAAGGCGGGCGTGAAGTTCCACGACCTGCTCGTCGTCTCGCTCGGCGGCCAGGGGCAGTACAACCACGTCATCAACGACACGGGTTCGCCGACCTCCGGGACCTCGACCGTGCCGTCGAACGTGGTGTCCTTCCCCTGACGGGGACACGCAGGACATGAGGCACCCGAGGTGAAGCGGCGCGGGGCCCGGCAGACTGCCGGGCCCCGCGTCCGTCGTCAGGCCCGTCGTCTACAGCGGACCGGCCGGCGGGGGCCCGCCGAGGGTCTGCTCGGACCAGATGACCTTGCCCCGGTCGGTGTACCTGGCCCCCCAGCGCTCCGCGAACTGGGCGACGAGGAAGAGGCCCCGGCCGCCCTCGTCCGTCGTGGTGGCGTAGCGCAGATGCGGGGAGGTGCTGCTGCAGTCCGAGACCTCGCAGGTCAGGGCCCTGTCGTACAGCAGCCGGACCGTGATGGGCTCGGAGCCGTAGCGGATGGCGTTGGTGACGAGTTCGCTCAGGATGAGCTCGGTGACGAAGCCCTCCTCGTCCAGGCCCCGGTCGGAGAGCCAGCGCATGGCCTGCTTACGGATTCCGGCGACCGCGGCGGGGTCCGGGGGCACGTCCCACTGGACGCGCCGGGACGGGTCCAGGGTGCGGGTCCGGGCGACCAGCAGGGCCACGTCGTCGCCGGGGCGGCTGGGCAGCAGGGCCTCCAGCACGTCGTCGCAGGTCTCCTCGGGGGTGCGGTCGCGGTCGGCGAGCGAGCGGCGCAGCAGCTCCATGCCGTCGTCGATGTCCCGGTCCCGGCGCTCCACCAGACCGTCCGTGTACAGGACGAGGCGGCTGCCCTCGGGGACCTCCAGCTCGGTCATCTCGAAGGGCATGCCGCCGATCCCGAGGGGCAGTCCGGCCGGGATCTCCGGGAAGCTGACCGTGCCGTCGGGCAGCACGAGCGCGGGACCGGGGTGGCCGGCCCTGGCGACCGTGCAGCGGCCGGACACCGCGTCGTAGATCGCGTACAGGCAGGTGGCTCCGGTGATCGCGCCGCCGTCCGACTCCTCGTCCTGGTCCATCCTGACCACCAGTTCGTCCAGGTGGCCGAGGAGTTCGTCGGGCGCCAGGTCGAGCGTGGAGAAGTTGAGGACCGTCGTGCGGAGCCGGCCCATGGTGGCCGCCGCGTGCAGCCCGTGCCCGACGACGTCGCCGACGACGAGGGCGACCCGGGCGCCGGAGAGCGGGATCACGTCGAACCAGTCGCCGCCCACGCCCGCCTGCGCCGGCAGATAGCGGTAGGCGACGTCCAGGGCGTTCTGCTCGGGCAGGCCGCGCGGCAGGAGGCTGCGCTGAAGGGTGACGGCCATCTCGTGCTCGCGGGTGTAGCGGCGGGCGTTGTCGACGCTGACCGCGGCGCGGGCCACCAGTTCCTCGGCGAAGGAGAGGTCGTCCAGGTCGAAGGGGTCCTCGTTGTGCCCGCGCCAGAAGTTGGCGACGCCCAGAATGACGCCCCGGGCCCGCAGCGGGACGGAGAGCAGCGAGTGGTAGCCGTGCTCCAGGACGCGGTCGGCCTGTTCCGGCTCGGTCTCGCGCCACTGCTGGGAGGAGGCCAGGTCGGAGACGATCCAGGTGTGCCCGACGCCGGTGCCCAGGCCCTCGGCGGAGGTCGGCCGGTAACCGATGACGCGGCCGGCCGGGAAGAGCGGGTGGTCCTCGGCGGAGGTGCGGACGGCGGTGCGGCGGAGGTCCAGGGTGTCGCCGGTGGGCGGTCTCGGCTCCCCTCCGCGCAGGACGGCGTCGGCCAGGTCGACCGTGACGCAGTCGGCGAATCCGGGGACGGCGACGTCCGCGAGTTCCTGGGCGGTGGTGGTGACGTCGAGCGTGGTCCCGATCAGGGCGCCCGCCCGGTAGAGGAGCGTCAGCCGCTCGCGTACGGTCTCCGCGCGGCCGGTGAGGGCCCGCAGTTCGGTGGTGTCGCGGAGGGTGGCGACCATGCCGGGCTGGCCGCCGCGCTCCTCGGTGGGGCGGAGGTTGACGGCGAGCAGCCGGTCCCCGGCGGGCCGCAGCTCGTCCGTGGCGACCTGCCCGGAGGCCAGCAGCTCCGCCGTGCCGGAGGCGAGCCCGAGGTCGGTCACCGCACGGCCCTCGGCGTCCGGCGGGAGGTCGAGCAGCCGCCGGGCCTCGTCGTTGGCGAGCAGCAGCCGGTGGTCGGCGCCGATGATGAGGACGCCCTCGCGCACGGCGTGCAGGACGGCGTCGTGGTGTTCGTACATCCGGGTCATCTCGGCCGGGCCGAGGCCGCGCGTCTGGCGGCTGAGCCGGCGGCCGACCAGGGCGGCGCCGGCCGCGGTGAGGGCGAGGGCGGCGACCCCGGCGCCGATGGTCAGCGGGATGCTCGGGGACGCCAGCCGGTTGACGGCCTCGACCTTGATGCCGACCGCCACCAGTCCGGCCACGGAGCCGTCCCGGCGCTCGACGGGCACCAGCGAGGTGACCGCTCTGCCCCGGCTCCCCGTCACCGTGCGGGTGACCGCTTCCCCTTCGACCGCTTCCTTGTAGGGGCCGCTGATCTTCTTGCCGATGAGGGCGATGTCGCGGTGGGTGTAGCGGATGCCGTCGGTGCCGGCCACGACCACGTTCTCGACGCCGGTGCTCTGCCGGATCTCCTCGGCGCGCGGCTGGAGGACGGCCGTGGGGTCCTTGCTGTCGAGGGCCGCCGCCACGCCCGGGGCGTGGGCGAAGGTCTGCGCGACGCTCAGCGACTGGGTGCGCGCCGCGTTCATGCTGTCGCGGCGGCCCTGCACGACGAGGGCGACGACGGCGGCGGCGTCGAGCAGGACGACGATGCCGAGCATGAGGACGAAGAACTGTCCGGCGACGGTGCGGACGCTGAACATCGACAGGAGCCCGCGTCCCCGGGAGGTCCGCCCGCGGGGCCGCTCCGAGGGCGCGGGTGCGCGACCGCCCGGGCGGCCGCCCTCGTGTCGCTGCGGACGCCGGGCGGAGCGGTGAAATTTCGCCCGGAATCGACCTGTGCCACCCACATATCCAGGTTTAACACGGATCGCCGCAGGGCGATCGGCGTGCGGGACCGGTCCCCGTCCCCCGGCGCGCCGGGCCGGGCGCGATCGGGTGACGCGCGGGCGGCGGGCGCGTGCCCGGGCGCCGAGACCGCCGCCGGCGCCCGATGATCCGGAAATGGTGCCTGTATTCCTGACCAAGGCGGTCGAGCTGCTGCTCGGCCGGGAGAACCGCTCGCTGCATCTGAAGGCGGCGGGCTGGGCGACGGTGCTGCTCGCCGTGACCATGCTGGCCGGCTCGTGGCTGGTGGTCCTGGCCGAGCGGCACGCGCCGGCCGCCACGATCACCTCGTATCCGCGGGGGCTGTGGTGGTCGGTGGAGACCGCGACGACCGTCGGTTACGGGGATCTCTTCCCGGTGACGCTGTGGGGGCGGGTCGTGGCCGCCGTCGTGATGGGTGTCGGCATCACGACGTACGGGATGGTCACGGCCGCGCTCGCGACCTGGTTCGTCGGGCATGAGCAGCGGCGCCGTCACCGGCTGGCCGCCGAGGCCGAGCACGCCGCGCGCCGGATGCGGGACGACACGGAGCGGCTGCTGCACGAGCGCTTCGACCGCATCGAGCGGCTGCTCGCCGACGCGGGGCGCAGGCCGCCGGGCTGAGCGGCGGGGCGCTCCGGGTGTGAACGGCCCGGGGCGGGGCAGCCCTTTTTCGATCACCCGCCCCGGGGGCCCGGGAAACCGGCAGGATGTCGGTGTACAGGGCCGTCGTCCCGGCGGCGGGCCCGAGCGAGGAGAGGAGCCCCATGCGGGACACGCGTGCAGAGCAGTCGCCGTCGGACGAGGAGACCGCTCACGGCGCGGCCGAGGAGGCGCAGGTCATCGTGGTCGGCGCGGGCCCGGCCGGTTCGTCCGCCGCCTACCACCTCGCGAGGGCCGGGGTCGATGTGCTGCTCCTGGAGAAGTCCCGCTTTCCCCGCGAGAAGGTGTGCGGGGACGGTCTGACCCCGCGCGCGGTGCACCAGCTGATTCGCATGGGCGTCGACATCCAGGCCCCCGGCTGGACCCGGTCGCGGGGGATGCGCTGGGTGGCGGGTCCCCGGCAGGTGGAGATCGACTGGCCGGCGCTGGGCGGCTTCCCGGACTTCGGGCTCACCCGCAGCCGGCACGACTTCGACGACATCCTGGCCCGGCACGCCGTGGCGGCCGGTGCCCGGCTGCGTACCGGGGTGAAGGTGAAGGAGCCGGTGACCGACCGGGCGGGGCGGATCACCGGGGTGACGGCGGTGTCCGACGCGGGCACGGTGGTGCACCGGGCTCCCGTGGTGATCGCCGCCGACGGCGCCTCGGCCCGGATCGCGCTGGCCATGGGTCTTGAGCGGGACGCCAAGCGCCAGATCGCGACGGCCGCCCGGCGCTACTACCGCAGCCCGGAGCGTTCCGGGGAGGACTTCCTCGAACTGTGGGCCGACCTCCGCTTCCCGAGGAGCGATGCCTATCTGCCGGGGTACGGCTGGATCTTCCCGATGGGGGACGGCCGGGTGAACGTCGGCCTGGGCGCGCTCCCCCACCGTCGGCACGGCAGTGCGGACCTGCGTGCCACGCTGGACCGGTGGCTCGCCCGTACGCCCGAGGAGTGGGGGCTGCGGGAGGAGAACGCGGAGGGGCCCGTACGCAGCGCCGCGCTGCCGCTGGGCTTCAACCGCCACCCGCTGTACACCCGGGGCCTCCTGCTCGTCGGGGACTCCGGGGGCATGGTCAGCCCGTGGAACGGCGAGGGCATCGGGCAGGCGATGGAGGCGGGCGAGGTGGCCGCCGAGACGACGGCGCTCGCGCTGGCGCTGCCGCCGGGACCGAGGCGCGAGCGGGCGCTGCGCCACTATCCGGCTGAGATGAACCGGCGCTGGGGCCGCTACTACCGGCTCGGCAACACGGCCGCCGATCTGATCTTCAGCCGGTCGGGCTTCCAGCCGGTGCTGAACCGGTACGTGATGGGCTCGCCGGCCCTGCTCAACACCCTGGCCCGGCTGCTCACCAACCTCACGGAGCACCCCTCGCGCGACGCGATCGACCATGTCCTGAACACGGCGGTCCGCCTGGTGCCCGCGCCGGGCGCCCGGCGACGCTGAACCCGTAGGCCCCGCACACCAGATGTGAGAACCGAAGGCGATCCATGCACCAGCAAGAGACCGAAGAGACAGGCCGGGGAGCGGGCACGCGTCCGGAGACCTGGCTGCGCCGCTACCACCCCACGGACGCCCGCGCCGAGCTGGTGTGCTTCCCGCACGCGGGCGGCGCGGCGGGGTTCTGGCGTCCGCTGTCCGAGGCCGTGCGGCAGGCGCTGGACGTGCGCGCCGTGCAGTACCCGGGCCGGCAGGACCGCTACCGCGAGGAGCCCCTCGACGATCTGCACCGGCTCGCCGACCTGATCGCCGAGGCCCTGGCGGCCGGCCCCGCCCCGGCCGGGCCGCGCGTCCTCCTGGGGCACAGCATGGGCGCCTCGCTCGCCCACGAGGTGGCGCTGCGGCTGGCCGATGTCCCGGGTCACGGGGCGGCGGCACTGATCGTGTCCGGCCGGCGGGCGCCGTCGCGCCTGGGATCCGGCACGCCGGAGACCGATGAGGCGCTGCTCGCCCGGGTCCGCGCGCTCGGCGGCACGGACCCGGCCGTGCTGGCCCATCCGGAACTGCTCGACGTGATCCTCCCCGCCCTGCGCGCCGACTACGCGGCCGTCGCGGGGTACGTGCCGCGCGGCGGTCTCCTGGCGTGCCCGGTCGTCGCCCTCACCGGGGACGGTGACCCGGAGGTGTCGGTGGAGGACGTGGGGCCGTGGCGCGAGACGACCACGGGCCCCTTCGCGATGCGGGTCCTGGCGGGCGGGCACTTCTTCCTGAACGACCATGTGCCGGCCGTGGCGGAGCTGGCCGTGTCCCTGTCGGACGCTCCGGCGCGGGGGCCGCTCAGCCGCTGACCCCGTCGGAAGCCCCCGACGCCGCCCCCGGCGCGTCGGGGGCTTCCTTGTGGGTGCCGAAGGCGCGCAGGAAGGTGTCGACGCCCGCTGTGACGACCTCGGCGACCTCCTCCGGGTCCAGCGGGCGGGTGCCGAGCGCGCTCATCCCCGGCAGCTCCTCGTAGACCAGCGCGATGAACTGGTTGGCCGCCCTGACCGGGTCCCCGATCCTCAGGTGCCCGGCATTGGCCAGCCGGGCGAGGCGGCCCGCGAGCGCCTCGGTGAACTGGTTGGGCCCGCTGGCCCGTACCGCGTCGAAGAGGTCCGGGAAGCGCACGGCCTCCGCGTACAGCAGCCGGCGTACGGCCTCGGACCGCTCGTCGCAGTAGCAGTCGACCAGCTTGGTGGCCAGGTCCTCCAGTGCGGGGCGCAGCCGGTCCGGATCGGTGGGGAAGCCGGTGAGGACGTCCAGGGTCTTGGCGTTGGACCGGGCCGCCGTCTCCGTCAGGACGTACCGGAAGAGCTTCTCCTTCGAGCCCAGGTGGTTGTAGATCGTCGGTTTGGACACCCCGGCCTCGGCGGCGATCACGTCCAGGCTCGCCTGGGCGTATCCGACCTGCGCGAAGACCCGCAGGGCCGCCTCCACGATCGCCCGGCGCTTGTCGAGGCGCCCGCGGTCCGCCGGGCGCCCGTCCATCTCTTCCTTCTCGCCAACGCTCATGCGCCCATGCTACGGTGCCAGCCACCTGATTTAACTACCCAGTTAAATTTGATGACTTACTCGGTTCAAAGGAGTTCCCGTGTCTGTAACAAAGCCGGCGGAGGGCGGGCCCGCCAGGCTCGACGCCGCACTTCTGACGCTGGTCGGCGTCATGGTGCTCGGCGGGATGATGTCGTACCTGGATGCGACGATCGTCAACGTCGGGATCAGCACGCTGGGCGGTGAGTTCCACGCGACGCTGGCCACCGTCGAGTGGGTCACCACCGGCTATCTGCTCGCGGTCGCGCTGGCGATTCCGCTGGCCGGCTGGGCCGTGGTCCGGTTCGGCGCCAAGCGCATGTGGCTGCTCGGCCTCTCGGTGTTCCTGATCGGCTCGACGCTCTGCGCCTTCGCCTGGAACGCGGAGAGCCTGATCGCCTTCCGCGTCGTCCAGGGCTTCGGCGGCGGCATGGTCGACCCGATCATGATGACCGTGGTGGCGGGCGCCGCGGGACCCGCCAGGATCGGCCGGGTCATGGGCCTGGTCTCCGTACCGATCACGCTGGGCCCGGTGATCGGCCCGGTGATCGGCGGGCTGCTGCTGGACAGCTTCTCCTGGGAGTGGATGTTCCTGGTCAACATCCCCTTCGCGCTGGCCGCGATCGTCCTGGCGGTGCGGGTGCTGCCGGCCGACCCCCCGCCGAGCGGCGACCCCGTCCCGTTCGACGCACTGGGCGTCGCACTGCTCTCCCCCGGTTTCGCCGCGATCGTGTTCGCGCTGTCCCGGGCGGGCGGCGACGGCTTCGGCGGTACGGAGGTGATCGTCGGGCTCGCGGTGGGCGTCGCCCTGTTCGCCGCGTACGCCGTGCACGCGCTGCGCACCACGGCGACGCCGCTGCTGGACCTCCGGCTGTTCGGCGGCAAGGGGTTCAGCGCGAGCGTGATCACCATGTTCCTGCTCGGCGGCGGTCTGTTCTCGCTGCTGTTCCTGCTGCCGTTGTACTACCAGCAGGTCCACGGCCACACCGTCCTGGAATCCGGGCTGCTGCTCGCGCCGCTGGGTCTCGGCACGCTGATCGGGATGCCGATCGCGGGCAACCTCGCGGACAGGGTGGGCGCCCGGCGGCTGGTCCCGACCGGTGCGCTGCTGATCGGCGCCGGCGCCCTGGTCTTCACCGGTTCGGGCTCCGGCACCTCCCAGGTCGCCCTGACCGCCGCGCAGTTCGCCGCCGGCTTCGGCATGGGCCTGGTGGGCGCGCCCACGATGGGCTCGGTCTACAGGACGGTCCCGGGCGAGTCGGTCGCCGGTGCCACCGGCGCGGTCTTCATCCTCAACCAGATCGGCGCCTCGCTCGGCATCGCCGTGGTCGCCCTGATCCTCCAGGGCGGCGGCTCCCACGCGGCCCCCACCGCCGACTCCTTCTCCAACGCCTTCTGGTGGCCGGTCGCCGCGGCCGTCGTGGTCTTCGCCGCGGGGCTGCTGCTGCCCGGGAGGCCCGGCCCCGCACCGGCCGCCGCCCCCGAGGCGCCGGAGGAGACGTCCACCGGGCGTGAGCCGGCCACCGACCGCGCCTGAGCCGCTTGCACGATGCCGGGGCGCGGGACCCGTGCGAACTGCCCCCGGTGTTGCGCTCCGAGGCGGTTCTCAGCCGTTCTCCCCCGTCCACCGCGCCGCGAGGAGCAGGGCGATGTCGTCGGGCCGGTCCGCGGCCTGGCGGGCGCGGCGGATGACGTGGTCGGCGGTGTCGGTGAGCGGGGCGGCGCCCAGGCCCTGGAGGGTGGAGCGCAGCCGCTCGACCCCGATGTCGATGTCGATGCCCGCCTGCTCGACCAGGCCGTCGGTGTACAGCGCGAGCGTGGCGCCCGGGTCGAGGTGGAGTTCGGTGACGGGGTAGCCGGCCTCGGCGTCGATGCCCAGGACGATGCCGCCCGGGAGGTCCATGACCTCGGCGGTGCCGTCGGGTCTGCGCAGGACGGGCTGGGGGTGTCCGGCGCGCACGGCGTGCGTCCGGCCGGTGGCCGGGTCCGTCACGATGTAGCAGCAACTCGCGAACTGGCCGGTGTCCAGGTCGATGAGCAGGCGGTTGGTGCCGCTCATGACCTCCTGGGGGTCGTGGCCGCTGAGCGCGAAGGCCCGTACGGCGCTGCGGAGCTGGCCCATGGTCGCGGCCGCGGACACGCCGTGGCCCTGCACGTCCCCGATGACGAGGGCGAGGCGGCCGCCGGTCTCGATCACGTCGTACCAGTCGCCGCCGACGTCCATGCCCTGGGTGCCGGCGAGGTAGCGGCCCTGGGTGTCGATGCCGCGGACGGCGGGCAGCCGGTGCGGCAGCAGGGCGTCCTGGAGGCCGCGGGCGAGGGCGGCCTCGGTGTCGTAGCGCTGGGCCCGCTGGAGGGCCTGGGCGATGAGGCCGGCCAGGGCGGTCAGGACCGTGCGCTCCTCCGGGCTGAAGCCGCGCGGCTGGTCGAAGCCGAGGATGCAGGAGCCGACGAGCCGTCCGGAGGCGATGAGCGGGAGGAAGGCGCGGGCGCCGACGTCGGCGTCCATGGGGATTCCCGGGTAGGCGGCGGCCAGGCGCTGCATCGACTCGAAGAAGATGGGGCGGCCGGTGGTGAGCGTTTCCACGCCGGGGATGCGGGCGTCCAGGCCGACCGCGTCGAACCGGTCGAGGAAGCCCTGCGGGAAGCCGGTCTCCCACTCCAGGTAGAGGTGGCCCTCCTTGAGCAGGTAGATCGCCAGCTGCCGGCCGCCGAAGGCGGGGAGCAGCTCCTCGGTGACCACCCGGGAGACCTGCCGGGCGGTGACGGCCTCGGTGAGCGCGATGGCCAGGGCGACCGGCCGGTAGAGGGCGGCGGACCGGTCGGCCGGCGAGCCGAGCCCCAGCCCGGGCGAGACGACGGAGTCCGGGGTGTAGGCGGGTGTGTCGGTGGGTGTGAGGACGGCGGTCAGGCCGTCGTGCCCGGGGTACAGGGAGACCGAGAGCCAGGGGGGCGGCTCGCGGCGGGCGAGGAAGTGGACCGGGGCGTCGGAGATCATCGCGGCCCGGTAGTGGTCCTCGTACGCCGGGTTGGCGAACCAGGGCAGCGCCTCCCAGAACACCCGGCCGACCAGGGCGGCGCGGGGCCGGCCGAGCATGTCCTCGGCGAGCGGGTTGACGTAGGTGATCCGGCCGAAGCGGTCGAGCGAGAAGATGCCGCGCGGCAGCCGGTCGGCGGCCTCGGCGACGACCGGGCCGATGCCCAGGTCCACCAGGAAGCCGGTCAGGTGCCCGCCGGGCCCGACGTCGTCCTGGCGGCGCCCGGAGACCTCCAGCAGGTGGGAGCGCCCGTCCGGGCCGCGCAGCCGCATCCGGCGCACGACGGGGCCGCGGGAGCCCGCCGCCTGCCGGGCCAGCGCCCAGAGGCCGTAGACGTCCTCCGGTGCGAGCCGGGCGGCCAGGGCGTCGATGGTGCCGGGGAAGCGGCCGCTCCCGGTGCCGAGGATCGCGGCGAGGTCGTCGTCCGCGTCGACGGCGCCGGTGGCGAGGTTCCAGTCGAAGCGGCCGATGCGCACCGGCGGCGAGGTCCTGGCGGGCAGCTGTACGGGGAGCGGCTCGCCCTCCCACTCGGGCCGGGTGCCGGCGCCCGCGAGGCCGGCCAGTTCGGTGCCCAGGCGGTCGGCGATGCGTTGGAGGCGTTCCCGCTCGACGGCGGGCACCGGCTCGTCGCCGGTCGCACCGCGCAGGACGACGAGGACGCCCACCGGTTCACGGCGGCGCAGTACCGGCACGTACAGGGAGCCGAAGGGGAAGGGCAGCCCGGCCATCAGCTGCGGGAAGCGCCGCATGGCGTCCTCGGCGTCGGTGAGATACACCGGGCTGCCGGTGCGGAACGCCTCGGCGACCGGGAACGGCCGGTTCACGTGCATCCGCCACCAGGGGCGGAGCAGGGGGACGGGGAATCCGGCGAGGACGGCCAGCCGGAGCAGGCCGGGGGTGCGCGAGGGGAGGTAGATCCCGCCGGCCCGGCCGCCGACCGCCTCGACGGCGTGTACGACGGACTGGGCGAGCACCAGGGACAGGTCGTCCGGTGCCCGGCCGTCCTCCGGTCCTGCGGGCGGTCCGCCGCTCGGGCCGAACGGCAGCCGCCCGGCCGCGCCGTGCCAGGTCACACAGCCAGCATGCTCCCGGGCGGCCGGTGCGGCACGTCGGAGGCGCCCCCCGGGCCCGCACGGCCGGCGGGGCGCGGCGCGACACGCGGGAGCGGTGGACACCACGGCTGTGGCGTCCACCGCTCCCGCACGGTCCGGGCCAGCGATTACCGGCCCTGGTCCGGCCTGTCACCGAACTGGTCATTGGCCTTCTGCTGGGCCGAGTCGACCTGGCCGCTGTACTTGCCGCCGGTCTTCTTGTCGACGTAGTCGCCGCCCTTCTCGACTCCCTGGCGGGCCTGGTCCGGATGCCCCTTGATCATGTCCTTGATCTTGTCGAGCATGCCCATGACTGACCTCCTAGAGACGCTGACCGTTCCAGCATCCGCGCCTTGCCGTGCCCTCGCATTCCGGGGCCGGGGCCACCGTGGGCGGCAGGGCACGCGAAAGGGGCGGGAAGAAGCGCTTCCGCTTCTTCCCGCCCCTGCTCACGACCCTGCCCCGAGCGCGGGGCCGGTGTGGATCAGTACGCGCCGAAGACGTTGTCCATCGAGCCGTACGTGGCGGCGGCGTAGTTGCACGCGGCCGTGATGTTGGCGACCGGGTCGTAGAGGTCCATCGACGTACCGGGCACGTGGTACGCGTCGAAGGTGGGCTGGATCACCTGGAGCAGCCCCTTGGAGGGGGTGCCGTTGACGGCGTTGATGTCCCAGTTGTTGATCGCCATCGGGTTGCCCGAGGACTCGCGCATGATGTTGCGGTAGATGCCGTCGTAGCTGCCGGGGATGCCATGCTGCGCCATGATCGCCAGGGATTCCTTGATCCAGCCGTCGAGGTCGTCGGTGTACGTGACGGACGCCTGGGTCTCGGCGGGCTTCTCGGCGGCGACCGGGACGACGGTGCGCTCGGAGCGGTCGGCGCGGTCGGCGCTCTCCGTCCGGGGGGCGGTGTCGCCGTTCTTCTCGGCGGTCTCCGCCTTGAATGCGCTCTTCTTCGCGGCCTTGGGGGCGGCGGCCTCGGACTTGGCGCCGATGGTGAGCTTCAGGCCCGGGTGAATGAGGTCGGGGTTGCCGCCGACGGCACCGCGGTTGTCCTTGTACAGCCGCTCCCAGCCGCCGCTGAGGGAATGCCCCTGGGCGATCTTGTAAAGCGAATCGCCGGACACCACGGAATAGGTGGTGGGCGCGGCCTTGCGCACGGCAATTTCCTTGCCGGCGACGGAAGTCGGGGCCGCGGCCTTTTCGGCGACGACGGTCTTGGCGGGGGCGGCGGAGGCCGATCCGGCCGAGATCAGGGGGAGCGCGAGAACGGCTCCGCCCGCGCTGACGGCGATGAAACCGCGGGTCAGGGACGCGGACTTGGCACGACGGTGCTTACCCGTGAGGGTCATGGCGTATTTCCTCTCCGTCGCCTACGAGGTGAGCTGTCGGGTTCGGACTGGAGATGTCCGGTCGCACATGGCGACTTCACCCCTAGCCGCTCCGGATTCCGGACCGGCGGCAAACCTGGGTCCCCCGCTCCTGCCGTACGTGAGTGGTCGGGTTCCCGGACGGCGGCAGGATTCGGCGTTCCATCCGGATTGATGACGGGACCGTAAGCGAGAAACGACAGCCGGAACAAGCCCGGAATTGCTGATCACAATTGTTTTGCAAGATCAATCAAAGGAAATGCTCATGATCGCCCGAGTCGGGGGAAGTCAAATTTCTTGGCACGACTGGGAACCGGGAGATCGGATTGCGCGTCAGAAACGGCTGACGTGACGCTGCCCACTGTGGGCGTAATAGAAGCATTAGTCCGTTTTGAGTGTGTCTGGCACCATCAAAACCGCCCTGATCGCCCGTAATTGACTTTTTGCTCAAGTAGGTGCAAAAAGGGCATCCGGCGACCCGGGAACGGCCAGGATCGCGGGTTCCGACCCCCTCGCTCGCGTGATCACTCTATGGTTAGGCTTACCTAAGTGTTGCCGCCCCTCGTTCACCGTCACAGGGAGACCCCAAGACCATGGCGCCGCATTCCGCCCCTTCTTCCCGTCCTTCCGTCGCCCCGGCCGACCAGGAACTCACCGGGCGGCTCGCCCTCGTGACGGGAGCCGGACGCGGCATAGGAGAGGCGGTCGTGCGGGCGCTCGTCGCGCGCGGCTGCCGGGTCCTGGCGACCGACGCGGCCCCGGAGGGCGTCGACGCCCTCGCCCGGGAGCACGAAGGGAGCGTCGTGGCCCGGGCGCTGGACGTCACGGACGCGGCCGCCGTCGAGGCCCTGGTCGCGGAGGCGGAGGACACGCTCGGCGCTCTCGACATCGCGGTCAACGTGGCCGGGATACTGCGCTGTTCACCCGTCACCGAGCTGACCGACGAGGACTGGCGGGCGACGTTCGCCGTCAACACGGACGGGGTCTTCCACGTCTCGCGGTCCGTGGCGCGCCGGATGGCGGAGCGGGGCGCGGGCAGCATCGTCACCGTCGCGTCCAACGCCGCCGGCATCCCCCGTACGACCATGGCGGCGTACGCCGCGTCGAAGGCCGCCTCCGTCATGTTCACCAAGTGCCTCGGCCTGGAACTGGCCCCCCGGGGCGTCCGCTGCAACACGGTCTCGCCCGGCTCCACGCTCACCGACATGCAGCGCGGGATGTGGCCGGCCGGTGAGGCGCACGACGACGGGCCCGCCGCGCAGCGCGTCATAGCCGGGGACCTGGCGAGCTACCGCACGGGCATCCCGCTCGGCCGCATCGCCGAACCGGCCGACATCGCCGAGGCGGTCGCCTTCCTCGTGTCCGACCGGGCCCGCCACATCACCCTGCACGACCTGTACGTCGACGGCGGCGCCACCCTGCGCGCCTGACCCGTCCGACCGGCGCCCTCACAACGGCCATCCCCCTGGAGACCTGGAACGATGACTGCCTCACCGTACGAAGACGCCCCGACCTGGCCCGCGGAGTTCGCCGCCCGCTACCGCGCGGCCGGGCACTGGCGCGGCGAGACCTTCACCGGCATGCTGCGCGAACGGGCCGAGGCCCACGGCGACCGCGTCGCGCTGATCGACCCCGCGCCCGGGCGCCGCGCCTGGACGTACCGGGAGCTGGACGAGCGCGCGGCCCGGCTGGCGGCCGGCTTCCGGGCGCGCGGGATAGCCAAGGGCGACCGGGTAGTCGTCCAGCTGCCCAACATCGCCGAGTTCGCCGAGGTCGTCTTCGCCCTCTTCCGGATCGGCGCACTCCCCGTATACGCGCTGCCCGCCCACCGCGAGACGGAGATCGGCTACTTCTGCTCCTTCGCCGAGGCCGTCGCCTACGTCATCCCGGACCAGCACGCCGGATTCGACTACCGCGCGCTCGCCACCGCCGTACGGGACCGGGCGCCCGGCCTGAAGCATGTGTTCGTCGTCGGCGACCCGGGCGAGCACACCGCCCTGTCCGATGTGCCGTGCGACGCGGCCGGGGAGCCCGAGGACGGGCCCGAACCGCACGACCTGGCCTTCCTCCAGCTGTCCGGCGGCACCACGGGGGTGCCGAAGCTCATCCCCCGTACGCACGACGACTACATCTACTCGCTGCGCGGCTCCAACGAGATCTGCGGCGTCGACGCGGACACCCGCTTCCTCGTGATCCTGCCCGCCGCGCACAACTTCCCGATGAGCTCACCCGGTTGGCTCGGCACGCTGTACGCGGGCGGCACCGTGGTCCTCTGCCCGCGCCCCGACCCGGCCACGGCGTTCCCGGTGATCGAGCGGGAGCGCGTCACCATGACGGGCATGGTGCCACCGCTCGCCCTGGTGTGGACGGACGCGGCCGCTGCGGCGGAGCAGGACCTGTCGAGCCTGGAGCTGATCCTGGTCGGCGGCGCCAAATACAGTGAGACGGCCGCCCGGCGCCTCGAACCGGCGCTCGGCTGCCGGCTGATGCAGGTCTTCGGCATGGCCGAGGGCCTCGTCAACTACACGCGCCTGGACGACGACTACGAGACCGTCGTCTCCACCCAGGGCCGGCCGATCTCCGAGGACGACGAGATCCGCATCGTGGACGACGCCGGACAGGACGTCCCGGACGGGCGGTTCGGCCATCTGCTGACCCGGGGCCCGTACACGATCCGGGGCTACTGGCGCGCCCCCGAGCACAACAGGACCGCGTTCACCGAGGACGGGTTCTACCGCACGGGCGACATCGTGCGCCGCACCCCGTCCGGCCATCTCGTCGTGGAGGGGCGGGCGAAGGACCAGATCAACCGGGGCGGCGAGAAGGTCGCGCCGGAGGAGATCGAGAACATCATCCTGGCCCACCCGTCGGTGCACGACGTCTCGGTGGTCGGGGTGGCCGACCCGTATCTCGGTGAACGCACCCTGGCGTACGTGATCCTGCGCGAGGGCGCCGAACCGCCCGGGGCGCTCGCCGTGAAGCGGCATGTGCGCGAACGCGGTATCGCCGCGTACAAGGTGCCCGACCTCGTCGAATTCGTGGATGTGTTCCCGCAGACGGGGATCGGCAAGGTCAGCAAGAAGGGCCTGCGCACCGATTCCGCCCCCGCCTCCACGTCAACTCCCCCCGCACAGAACTGAGTCCGCCCCCGCGCGGCACCGAAAGGCTTCACTCATGGCACTTCCCGCCATCGCCCCCTACCCCCTGCCCGGCGCCGACGAGCTCCCGGCGAACCGGGTCGGCTGGACCGTCGACCCGGCGCGCGCCGTGCTGCTCGTCCACGACCTCCAGAACCACTTCCTGCGCGCGTACCGCCCCGGCGAGGAGCCGCTGACCGGCATGCTCGCGAACACCGCCCGCGTGATCGAGGCCGCCCGCCGCGCCGGAATCCCGGTGGTGCACTCGGCGCAGCGCGGCGGCCAGACCCCCGAGGAGCGCGGTCTCCAACTGGACTTCTGGGGGCCGGGGATGGCGGACGACCCGGAGGCGCTGGCCTCACCGGACGAGGTGGCGCCCGCGCCGGGCGACACGGTGCTCACCAAATGGAAGTACAGCGCGTTCGTCCGCACCGAGCTGGAATCCCTCATCCGCGACGACGGCCGCGACCAGCTCGTGATCACCGGGGTGTACGCGCACATCGGGGTGCTGATGAGCGCCGCCGACGCGTGGATGCGCGACATCCAGGCCTTCGTGGTGGCCGACGCGGTCGCGGACTTCTCGCGCGAGGAGCACGACATGGCGCTGCGCTGGGCGGCAGGCCGCTGCGCGGTCGTGACGACGACGGACGCGCTGCTGAAGGAGATCTGAGCCCGCGCACCTCTCCATCATTACCGATACATCTAAAAAGATGCAGTATGGTGCGGTTACCGTCGGCGGCCCTCCCCGCCGGTAACCGCACCGACCGGAAGACTCCGATGTTCCTCGACACCGATGGCGCCACCCTGTACTACGAGGTCCGTGGCACCGGCCCGCTGCTGCTCCTGTCGCAGAGCGGTGAGGGCGATGCCGGCCGGAGCACCGACCTGGTCGGCCGCCTCACCGACCGGTACACCGTGGTCACGTACGACCGCCGGGGCCTGTCCCGCAGCACCTGCGCCGCATCCGGGCGGGGCGTCACCATGGAGCAGCACGCCGACGACGCGCACCGGCTGCTGGCCGAACTCACCGACGAACCCGCCCTGATACTCGGGTGCAGCATGGGCGCCGCGATCGGGCTCCACCTCGCGGTGGCCCACCCGGGCCGGCTGCGCACCCTGGTGGCGCACGACCCGGTCACCCCCTCCCTGCTGCCCGCAGGCCCGCGCGCCGGGCACGCGGCGGAACTCGCCCACCTCCAGCAGGTGTACCGGCAGGGCGGGTTGCGGGCCGCCCTGCCGGAGATCGCCCGGGTCCTCGGCATCGACCCGGTCCGCCAGGAGACCGAGCCGGACCTGACGCCCATGCCGTTCACCCCGGAGCGGGCCGCCAACTTCGGCTTCTTCATCGCGCGCGACTTCACGGCCGTCATCGAGGCCGAACTCGACCGGGCGGCGCTGCGGACGTCTCCGGTGCGCATCGTGCCCGCCGGCGGCGCCACCACCGCACCGGACGTCTTCGTCGGACAGTGCGCGCACCGGCTGGCCGGGCTGGTCGGGCGGGAGGTCGTCGCCTTTCCCGGCGGGCACAACGGCAACACCACCCACCCCCGCGCGTACGCCGCGCGGCTGCGCGAGGTCTTGGCGTAGATGCGGCCCCCGGGCTCCCGGGGACTCCCGGGGCAAAGTGAAATCCCCGGTCCGCAATTGCGGACCGGGGATTTTCTCACGTATATTGAGTGGTTCTGTGCGCCCACAGAAAAAGGCCCCTCACTGGGGGCCAACAAGAATCACCATATCCGTCAGGGAGCTGTTTTGTCAACTCGGGAAAGCGCCGAATTGCAGAAGGAGCAGGAATACATCGACCGGCTCCACCACCGTGTCGACGTACTGCGCGGTGACGCCGCCGAGCAGGTCCAGGACGCCCTGACGCCGGTCGGCACCGGCCAGCAGGCCCGGCTCGAACGCGATGTCCTGGTCGCCGAGCGCTCCGGTCTGCTCGCCGCTCTGAACGCGGTGGACGGCTCACTCTGTTTCGGCCGTATCGATCTCACGGACGGCGTCGCGCACCATATCGGCCGTATCGGAATCCGCGAGGACGACACCGAACACACGCCTTTGCTGATCGACTGGCGCGCCCCGGTCGCCCGCCCCTTCTATCTCGCGACCAATCACACCCCGATGGGTCTGCGCAGGCGCCGCCACCTCACGACCGAGGGCCGCACGGTCACCGAACTGCACGACGAGATCCTGGACGTCGGGGACCGGGAGCGCACCGGTTTCGAGGACCCGAGCGGCGACACCGTCCTGCTCGCCGCCGTGAACTCGGCGCGGACCGGACGCATGGCGGACATCGTGCGGACCATCCAGGCCGAGCAGGACCGCATCATCCGGGCGCCGCACCGGGGCGTCCTGGTGGTCGAGGGCGGGCCCGGCACCGGCAAGACGGCCGTCGCCCTCCACCGGGCGGCCTTCCTGCTGTACGAGCAGCGCGAGCTGCTGGCCAAGCGGGCGGTCCTCATCGTGGGCCCGAACCCGGCCTTCCTCGGCTACATCGGCGAAGTGCTCCCCTCGCTCGGTGAGACCGGCGTCCTCCTCGCCACCCAGGCCGAACTGTTCCCCGGCGTCCACGCCCGGGGTACGGACACGCCCCGGGCGGCGGCCGTGAAGGGCGGCGTGGCCATGGCCGAGGCGCTGGAGATCGCGGTGCGGGACCGGCAGCTGCTGCCCGAGCCGGGCGCCCCGCTGATCGTCCCGCACGACGACGGCGACCTGATCCTGGACTGGGAGATCGCCTACGAGGCCCGGCAGGCGGCCCGTGACACCCGGCTGCCGCACAACCTCGCCCGGCCGCACTTCGCGTTCCGGATCATCGACGCGCTGACCGCCCAGCTCACCGAGCGCATCGGCGCCGACCCGTACGGCGGGCCGAACTTCCTGGGCCCGGACGACATCGCCCAGCTCGGCAAGGCGGTCGCGGTCAGCCAGGAGGTGCACGCCGCGATCGAGGAGCTGTGGCCGGCCCTCACCCCCGAGGGCTTCCTCGCCGACTACCTGGCCGAGCCGGTCCACCTGCCGGAGGCGGACGCCGAAGCGATCCGGCGGACGCACGGCGAGGGCACCTGGACACCGGCGGACGTGCCGCTGCTGGACGAGGCCGCCGAACTGCTCGGGACCGACGACAGCGCCGAGCGGGCCGCCGCCGAGGCGGAGCGCCAGGAGCGGATCGCGTACGCCCAGGGCGTCCTGGAGCTGTCCCGGGGCTCGGAGTCCTTCGAGTTCGAGGACGAGGAGTCGGAGCTGCTGGCCGCCCACGACATCATCGACGCGGAGCGGATGGCCGAGCGCCAGGAGGAGGCCGACCACCGCAGCGCGGCCGAGCGGGCAGCCGCCGACCGGACGTGGGCGTTCGGGCACATCATCGTGGACGAGGCGCAGGAGCTGTCGCCGATGGCGTGGCGGCTGCTGATGCGGCGGTCGCCGACCCGGTCGATGACGCTGGTGGGCGACCCGGCGCAGACCTCGGAGGAGGCCGGGGTCGGCTCGTGGCAGGACATCCTGGAGCCGTATGTGGGCGACCGGTACGAGCATGTGCGGCTCGCGGTCAACTACCGTACGCCGGCAGAGGTGATGGAGGTCGCGGCGAAGGTGCTGCGGGCCGAGGACCCGTCGTTCGAGCCGCCGGGCTCGGTGCGCTCCACGGGCGAGGTGCCGTGGGTCCGGGACTCCGGGGCGGACCTGGCGGGCGCGGTGGCGCGGGCGGTCGAGGAGCTGACGCCCGCCGAGGGACGCCTCGCGGTGATCGCGCCGCACGAGCTGCACGAGGAGATCGCGGCGCCGCTGGACGGGGTGGTGCCCGGCGCCGAGCCGGATCTGACCCGCACGGTGGTGCTGCTGGGGCCCCGGCAGGCCAAGGGCCTCGAATTCGACCACGTCCTGGTGGTGGAGCCCGGCCGGTTCGGCACGAGTGACCTGTACGTGGCACTGACCCGGGCGACGCAGCGCCTGGGCATCCTGCACCGGGAGGCGCTTCCGGCGTCCCTGCGCTGACGGGCCCGGGGCAACCGAGGGCGCGGGCCGGGCTGTTGTGCGAGGGCAGCCCGGCCGGACGGGCGGATTCCGGGGAGCCTTGACACCCCGGACCGGCAGGAGGAGCATCCTCCACGTCGTTGACAACGTTGTCGGGGCGACGCCGTTCCTCCGGTCACGGCGGCCGGCTCCCGCCGCGTTGACCGTCCGTCACATCAGAAGGGCAGGAACGGTGCCACAGACGCACAAACGTCGTACGCACACCGCGATCCGGGCCGTGGGCTCCGTCACGGCCGCCGCCATGGCCGTCGCGGGGCTCGCGGTCGCCGCCGCCCCGGCCTCGGCCGCGCCGGGCAGGGACATCGTGAAGAACCCGGTGTCGTACGTCGATCCCCTGATCGGCACGTCCAACGCGGGCAACACCTACCCGGGCGCCGTGCAGCCGTTCGGCATGCTGGCGTGGAGCCCGCAGAACTCGCGGGGCAAGCAGGTCTCGACGCCCGCTCCCGGCGGCTACCAGTACGACGCGAAGAAGATCCGCGGCTTCAGCCTCACCCACCTCAACGGCGTGGGCTGCTCGGGCGCGAACGGCGACATCCCGATCATGCCGTACGTGGGTGACGTGGACTCCTCCCCCACCTCGGACACCACCGACGCGAAGTACGCCAGCGACTTCTCGCACGACGACGAGACGGCCACCCCCGGCTACTACAAGGTGGGCCTGGCCAGCGGTGCTTCGGCGGCGCTGACCACGACCGCCAGGACGGGGTCCGGGGAGTTCGGCTTCCCGGCGGACAAGCCCGCCAGCCTGCTCTTCCGCACCTCCAACTCGGAGACCGGCAGCACCGACGCCACCGTGCGGATCGACAAGGCCGCGCGGACGGTGACGGGTTCGGTCACGGCGGGCAACTTCTGCGGGCCGCAGAGCGCGAACAACCGCAAGGACCTCTACACGCTGTACTTCACCGCCCACTTCGACAAGCCCTTCGCGAAGACCGGCACCTGGAAGGACGCAACGCTCACCCCAGGCTCCACCTCCGCCTCCGGCGGTACGGGCTACAGCTCGTCCGGCAACGCCGTGGAGGGCAAGGGCTCCGGCGGGTACGTCACCTTCGCGGACGGCACCACCGAGGCGCGCGCCAAGGTGGCGGTCTCGTACGTCAGCGCCGCGAACGCCGAGGCCAACCTCCGTAAGGAGAACGGGCCAGGCAGGAGCTTCGACGCGGTGAAGCGGCAGGCCGCCGCGAACTGGGACAAGGCACTGAAGGCCGTGGAGATCGGCGGCGGCACCGACACCCAGCGCACCGCGTTCTACACCGCGCTCTACCACTCCATGCTGGAGCCGACCCTCACCAGCGACGTGGACGGCCGCTACCTCGGCGCCGACCGCAAGCCGCACCGGCTGTCCAAGAGCCAGAAGGCGCAGTACGGCACCTTCTCCGGCTGGGACCAGTACCGGGCGCAGGTGCAGCTGATGGCCCTGCTCAACCCGAGGGCGGGCAGCGACTACGCGCAGTCCCTCTTCAACTACGCCGACCAGCGCGACGGCGAGTGGGACCGCTGGCTGCTGGAGAACGGCAAGACGAGCGTGATGTCGGGCGACCCGTCCGACGCGGCGCTCGCCGGCATCTACGCCTTCGGCGGCCGTGACTTCGACGTCAAGGGCGCGCTGAAGTCGCTGGTCACGGCGGCGACCGTGCCGACCGCCAACGACTCCGACAGCTCCGGCTGCAACGTCGAGTGCGTGGGCCAGCGCCCCGCCCTCGACAAGTACCTGGAGCTCGGTTACGTACCGGCGGACAACTGCCACTGCTGGGGCGGGGCGGCCGAGACGCTGGAGGACGCGGCGGCCGACTACGGTCTGTCGGAGCTGTCCCGGCGGCTGGGCAACAAGGGCGACGCCAAGAAGTTCCTGGACCGGTCGGGCAACTGGACGAACGTCTTCGACGCCAACGCCACCGAGCAGGGCGGGTACATACGCGACCGGAAGTCCGACGGCAGCTGGGCGGGCACCTTCACGCCGGGCACCGGCGCCGGGTTCGTGGAGGGCACCAGCGCCCGGTACACCTGGATGGTCTACTCCGACGTGGCCGGTCTCGCCGGTGCGATGGGCGGCAACGAGCGCGCCACGGAGCGGCTCGACGCGTTCTTCCGTACGCCGGACGGGAAGTTCGACTTCTCGGCGAAGGACGACACGCGGTACGACCCGACGAACGAGCCCGACATCAACGCGCCCTACCTGTACAACTACTTCGGCGCCCCGTACAAGACGCAGGAGACGGTGCGCGCGGAGCTGGACCAGCTGTGGACCGACGGTCCCGGCGGGATTCCGGGCAACGACGACGCCGGGACCATGTCGTCCTGGTACGTCTTCTCGGCGCTCGGCATGTACCCGCAGAACCCGAGCCGCGCCGATCTGACGCTCACGGCCCCACTGTTCCCGCACGCGGTGGTACGCACCGGGCACGGGAAAAAGATCACCATCGAGGCACCGGCCGCCTCGGCGGACCACACGTACATCCACGGGCTGAAGGTCAACGGCCGTACGTCCACGAAGCCGTGGGTGGGTGACTCGCTCGTGGAGCACGGCGGGCGGCTGGACTTCACGCTCGGCACGACGCCCGACACCTCCTGGGGCGGCGCACCGGCCGACGCGCCGCCGTCCTTCCCCGGCGGCGGGCTGAAGTACTTCACGGGCGCCTCGCCCGACCAGCTGAAGGTCGAGCCGGGCGCCGAGGGTGCGCAGACCGTGGTCAAGGTGCAGAGCCTGGAGACGAAGGCCACCACGGTGCACTGGAAGGCCCAGGCGCCGGACGGGGTCACCGTCACCCCGGCGGAGGGCGACTTCACGGTTCCGGCGAGCGGCGCGGCGCAGGCGAAGCTCACCGTGTCGGCGGGTGAGGACACCGCCGAGGGCTACTACACGGTCCCGGTGACGCTGACCTCGTCGGCGGGCACGGAGCTGCCGAAGACGTCGGCGGCGGTGACGGTCGCCGAGAAGAACGGGCTGCTGTGGAACCGCAACAGCACCGGGATCTCGGCGGACGACGAGAACCCGCAGGCCAACTTCGACGGTGAGGGCTGGAGTTACTCGGCCCAGGCGCTCGCGGCGGCCGGTGCGAAGGCCGGCGGCACGGTCTCCTCGGGCGGCTTCGACTTCACCTGGCCGAAGGTGGACGCCGGTGACCCGGACAACATCGAGGTGGTCGGTGCGGGCCCCCAGGTGCTGAACGTTTCCTCCGCCGAGGGCGACACGAAGCTGGCGTTCCTCGGGAGCGCCGCCGAGGGCAAGGCATCGGGCACGGTGACGCTCACGTACACCGACGGCACCACGCAGCAGGCCGAGATCGGCTTCAGCGACTGGACGCTGGGCGGCGGCTCGCAGCAGCCGTCGTACGGGAACACGGTGGCGGTGCACACCGAGTACCGCGATGTGCAGGGCGGCGGAAAGGACCCGGTGGGCACCGAGATCTTCACGACCGCGCCGATCGCGCTCCAGGCCGGGAAGCAGCTGGCGTCCGTGACGCTGCCGAGCACCACGGACGGCGGGATCATCCACGTCTTCGCGGTGGCCACCGCCTGATCGGACGCGCACAACAGCAAGGGCCGACCTCCCAGTTGGGGGGCCGGCCCTTACAGCATCATCAGACGAGGTCGAACCGGTCCAGGTTCATGACCTTGTCCCAGGCGGCGACGAAGTCGCGCACGAACTTCTCCTTGGCGTCGTCGCTCGCGTAGACCTCGGCGACGGCGCGCAGTTCGGAGTTCGAGCCGAAGACCAGGTCGGCGCGGGTGCCGGTCCAGCGGACCTCACCGGTGACGGCGTCGCGGCCCTCGAAGGCGCTCTGGTCGTCGGCCGTGGACTTCCACGTCGTGCCCATGTCGAGCAGGTTGACGAAGAAGTCGTTGGTGAGGGTCTCCGGCGCGTCGGTGAGCACACCGTGCGAGGTCTGCTGGTGGTTGGCGCCCAGGACGCGCAGACCGCCGACGAGGACCGTCATCTCGGGCGCGCTCAGGTTGAGCAGGTTCGCCCGGTCGAGCAGCAGGTACTCGGCGGGGAGCCGGTTGCCCTTGCCCAGGTAGTTGCGGAAGCCGTCGGCGACGGGCTCCAGCTCCACGAAGGACTCGACGTCGGTCTGGTCCTGCGAGGCGTCCACCCGGCCCGGGGTGAACGGCACCTCGATGTCCGTACCGGCGTCCTTGGCCGCCTTCTCGACCCCGGCGGCGCCCGCGAGGACGATCAGGTCGGCCAGCGAGACCTGCTTGCCGCCCTGCTGCCCGGCGTTGAAGGACTCCTGGACGGACTGGAGGGTGCGCAGGACGCCCGCGAGGCGGTCCGGGTCGTTGACCTCCCAGCCGTTCTGCGGTTCGAGGCGGATGCGCGCGCCGTTGGCGCCGCCGCGCTTGTCGCTGCCCCGGAAGGAGGAGGCGGAGGCCCAGGCGGTGGAGACCAGCTCGGAGACGGACAGGCCGGAGGCGAGGACCTTCTCCTTGAGCGCCGCGATGTCGGCGGCGCCGATCAGCTCGTGGGTGCGCTCGGGCAGCGGGTCCTGCCAGATCAGCGTCTCCTGCGGGACCTCGGGGCCGAGGTAGCGGACGACGGGACCCATGTCGCGGTGGGTCAGCTTGTACCAGGCGCGGGCGAACGCGTCGGCGAACTCCTGCGGGTTCTCGTGGAAGCGCCGCGAGATCTGCTCGTACGCCGGGTCGAAGCGCAGCGAGAGGTCGGTGGTGAGCATGGTCGGGGCGTGGCTCTTCGACGGGTCGTGCGCGTCGGGCACGGTGCCCGCGCCCGCGCCGTCCTTCGGCCGCCACTGGTGGGCGCCCGCGGGGCTCTTGAAGAGCTCCCACTCGTAGCCGAAGAGGATGTTGAAGAAGCTGTTGTCCCAGGTGGTGGGGGTGTCCGTCCAGATGCCTTCGAGGCCGCTGGTGATGGCGTCGCCGCCCTTGCCGGTGCCGTACGAGCTCTCCCAGCCGAAGCCCTGGCGCTCCATCGGGGCGGCCTCGGTGTCCGGGCCGACGCTCTCGGAGGGGCCGGCGCCGTGCGTCTTGCCGAAGGTGTGGCCGCCGGCGATCAGGGCGACGGTCTCCTCGTCGTTCATCGCCATCCGGCGGAACGTCTCGCGGATGTCGCGGGCCGCGGCGATCGGGTCCGGGTTGCCGTTGGGGCCCTCGGGGTTGACGTAGATGAGGCCCATCTGCACGGCGCCGAGCGGTTCCTCCAGCTCACGGTCGCCGGTGTAGCGCGCGTCGCCGAGCCAGTCGGTCTCCGGGCCCCAGTACACGTCCTCGTCGGGCTCCCAGACGTCCGCGCGGCCGCCGCCGAAGCCGAAGGTCTCGAAGCCCATGGTCTCCAGGGCGACGTTCCCGGTGAGGACGAGGAGGTCGGCCCAGGAGATGTTCTGGCCGTACTTCTTCTTGACCGGCCACAGCAGGCGCCGCGCCTTGTCGAGGCTCACGTTGTCCGGCCAGCTGTTGAGCGGGGCGAAGCGCTGCTGACCTGAGCCCGCGCCGCCGCGGCCGTCACTGATGCGGTACGTGCCCGCGCTGTGCCAGGCCATCCGGATCATGAGGGGGCCGTAGTTGCCGAAGTCGGCGGGCCACCAGTCCTGCGAGGTCGTCAGCACCTCGGCGATGTCCCGCTTGACGGCGGCCAGGTCCAGCGCGTTGAACGCCGCGGCGTAGTCGAAGCCCTCACCGAGCGGGTTGGCCACGGCGGGGTTCTTGGCGAGAATCCGCACGTTGAGCCGCTCCGGCCACCACTGGCGGTTGCCGCCGCCCTGGGTGGGGTGCGGCGCGCGACCGTGCGCGACGGGGCAGCCGCCGGCCTCCTCCGACTTGGGGTCGGTGACGATCGCTTCGTGGTTCTCAGTCATGGAATTCCTTCCGGACGGGGCGGATCTCGGCGCTCTGAGAATGTGGGGGCCGGCCTGACCGGTCTCGCCCGGAGGACGTCCTGCCCTGGCCTCGGCCGGAACCGATCCTACGATGGACCTAGTCCAAGTCAATACGAACACGCGATGGAATGGATCAACGGCCGCCGCATATTGCCCCCGGCGGACAAAGGTTCGAACCAGGGGGCCTCAGACCCCTGTGCGCGACGCCGGACAGGACCTAGACGCCGTCCCGCCGGTGCACGCTCACCGCGTAGCCGCCGCCGTCGTACGGCGCCGCGTCCCAGGTGGCGAAGCGGTCGACCGGGGCGAGGCCGGCGGCGGCACAGTGGGCGTCGTACTCCGCGAGCGTGAGGCCGGGCGGCACGGGGAGGTGGGCCGCGTCCAGGCCGAACCCGGCGACCAGCAGACCGCCCGGGCGCAGCGCTCCGGCGAGGCGGGCGACGACGGTGGCCTCGGTGCCGGGGGCGACCAGCGCCATCACGTTGCCCGCGGCGACGACGAGGTCGAACTCCGGTTCGACGGAGAGCGCGGCCAGGTCGGCGCGGCGCCAGGGCAGCCCGGGCGCCTGCTCGCGCGCGACGGCCAGCATCGAGGCGTCGACGTCCACCCCGGTGCAGTCGTACCCGAGCTCCGCGAGCCGGATCGCGACCCGGCCGGTGCCGCAGCCGGCGTCCAGGACCCGGGCCCCGGCCGGGACCAGGGCGGCGCAGAACCGTGCCTCGCCGTGCATGTCCTTGCCGCTGCGGGCCAGGGCCGCGAAACGGGCGGCGTAGTCCTCGCCCGAGGTGTCTCCGGTGAGTTCGGTCCAGCGGTTCATGCGGGCCACTGTAGACGGGGCCCGGGTCAGCCCGGCTTCGGCGGATGGTGGGCGTCGAAGGCGAAGACGGTGTTCCGGGCGGCCGTCACGATCACCGCGCGTCCGGCGACGGTCACGCGGGGGCTCGCGCCCACCTCGCCGGTCAGGCCGTCGGCCCTGGGGTCCGTCGCCCACAGCACCGTGCCGTCGGACGGGGAGAGGGCGACCACGCGGCCGGTGGCGGAGCTGAAGAGCAGGGCACCTTCCCCGGCCACCGGGCCCGACGCACCCTCCACGCTGGTCTGCCGGGACCACTTCCTCCGGCCGGTGGCGGGGTCGAACGCGGTGACGCGGCCGGTCTGCCCGCTCATGTACACGGTGCCGCCCGCCATTCCGGGCGTGCCCTCGTACGGGGCGGGCAGCGGGGCCTTCGTGGCCTTCCCGGAAGCGGGGTCGACCCGGACCACCGCGTCGTAGCCGGCGAGCGCCGGTCCGTCCCGGTGTTCCCGGAACAGGACGAGCCGTCCGTCGGCGACGCCCACGGGGACGGCGGGGCCGTCGACGGGGATGGCCTCGCCCCAGGTGCCGGAGGCCGGGTCGAGGGGGTACAGGGCCGGGTGGCGCACCTCCGAGGCGTCGAGCTCGGCGTCGGTCGCGCACATGGCGAGCAGCCGGGTGCCGACCGGGACGGGTGCGCAGCGGGAGCCGGCGGGGAACGGCGCCGTCCGGGCGAGCTCCCCGCTGTGCGCGTCCCGGACCTCGAAGGCGGTATCGGAGGCGTCGACCGTGATCACGTCGGTGCCGAAGACCACGGCGTCCTGCGTCCGGCCCGTGACGGCCGTCGACTGGGCGCCGGAGACCGTGGACCACAGCTCCTCGCCGCTGTCGGCGTCGACGGCCACCACCTCGTCGCCGCGCGCCTCGGGGTCGTCCTGGGCGGCGAACCGGTAACCGATCACGGTGTCGTCGGTGGCGCCCGCCAGGTGCATGCCCTGGACGGGGACGCCCGGGCTCTTCACCGTCCAGGCGCGTGAGCCGTCCCGCACGTCGATCCGGGTGGCGACGACGCCGCCGCCCCCGCAGAACGCCGCATCGCCGCGGGCGACGCACCGCAGCTCGTCGGGGATGTCCTCCTGCCCGCCGGGCACGGTCACGCGCCAGGGCGTGAAGCCGTCGGGGAGGGTGCCGGCGGGCGCGGCGACCGTGCGGCCCTTGCCGTCGTCCGGCTCCTCGCCGAAGCCGCCCGTCTGGAGGGCGGCCACTCCCCCGCCGATCGCGGCCACGGCGACCGCCGCCGCGAGCACGGGCCGCCAGCGGCCGCGCAGCCCGCGTCCCCCGGGGGAGCCGGTCTCCTCCGGGGCGGGGGCGCCGGGCGCCTGGGTGTCGCGCGTGGCCAGGTGGTGCTGGGTGGTCACGTCCCGGGTGCGGCCGGGGGCGCGTCCAGCCGCCGCCGCGCCGCCGAGGTCGACGGGCAGGTCCCGTAGCAGCTCCAGGAGCTCGTCGGCGGAGGGCCGGCCCTCGGGCTCCTTGACCAGGCACGGTTCGACGACCGTGCGCAGCGATGCCGGTACGGCGTCCAGCGAGGGTTCCTCGTGCACCACCTGGTAGGCGGTGAGATAGGGGCTGTCCGCGTCGAAGGGGCCGTGGCCCGTGGCCGCGTACACCAGGAGGGTCGCCAGCGAGAAGACGTCGGAGCGCGGTCCGACGCCGCGCGGTGCCTGGAGCTGTTCCGGTGACATGAAGGGCGGGGTGCCGATGACGCGTCCGGTCATCGTCAGGGTCTGCTGGTCGGCGGCGCGCGAGATGCCGAAGTCGATGACGCGCGGCCCCTCGGGCGACAGCACGACGTTCGACGGCTTCAGGTCGCGGTGGACGACCCCGACGCGGTGGATGTCGCGGAGCGCCTCGGCGAGCCCGATGGCCAGGCTGCGCAGTCCGGCGCCGTTCAGCGGGCCCTCGGCGGCGATGCGCTCGGCGAGGGTGGGGCCCTCGATGTAGGTGGTCGCCATCCAGGGCTGTTCGGCCTCCGGCGCGGCGTCCACCACGGCGGCGGTGAAGGCGCCGCTGACCCGGCGCGCCGCCGCGACCTCCTGGCGGAAGCGGATGCGGAATTCGCTGTCGCCGGCGAACTGCTGGTGGATCAGCTTGATCGCGACGGGCCGGCCGGAGCTCGTACGGGCCAGGAAGACCGTGCCCATGCCACCTGAACCGAGCCGCGCCTCCAGCGGATAACCGCCGATCTCGGCTGGATCGCCTGCGCGCAGCGACACTCTTCCCGACCTCTCGTCCCCGTGCACCTCTGCCGTCACGGACCGCCCGTCTGTGCTGGACACAAACTAGTCGCAGAGTGGTGGGGCAGAGCAAAGCGGGTGACACGTGCAGGCATGCACGTGGTACGGGCCGCCCCGGCCGGGACCGGGGCGGCCCGCCGGGTCAGCAGGGGCCGAGGTCCTGCCAGACGCCCCATTCACCGGTGGAGCCGGGCGTCTCGTTCTGGGTCCACCACTTGGCCTTCCAGGTGTGGCCCCCGTACGAGACGGTGTTGCCGCCGTTGTAGACGGCGCCCGCGCTCCACGCGGCGGCGGCGCAGCTGCCGGTCGGGGGCGGCGTGGTCGGCGGGGTGGTGGTGGGCGGGGTGACGCCCGCGAACTTCACCGAGTACTTCGCGAAGTCCCAGTCCGCCTGGGCCACGCTGCTGCACGTCCCGGAGGTCTTGCCGTTGTTGTCGGGCGGGGTGCACTGGCGGTCGCGGTTGAGGGACCAGAAGGTGAAGCGGTCCATGTGGTGGCCGGTGGCGAAGTCCAGGACGGTCTGGAAGTCGGCCTGGCTGAAGTACTCGCCGGTGTCGCTGCGGCCGTTCATCCCGGAGAAGCCCTCGTGGGCGTACGCGGTGGCCTCGTCCCAGCCGAAGGTGGTGCGCAGGATCGCGTTGAAGTTGGTCAGGGCGCTCGTCTGGGCGGCGGCCCCGTTGAAGCCGCCGTCGAACGGCATGATGGAGAAGTTGTTGGGCGTGAAGCCCTGCGCCTTGGCCTCGTTGAGCATCTGCTTGCCGAACCAGCCGGTGCCGTCGGCGGTCGCCGCCGTGGTGACGGAGACGTAGAGGCCCGGATTGTTCTGCTGGAGGATCTTGGCGGCGCCGATCTCGCGGGCGATGGCCGCCGTGTTCTCGTACTCCGGCTCCTCCAGGTCGAAGTCGATGGCCTTCAGCTGGTACTTGGTGATGACCTGCTGGTACGCGGCGGCGGTGGCGGCCGCGTCGGAACAGGTCTGGCCGAGCTTCGTCCCCCCGTAGCCGCCGATGGACACCGACACGTCGCCGCCCTTGGCGCGGATCGCGCTGATGACGGAGGCGACCGCGGTGTCCGAGGAGACCGGCGACGTACCGTCCCAGGTGGGGCTGCAACCGCCGCCGTTGGGCGCCAGGATGAAGGCGAGCTGGAACGCCTTGAGGCCGGTGGCGTCCATGATGGCGCCCGCGTCCGGCGGATTGTTGTCGTGCGGCATCAGATAGGGCGCGGCGGCGTACCACCGGTTGGAGAGCGCAGTGGCGTCGGCGGACGCACCCGATGCCTGCTGTGCAGCGAAGGCCGCGAGTCCTGCGGTGGCCAGGGCGGCGGTGGCCACGCCGGAGAGCAGAGCGCGAAGACGTCTCATGGAGGCTCCTGTCGGGAGAAGGTGCCGCCAGAATCGAAGGATGACGCATTCACGTCAATGAGTTGGCCTAGACCATTGCGCATTCTTGAAGATCCCACCCGCGCCCGCCTGAGCCGCGTGACCGATATCAGAACACGCTCTGTCCGTATTACGAGGGCCTCGGCTAGGGTGTCGCGCGTGTCCTTCCCTCTCGCCTTCCGTCATCTCGTGGACGACGCAGCGGTCTTCCCGCCCGGCCTGGCCCCGCTGCCGCGTGCGGTGACCGAGCACGCCGGGCATCTCGCGTCCGGCCACGCCGAGCTCGTCGGCCCCTTCGTGGTCGGCGCCGACCGGCTCGCCGAACTGGCCGGACTGGCCGAACCCGGGCTGTTCCCCGGCGGGCTGCGGGTGAGCGTGGTGGCCGGACCGGCCGCGCTCCCGGCGGTCCTGACCGCCCTCGCGGGGACCGACCGGCTCGTGCCGGCGGCCCTGGAGTTCAAGCCGGACCCCGCCAGGCCGCCCGGCCCCCAGATCGGGGAACTGGCCGCACTGGGCTTCCCCGGCACGGTGTACGTGGAGGTGCCGCGCCCCGGTACGCCGGAGTGGGAGCAGGCGCTCGCACCGGCGGTACGCCACGGCTTCCGGCTGAAGTTCCGCACCGGCGGGACCGAGGCGGCGGCGTTCCCGTCCGAGGACGAGGTGGCGGCGTGGATCCACGGGGCGGTCGCCGCCGGGACCCCCTTCAAGTGCACGGCCGGGCTGCACCACGCGGTCCGGCACACCGCCGCCACCACCGGTTTCGAGCACCACGGCTACCTCAACGTGCTCCTGGCGGCGGCCCGGGCCCGCGCCGGCGCACCCCTGTCCGATGTCCGCGCGGCCCTCGCCGAGCGCGACCCGGAGGAGCTGGCCCGCGCCGTGACCACGCTCCCGGCCGCCGAGGCCGCCGCCGCGCGGGAGGCCTTCGTCTCGTACGGGTCGTGCAGCGTGCTCGAACCGCTGGAGGACCTGACCGCCCTGGGCCTGCTCGGCCCGGCCGCCTGACCCCACCTGACCACCCGTCACCGAAGGGCCCACGTATGTCCACCACCCACCCCGCCACCTGGGTCGAGGCCGCGGCCGGCAGCGCGTACGACGTCGACAACCTCCCGTACGCCGCGTTCTCCACCGAGGACACCGCCCCGCGCGTCGGCGTCCGCATCGGCGACCACGTCCTGGACCTGGGCGCCGCCGCCACCGGTCTTCGCCCCGACTGGGCGCCGCTGCTCGACGCGCCCGCACTCAACCCGCTGATGGCGGCGGGCGCGACGGTGTGGGCGGAGGTCCGGGCCTGGGCGACCGGTCTGCTCACCGACCCGGCGTACCGCGACCGGGTCCGACTGGTGCCGCTGGCCGAGGTCACCCTGCGTCTGCCGTTCGAGGTCGGGGACTACGTCGACTACTACGCCTCCGTGGACCACGCCACCAACGTCGGGCGGATCTTCCGGCCGGACGGGGACGCCCTGATGCCCAACTGGCGCCATCTGCCGGTCGCGTACCACGGCCGCGCGGGCTCCATCGTCGTCTCGGGCACCCCCGTGCACCGCCCCGCCGGACAGCGCAAGGCCCCCGCCGACCCGGCGCCCACCTTCGGCCCGTCGCTGCGCCTGGACATCGAGGCCGAGCTCGGCTTCATCGTCGGCCGCACCGTCCCGCTCGGGCAGCGCGTCGCGACCTCCGAGTTCACCGAGACCGTGTTCGGCGTCACCGGCGTCAACGACTGGTCCTCGCGCGACATCCAGGCCTGGGAGTACGTCCCGCTGGGCCCCAACCTCGGCAAGTCCTTCGCCACCAGCATCGGCGCCTGGGTCACCCCGCTCGCCGCGCTGGAGCACGCCCGCACCGAGCTGCCCGGCCAGGAGCCCGCCGTACTGCCGTACCTGCGCGAGGAGGGCCCGTCGGGCTACGACATCGACGTGGAGGTCGAGGTCAACGGCACGGTGGTGGCACGCCCGCCGTACGCCTCCATGTACTGGTCACCCGCGCAGATGCTGGCCCACCTCACGGTCAACGGCGCCTCGCTGCGGGTCGGCGACTTCTACGCCTCGGGCACCATCTCGGGCCCCGACAAGCACCAGCGCGGCTCGTTCCTCGAACTGTCCTGGGGCGGCAAGGAGACCTGGACGGCGGGCGGCGAGGAGCGCACGTTCCTGGAGGACGGCGACGAGGTCGTCCTGCGCTACTCGGCGCCGGGCGCGCGGGGGCGCATCGGCCTGGGCGAGGTCCGTGGCAGGATCCTCCCCACCATCCGGCCGCTCCCCGAAGAGGTGGAATGACACCGCCGAACGACTCCGAGAGCGGCGGCTCGCAGACCCTGGAGCGCGGGCTCGCCCTCCTGGTCGAACTGGGCCGCCACCCGGCGGGGCTGACGACCAGTCAGGTGTCGGCCGCGACGGGGTTCCACCGCTCCATCGCGCACCGCCTGCTCGTCTCGCTCCACCGCACGGGGTTCGCCGCGCGCGACGACAGCGGCCGCTACACCGTGGGCCCGGCCGTGACCGGGCTCCTCGGCGGCACCGGCCCCAGTCTGCGGACCGTCGCGGAGCCCGTCCTGCACCGCCTCGCCCGCCGGCTGGACGCCACCGCGAGCCTGGTCGAGGCGGTCGGCACCGCCGCCGTCACCACGGTGGTGGCCGAACCGCCGACGGACGGCCCCCTGTTCTGGTACCGCAAGGGCAGCCGCGACCCCCTGGACCACGGCTCCGGCGGTCTCGCCGCCCTGGCCTCCGGTCCCCCGCGCACCGCCGAACCGCCCCGCGTACCGGCGATCCGCGAGACCGGTTACGTCATCACCCACAGCGAGGTCAACATCGGCGCCCACGGCATCGCGGCCCCCCTGCCGGGCTGGCCGGTCCGGGCCGCGATCAACGTGGTCACCTCCGACCCCGACCTCGCCGACCGGGCCGTCCCGCACGTCCTGGAGGCGGCCGCCGCGATCGGCACGCTGGGCGACCACCTGGGGTGAACGGCGTACCGGCCGGGGGCGGCCGGTACGCGTCCGCCTCTCAGCAACCGATCGGCGCCGAGCCCACGGCCACGTCGTCGAACCACAGGGTGTCGTCGCCGACCCCGTAGCTCTCCCAGCCCAGCCGCAGGGCGGTGGGCCGGGGCGGGGTGGTCCGCGAGAGCCACTGGTCGTCCACGTCACGCGTGGGGACGCCGTCGGCGTGCAGACCGGGCACCTGCTCGTCGCCCAGCCAGGTGTCGAGCCCCGGGGCCGAGGTGTCGACCGCGAACCGCAGGCACTGCCAGCTGCCCGTGGGCAGGGGCCTGCTCAGCCCCACCCCGGTCGGGCTCTGCGCCGGGAGCGTCGCGTCGTCGCTCTCCCGGTTCCACTGGAGCGCCCCGTTCTGCCCGCCGATCCGCAGGGCCTTGCCGCCCTGGGAGCTGTCGGGCATCGACACGAAGGCCACGTGCGCGGCCGGGAGCGCCGTGGTGTGCCGCACCCACATGCGTACGTACAGCTGGGGACCGACCGTCGAGAGGTCGGCGGTGGAGGCCACGAAGGCGTGGTTGCAGTAGCCGGCCTTCCCGTCCAGCCGCAGCGAGCGCGTGCCGCTGTGCGCGGTCTCCGTGTCCACGGCGGCCGTTCCGGTGCCCTGGCAGTCGGGCGCGGTGAACCGCCAGTTCCCGGCGGGGGCCGGGCCGGCCTGGTCCTCGAAGTCGTCGCAGACGACCGCGTCACCGCACTCGGCGGAGGGCGGTGTGGTGGGCGGCGGTGTCGTGGGAGGCGTGGTCGGGGGTGTGGTGTCCTCGCCGCCGCAGGAGACGCCGTTGAGCGTGAAGCCGGTGGGCGCGGGGCCGCCCGACTGCGAGGTCCCCTGCACGCCGAAGGAGACGGTGCCGCCTTCGGCCACCGCCCCGTTCCAGGCCGTGGCGACGGCGGTGACGGCGTGGCCGGTCTGCGTGACGGTGGCGTTCCAGCCGGAGGTGACGTGCTGGTCGCCCTCGTACGTCCAGGTCAGCCGCCAGTCGCTGAGCGCGGGGCCCTCGTTGGTGACGCTCACCTCGGCGGTGTAGCCGCCGGTCCACTCGTTGGCGGTGTAGTCGACCTGGCACCCGGGCGCGGACTCCGCCGCCGCGGCCGGTCCGCCGGCGGGCATGGCGACGAAGAGCGACAGGGCCAGCGCGACGACGGAGCCGGCCGCCGTCCAGGGTCTGCGCGGTAAGCGGCGGGGGTGGATGGTCATGTGCGCCTCCTCGGGGCGTGGGGAATTGTGGGAGCGCTCCCATGTATGACAGCGAGTTGACGGCGCACTGTCAATACGGTGGCGGGCGAAGACTTCCGAGGGTCCGAAAGTTTCGCCGTACGATCCCCTGCCACGACACCGCCGCAGCCTCGCCCACCCTCTCGACATCCGGACAAGCCACCCCTCATGCCCGCTGACATGCACTGTTGACACGCGAATCCGACACAGCGGGAGACCGACGCTTTCGAAACTCTTGCCGAAACCATTGACAGTCGCTCACGAGGCCCAAAAACTCCGTGCTCAGGCCCGGCCGTGCCGCCCGTGCGGCCGGAACTCCCCTCACCTGGAGGACAGTTCATGCGTCTCCGCTTCCCCCGCCGCCCGGCCGCCCTGGCGTCGGGGCTCGTGCTCGCCTCGGCGAGTTCCCTGGGTCTGACCGCCACGGCCGCCGCCCCGGCCCAGGCCGCCGCCTGCAACGGCTACGTGGGTCTGACGTTCGACGACGGCCCGTCCAACGACCACACCCCCGCCCTGCTCAACGCCCTCAAGCAGAACGGTCTGCGGGCCACCATGTTCAACGAGGGCCAGTTCGCCGCCTCGTACCCGGCGCAGGTGAAGGCCCAGGTCGACGCGGGCATGTGGGTCGGCAACCACAGCTACACCCACCCCCACCTCACCCAGCAGAGCCAGGCCCAGATCGACTCGGAGCTCTCCCGCACCCAGCAGGCCATCGCGGCCGCCGGCGGCGGCACCCCGAAGCTGTTCCGGCCGCCGTACGGGGAGACCAACGCCACGCTCAAGGCCGTCGAGGCCAAGTACGGGCTCACGGAGGTGATCTGGGACGTCGACTCGCAGGACTGGAACGGGGCGAGCACCGACGCGATCGTCCAGGCCGTGTCGCGCCTCACCGACGGCCAGGTCATCCTGATGCACGAGTGGCCCGCCAACACCCTGGCCGCCATCCCGCGCATCGCCCAGTCGCTCGCCTCCCGGGGCCTGTGCTCCGGCATGATCTCGCCGCAGACCGGGCGGGCCGTCGCCCCCGACGGCAGCAGCGGCGGAGGCGGCGGGAACACCGGCGGCTGTACGGCCACCCTGTCCGCGGGCCAGAGCTGGGGCGACCGCTACAACCTCAACGTCGCGGTCTCCGGCTCCAGCAACTGGACCGTGACGATGAACCTCCCGTCCCCGGAGAAGGTCCTGTCCACCTGGAACATCAGCGCCGGCTACCCCAGCGCCCAGGTGCTGACCGCCAAGCCCAACGGCAGCGGCAACAACTTCGGCGTCACCATCCAGTCCAACGGCAACTGGACCTGGCCCACGGTCTCCTGCGCGACCGGCTGACCACCCCGCCCCCATGGTGAAGCGCCCCGCGCCCGCGTGCGGGGCGCTTCGCCGTGCCCCGGGCCGGCGTGAGCTGCCGGAAACCAGTAGTTCACTCCGCCGTGGACTCCGGTGAAACAACCGGTTCCTAGCGTCTCCGCCCATGGATGCGACGCTGGATACGACGCTGTATACGCCCACGGACACCGCGCGGGGCACGGACTCGGAACCCGCGCCCTCGCTCCGCGAGACGGTGTACGGACAGCTGCGCGCGGCCGTGCTCGACGGCGAGTTCGGGCCGCGCGAGCGACTGGCCGAGACCCGGCTCGCCGCACGCTTCCGCGTTTCACGGACCCCGGTGCGCGAGGCCCTGGCGCGCCTGCTCGCGGACGGCCTGATCGAGCGCGGGGACGGCGGCTTCTTCGTCACGATCCCCAACCTCGCCCAGCTGCGCGACCTTTACGAACTCCGGGTCACCCTGGAACTGCGCGGCATCGCCCGGGCGATCGACGACCCGTCCGTACGGCATGATCCGGCCGTCCTCACGGCCGAGTTGGACCGCTGGTACGCCATGCGCGAGCGGCCCCCGGACCCCGATCCCCGCTTCGTCGTCCAGGACGAGCGCTTCCACGCCGAGCTCTCCCGCGCCTCCGGGAACCCGGCTCTGACGGACGCCCTCGTGGCCGTGGGCGAGCGCATCCGCTGGGTCCGGATGTACGACTTCCTCACCCCGGACCGGGTCGGCACCACCATCACCGAGCACATCGCGATCATGGAGGCCGTCCTCGACGGCCGCCTCACCGACGGCCACCGCGCTCTGCACGCCCATGTCGGCGACTCCATGGCCGTCGTGCTCGAAAGGGCACAGCGCGCCATGACGCAGATGGCCCTGCACGCCGACCGCGTCTGAGACCCCGGCGGCCGACGACGTCCGCCCCCGCCCGTCCTCAGCACGGCCTTCCCTCCGCTCACCGCTCCCCGAAGGGCTGCCCATGAGTACGACCGAGTCACGTGCGACGTCCACACCACCGACCGCCACCGGGAACCGGGCCACCAGCGAGACGCTGGAGGACTACACCCTCCGTTTCGCGCCCCGGAGTTACCGCCGCTGGACCCCCGCGGTCGTGGCCACCACCGCCCTGGGCGGCATCGCCTACATGGCCGACTTCTCGATCGGCGCGGGCATCGGCCTGGCCCACGGCACCGGGAACGCGCTCCTGGCCATCGCGGTGGCCGCCGTCGTCATCTTCGCCACCGGCTTCCCGCTGGCGTACTACGGCGCCCGCTACAACCTCGATCTGGACCTGATCACCCGTGGCTCCGGCTTCGGCTACTACGGCTCGGTCCTGACCAGCGTCATCTTCGCCAGCTTCACCTTCATCTTCTTCGCCCTCGAAGGCTCGATCATGGCGCAGGGCCTGAAACTGGGCCTCGGACTGCCGCTCTGGCTCGGCTATCTCGTCTCGACGCTGATGGTCATTCCGCTGGTGATCTACGGAATGTCGGCGCTCAGCAAGCTCCAGGTGTGGACCACGCCGATCTGGCTGCTGCTCATGGTCGGCCCGCTGGTCTATCTGGTCGCCACCGACCCCGGCACCGTCGACCGGTTCCTCTCGTACGCGGGAACGGACGGCAAGGGCGGCATCGACACCGCGTCCGTGCTCCTCGGTGCAGGCGTGTGCCTCTCGCTCATCGCGCAGATCGGCGAGCAGATCGACTACCTGCGCTTCATGCCGCCGAAGACCGAGGCCAACAAGCGCACCTGGTGGACCGCCGTCATCATGGCCGGTCCCGGATGGGTGGTGCTCGGCGCGCTCAAGCAGGCCATCGGGGTGTTCCTCGCCGTGTACATCATCGCGGAGGTCGGCGCCGACGCCGCGCCCGAGCCGATCCAGCAGTTCCGGGGCGCGTTCGACGCGATGCTGCCGTCCTGGCTGGTCGTCCCGCTGGCCGTGGTCCTGGTGGTCATCAGCCAGATCAAGATCAACGTCACCAACGCGTACTCCGGTTCGCTCGCCTGGACCAACTCCTTCACCCGGGTCACCCGGCGCTACCCGGGCCGGCTGGTGTTCGTCCTGGTCAACCTCGGCTTCGCGCTCGCGCTGATGGAGGCCGACATGTTCAGCTTCCTCAACGACATCCTCGGCTTCTACTCCAACTGCGCCATCGCCTGGATCGTCACCGTCGCCACCGACATCGGCGTCAACAAGTACCTGCTGCGCATCTCGCCGCTCCGGCCGGAGTTCCGCCGGGGCATGCTGTACGCCGTCAACCCCGTCGGCGTGATCGCCTTCACCGCGGCCTCCGGCCTGTCGATCGCGATGTACTTCCACGCCCTGGGCGACGCCCTCCAGCCGTACTCCCCCGTCGCCGCCGCCGTGATCGCCTTCGTGCTGACGCCCCTGGTCGCGTACGTCACCAAGGGCCGCTACTACCTGCGCCGCACCGACGACGGCCTGGACGAGCCGATGCTCGACGCGGACGGCAACCCGAGCGCGGTGACCTACGACTGCCACGTCTGCCACCAGTCGTACGAACGCCCCGACCTCGCCGCCTGCGCCACCCATGACGCGGTCGTCTGCTCGCTCTGCCTGAGCACCGACGGCGTGGGCGACCACGTGCTGCCCGCACAGCCGCCCGTCGCCTGAAACCCGGCCCCGTACCCAGGAGTTGCCGTCATGTTCGACACCCTGCTCATCGCCAACCGCGGCGAGATCGCCTGCCGGGTCATCCGCAGCGCCGAAGCCCTCGGCCTGCGTACGGTGGCCGTGTACTCCGACGCCGACCGCACCGCCCCGCACGTCCGCCTCGCCGACGAGGCCGTGCGCCTCGGCCCCGCCCCCGCCGCCGAGAGCTATCTGCGGGCCGACGCGGTCCTGGAGGCCGCCCTCGCCACCGGGGCCGGGGCGGTGCACCCCGGCTACGGCTTCCTGTCCGAGAACACGGCGTTCGCCGCCTCCGTGGAGAAGGCGGGCCTCGCCTTCGTCGGCCCCACGCCCGCCCAGCTGGAGGTGTTCGGCGCCAAGCACACCGCACGGGACGCCGCGCTCGCGGCGGGCGTGCCGCTGCTGCCCGGCAGCGGGCTCCTCGCCGACGAGGAGGAGGCCCTGCGCGCGGCGGAGCCGATCGGCTACCCGGTCATGCTCAAGGCGACCGGCGGCGGAGGCGGCATCGGCATGCAGGCGTGTGCCGGGCCCGGGGAGCTGCGGGACGCCTTCGCCCGGGTGTCGCGGCTGGCCCGGGGCAGCTTCGCCGACGGCGGGGTCTTCCTGGAGCGTTACGTGGAGCACGCCCGCCACGTCGAGGTGCAGGTCTTCGGGGACGGCGCCGGCTCCGTCGTGGTGCTCGGCGACCGCGACTGCTCCCTCCAGCGGCGCAACCAGAAGGTGCTGGAGGAGGCCCCGGCGCCGGGCCTGCCGCCGCATCTGCGCTCCGTACTCCACACCGCCGCCCGGGAGTTGTGCGCATCGGTGGACTACCGGTCGGCCGGGACGGTGGAGTTCGTGTACGACCCGGTGCGCGAGGAGGCGTACTTCCTGGAGGTCAACACCCGTCTCCAGGTGGAGCATCCGGTGACCGAGGAGATCCACGGCATCGATCTGGTCGCCTGGATGCTGCGGCTGGCGCGCGGCGAACGCGGGTTCCTGACGGAGCCGGCCGCCCGGGGCCACGCGGTCGAGGCGCGCGTCTACGCCGAGGACCCGGGCCGGGACCACCGGCCGAGCTCCGGCCTGCTGACCCGGGTCGGGTTCCCCGCCGGCGTACGGGTGGACGGCTGGGCGGAGACCGGGCAGCACGTCTCCACGGCGTACGACCCGATGCTCGCGAAGGTCGTCGCGACCGGCGACACCCGTGCGGAGGCGTTCGCCCGGCTGGCCGAGGCCCTGGACGGGACGGTGGTGGACGGGGTGGAGACCAATCTCGGGCTGCTGCGCGCCGCCTGCCGCGCACCGGTCGTGCTCGAGGCGCGGCACACCACGGCGACCCTGGCCGGTCTGCGCGACCCGCGCCCCCGGATCGACGTGGAGCGCGGGGGCGCGCAGACCACGGTGCAGGACTGGCCGGGGCGCACCGGCTACTGGGAGGTCGGCGTCCCGCCCGGCGGACCGATGGACGACCTCTCCTTCCGGCTCGGCAACACGGCCGTCGGCAACCCGGAGGGCGCCGCCGGCCTGGAGTGCACGCTGGAGGGGCCCGCGCTGCGCTTCTCCGCGCCGGTCACCGTCTGCGTCACCGGTGCCCCGGCCACGGTCACCGTCGACGGCCGCCCCGCGCCCATGTGGGAGCCGGTCGAGCTCGCCGCCGGGCAGCTGCTCGACGTGGGCACCGCACAAGGCCCCGGGATGCGCACCTACGTCCTGGTGCGCGGCGGCCTCGATGTGCCCGCCTACCTGGGCAGCGCCGCCACCTTCACGCTCGGCGCCTTCGGCGGCCACGCGGGCCGCGCCCTGCGCACCGGTGACGTGCTGCGGCCCGCCCGGCCCGGGACCGACGCACCGGCGCCCGCTCCCGTACCGGCCGCCTCGCGTCCGCACTTCGCCGCGCACTGGCGCATCGCGGTCAGCGAAGGGCCGCACGCCGCACCGGACTTCCTCACCCGGGAAGGCATCGGGACGGTCTACGGGACGCACTGGAAGGTCTCCGCGCAGTCGGCGCGCACGGGGGTGCGTCTCGTCGGCCCCCGCCCCGAGTGGGCCCGTCCGGACGGCGGCGAGGCGGGACTGCATCCGTCCAACGTGCACGACACCGCGTACTCAGTGGGCGCGGTCAACCTCACCGGCGACACCCCGGCCATCCTCGGCCCCGACGGACCGAGCCTGGGCGGTTTCGCCTGCCCGGTCACCGTGGTGCGCGGCGAGCGCTGGAAGACCGGGCAGCTCCGGCCCGGCGACACCGTGCAGTTCGTCCCGGTCACCGAGCGGACCGCCGACGCGCTGCGCCGGACCCCCGCGCTCCTCACGCTCCCGGCCCCAGGCGGCCCGGACGGCGACGACGGCGTGCTCGGCCGCCGCCCCGCCACCGACGCCGCCCCCGAGGTCACCTACCGGCGGGGCGCCGACGACAACATCCTCGTCGAGTACGGCCCGATGACCCTCGACCTGGGTCTGCGGATGCGCGTCCACGCCCTCGCCGAGCACATACGGGCGCTCGCACCGCGCGGACTGGTCGACGCCACTCCGGGCGTACGCTCGCTGCATCTGCACACCGATCCGGACGTGCTGCCGCTGCGCACCCTGCTCGGTCTGCTCCGGGAGGCCGAGGACCAGCTGCCGGCCACCGCCGAACTGCGCGTGCCCAGCCGGGAGGTGCACCTTCCGCTGTCCTGGGACGACCCGACCGTGGACGAGGCCATCGACCGCTACGCCGCCTCGGTGCGCGGGGACGCCCCCTGGAACCCGTCCAACATCGAGTTCATCCGCCGTATCAACGGCCTGGCCGGCGTCGAGGACGTACGCCGTACGGTCTTCGACGCCCGCTATCTCGTCCTCGGCCTCGGCGACGTCTACCTCGGCGCCCCGGCCGCCACCCCGCTCGACCCGCGCCACCGCCTGGTGACCACCAAGTACAACCCGGCGCGCACCTGGACGGCGGAGGCCGGGGTGGGCATCGGCGGCTCGTACCTGTGCATCTACGGGATGGAGAGCCCCGGCGGCTACCAGCTCATCGGCCGGACGGTGCCGGTGTGGGGCGGTCTGCGCCCGCCCCGCTCCTTCGCCGACGGCACGCCCTGGCTGCTGCGGTTCTTCGACCGGATCGTCTGGCACCCGGTCGATCCGGCCGAACTCCTGGACATCCGGGGCGATCTCGCCTCCGGGCGCACCGCTCTCGACATCCGGCCGGGCGTCTTCTCGCTCGCCGAGCACGAGGCGTTCCTGCGCGAGAACGCGGCGGACATCGCCGCCTTCCGGAACCGCCAGTCCGCGGCCTTCGAGACCGAACGGCTGGCCTGGGAGGCGGCGGGCGAGTTCGCCCCGCGCGCCGAACCGGAACCGGTCGCCGAAGCCACGGCCCCGCTCGCCCTCCCGCCGGGCTCGGGCCTGGTCGAGGCTCCGCTGAGCTCCACCGTATGGAAGGTGGAAGCCGGGCCCGGCACCCGAGTTGAGCCGGGACAGGCACTTCTGGTCCTGGAAGCCATGAAAATGGAGGTCGTGGTGCGCGCCCCCGCGCATGGCGTCGTCACCGACGTCCTCGTCGCCCCCGGACAGCAGATCGACGCCGGCACCCCGCTGGCCGTCGTCGCACGAGAGGAAGCAGCGTGACCCAGAGCTGCACCGCACGCGTCACCGCCGCCTACCGCCGCATCGCCGAGACCGACCGGCCGGAGGTGTGGATCGCCCTGCGCCCGGAGGAGGAGGTCCTGGCCGAGGCCACCGCCCTGGACGCCCGGCTGGCCGCCGGTGAACCGCTGCCCCTGGCGGGTGTCCTGCTCGCGGTGAAGGACAACATCGACGTGGCGGACATGGCCACGACGGCCGGCTGCCCCGGCTTCACCTACTTCCCGGACGCCTCCGCGCCGGCCGTGCGGCGCCTGGTGGACGCGGGGGCGCTCCTGCTGGGCAAGACCAACCTGGACCAGTTCGCGACCGGCCTGGTCGGGACGCGGAGCCCGTACGGTGCCGTGCGCAACTCCCTGCGCCCCGAGAAGATCTCCGGCGGGTCCAGTTCCGGTTCGGCGGTCGCCGTGGCCCTCGGTATCGCGGACATCGGGATCGGCACCGACACGGCGGGCTCCGGCCGGGTCCCCGCCGCCCTCAACGGCATCGTCGGCATCAAGCCCACGCTGGGCGTCGTGCCCACCACCGGTGTGATCCCCGCCGCCCGCTCCTACGACGCGGTCACGGTGTTCGCCCGCACCCTCACCGAGGCCCAGACCGCCATGGGCTTCATGACGGGCCCGGACAGGCATGACCCGCGTAGCCGGGCCTGGCCCGACGACGTCCGCCTGGCCGCGCCGGCCCGGCCCCGGATCGCGGTGCCCCGGGACGACGACCTCGCCCCGCTGTCGCCAGGGGGGCGCGCCGCGTTCGCGGCGGCCGTCAAGCAGTTGGAGGCCGCCGGCGCCACGACCGCCGTGGTGGACGTGTCACCGCTGCTGGAGGCGGCCCGGCTGCTCTATGACGGGGCGCTGGTCGCCGAACGCTACGCGTCCGTCGGCGACTTCATCGCGGAGCAGCGGTCGGCGGTGGACCCCACGGTCGCCCGGATCATCCTCGCCGCCGGCGCTCTGCCCGCCCATGCGCTCGCCGCCGACCAGGAGCGGCTGGACCGCTACCGGGCGCACGCGTACAGCCTTCTGTCCGGTTACGACGCGCTGCTGCTGCCGACGACCACCGGGCACCCGGACATCGCCGAGGTGCTGGCCGATCCGGTGGTGGTCAACTCCCGGATGGGCACGTACACGAACTTCGTGAACCTCCTGGACATGGCGGCCGTCGCGGTCCCGGCCGGGGAGGCCGACGGCAGCCCGTTCGGCGTCAGCGTCGTCACCCGCGCCTTCGAGGACCAGCCGGCCATCGACATCGCCGCCCTGTTCACCGGGGAGCAGGGACCGGGCCCCCTGCCGGACGTGGGCATCGGCCTCGCCGTGTTCGGCGCCCACCTGACCGGGCAGCCGCTCAACCACCAGCTCACCGATTCCGGTGCCCGGTACGCCGGTGAGGTGACCACCGCCGCGTCCTACCGGCTCACGGCGCTCGGGACGACCCCGCCCAAGCCGGGCCTCGTGCGCGTGGGGCCGAAGGACGGCGCGGCGATCTCGGGCGAGCGCTGGCTCCTGCCGCCCGCCGCCCTCGGGCGCTTCCTCGCGGCGCTGCCGGCGCCCATGTCGCTGGGCCGCGTCGAGCTCGACGACGGCAGTTGGGTCCTCGGCTTCCAGTGCGACCCGCACTCCGCGTCCGGGGGCACCGACATCACGGAGCACGGCGGCTGGCGCGCCTATCTGGAGGCGACCGGGGAGACGACCGGGGAGGCCACGACCGCCTGAGGGCGCGAGTGCGGGAAGGACGGCCCACACCGTAGGGACATTGGTCCCGGTTTGTCCCTGCGGTGGCGGGCATCACCCTGGAAGCCCGGCCCCGTGCCGGGCCCGTCCGAGCCGCACCGCCCAGTGGAAGCGATACGCATGTCCTCTCAGCACCTGCCCCGGATCGACGCCGACGGCCTCGCGGACCTCGCCGTCGCGGCCTTCACCCGCGAGGTGTTCCTCACGCCCAAGCCGGGACTGCCGGACACCCGCACCGCGCAGACCCCGGCCAACTCGGTGTTCTCCTCGCTCGTGGACGTCGGGGCACGGCTCCACGGCCCGTTGCGCGCGGCCGCCCACGCCGGACCGGACACCGGCGGGCTCGCCGCCGCCTGCCGCGCGGCCCAGGAGCTGCTGCCCGCCACCGCGTCCCTGCACGGCTTCGACCTGGCGGCCCGCGCGCTCTGCCTGCTGACGGCCGCGTGGGCGCAGGGCGCGACCGGCCCCCGGGACGCCTGCACGCGGGCCCTCGCCCTCGATGAGCGGGTGGGGCCGTCCGGCGGCCGCCGGGCCGGTCCCCATGACCTCACGACGACCGAGGCGGCACTCTCCGCCGTGCGCGAGGCCCGGGCCCGGGGCCTCGCCGAGGAGACCGCGCAGCTCGACGCGCTGCTCACGCTGATGGCGGCCATGGACGACGAGCGGGTCGTACGCGACAAGGGGCCGCTGGCGCTGCGGATCGTCCAGGAGGACGCCGCCGCGGTCCTGGCCGCCGGGGGCGCCGGGATGCCCGAGGGGCGCCGGCGCCTCGCCGAGCTGGACGAGCAGCTGACCCGGTACGCGATCTGCCCTGCGACCAGCGGCGCGCTGCACACCGTGGTGCTCTTCCTGGACTCGGTGGACAGCCGACCGCTCGCCGTCGCGGCGTAGTCCCCCCGGCTCCCGGGCGGCCGCCACCCGGCGTACACCGAGTGGCGCCCCCGGCCCCCCGCCCCGATGCTGTTCCGGCGCCGCCCGTACACCCGCACCGAGAGGCCCGACATGCCCGTGGACGAACCCCCTCCCGCGGGCGGCGCACGCGCACGTCTGGAACTCCAGGCGATCCGGGCGCTGCTGGACGCCCAGCGGCGGCGCGTCACCCGGTACGCCGAGCGGTACGGGCCCGCGCCCGACATCGTGGCCCCGGCCCCGCAGGCCGCCGCCACGTCGCCGCCCTCCGGTCAGGAGGTGCTCGACGCCCTCCCGGTGGCGGCCCTGCTGCTGACCCCGGAGTTCGGTGAGGACGGCGAGATCCGGGATGTCGTCCTCCTCGCCCGCAACGCCACGGCCCGCGCCGACGAGACCTCCCGGTTCCCGGGCGAGGCCCTGCCCCCGTGGACCGGACCGGTGTCGCTGTTCGAGCGGATCCCCTCGCTGGCCGCCACGGCGATCCCGCGCATGCTGACCGACGCGCACCACCAGGGTGCGCCCCAGCACAGCGACACGGTGGAGTGGCTGGTGAACACGCGCACGGGGCCGGTACGGGTCAGCGCGGAGGTCCGGATCGCCCCCTGCGGCGACCACTTCCTGCTCACCTGGGAACCGGGCGGCCGGCTCCACATGGCCGCCGCTGCCCAGCACCTGATGCGCACCTGCTGGGCGGAGTGGAATCTCGCCGACGACGGTATCCAGCCGTCCCGGGGGTTCCGCAAGGTGCTGGGCCTGGCGGAGAGCGCCCCGGTGCCCAGCCTGTCCGACCTGGCCGCGGCCACCACACCGGACTGCCTGACCACGCTGTACCAGGCGCTGTACGACGTCCTCCTGCGCAAGCGGGTCACCCGCTGCGAGCTGCGCTTCCGCGGCAGCGAGCGCGTCTTCCGCATGGTCGCCGAACCCGTGCGCATCGCGCCCGGCGGCCTGGTGTGGGCCCTACGGGCCGTCATGACCGACGTCACCACGGACCGGCGCAGGCGGGAGGCGACACGACGGGCCGAGCGCGAAGCCCGCCGAGAGCACGAGCGGGCCGACGCGGTGGCGGAGATCGCCGGGGTCCTGCGTGACGCGGTGCTGCCGCACTTCCAGGACGAACTGGACGGCTACGGCCTGGAGGTGGCGGCCGTCTACCGCCCCGACGCGCTCGGGGCCGGGGTCGGCGGCGACTGGTACAAGGCCCGCGGGCTGCCCGACGGGCGGCTGCTGCTGGCGCTGGGCGATGCCCGGGGCCACGGCCTGGAGGCGGTCACCCTGATGGCCAAGCTCCGTTACGCGCTCGCGGGGCTCGCGTACACCTCTCAGCCCGTGGAGCTGCTGACGCAGTGGCTCAACGAGGTGGCGTGCGCGGACGCCAGGGAGTCCACCGCCACCGCGATCATCGCCCACTACCACCCCGAGCACGCCCTGCTCCGCTGGACCTGCGCCGGGCATCCGCGCCCGGTGCTGCTGCGGGACGGCCGCGCCGCTCAACTGCCGGCGCCCGCCGGAGGGCCCGGGCTCACCCTGGGCGTGCTGCCTGGGACCTCGTACAACGCCACCGAGACCAAGCTGGAGACGGGCGACATCGTCCTGATGTACTCGGACGGGCTGACCGAGCGCCGCCCGGCCGACCCCGACCAGGACACCCACCGCTTCCTCGGCGCGGCCGAGAACTGCTTCCGGGAGTCCGCGCCGGGCCCCGGCCACGCCGGGCTCCAGGACTACGTCGAACGGCTCGTGGGCCTCCTGGACGGCCCCCACTGCACCGACGACGCGACCCTTCTGGCCCTGCGCCGGCCCTGACCGGTGCCCGGGGCGGTGTCAGTGGGCTCCCGTAGTCTTCCGGCCATCACTCACCGCCTGGAAGGACCAAGAGAGTTGACTGGCCTGTCCGCCTTTCCGCTGCCGTTCCACACCTCCCGCGCCCATGGGTCCACGCGGCCCCGCACCCTGCGCGAGCTGGAGATGATCGCGTGCGGCGCGCACCTTCGGGCGAAGCCGGGATGGTTCGAGAAGATGCACGACTCCGCCATAGCCGCCACGTGGGCGCGGGAGGCCGCCGACCAGGGCCTCACCGAGGCGCAGGTGCGCTTCGTCCTGGCCGAGCTCGCGCACTACGCACAGCTGCGGGACGCCCGTACCGGCATCGAGGTCTCCGCCGTGGACGGGGTCTGGCAGTCGGACGCGCTGATCGACACGGAGCTGCGGTCGCGGCTGCGCGAGGCGGTCCGGGTGCTGGAGGAGGTCCCCGAGGAGGAGAAGGACTGGCACCCGGGGTCGGACGGCCAGGTGCTGGACCTGGTGCATCCCTCGCTGTTCTGCCTGGTGCGGGACGTGAGCGGCGGCCCGGAGCGGGCCTGGGAGAACCCGGCGAACCGCTACTCGAAGTACGAGTTCTCGGAGCGGTTCCAGTGGCTGCCCACGGACGTCGACGTCAGCGCGGACGGCAAGGCCGCCTTCCGTTCGTACGTGAACAACGTCCACCCCGAGGACCACCGGGAGCTGGCCGCCGTCCTGCCGGAGCTGTTCACCCGGATGCTCCCGCTGCTGGAGAACGTGCTCACCGATCTGCGCCATCCGCGCCCGCCGAGGATCAAGGCCAACCCGTACGGCTGGTACGACTCGGAGCCGGAGCACCCGGACGAGGACGACTTCAGCGACGAGAAGGCGTATGAGGAGGCGGTCGACGCGTACGAGCTGGCCCAGGACGACTGGTACCAGAACCGTCGCCCGGTCATCCCGGACGCCCCGGAATTCACCGCGCCCGAGCCGGTCGCCGCGTCGGACCGGGTCGTCCTGCGCGGTCGCCGGCTCCAGGTCATCGCCAAGCTGGCGACCATCCACCTGACGCCGGAGAAGCCCGAGTACGCGGGCGGCTCCTGGCACGTCGAGGGGATGCTGAACGAGCGGATCGTGTCGACCGGCATCTACTACTGGGACAGCGAGAACATCACGGACAGCCGGCTGAGCTTCCGTGCCGCGGTCGACGACCCGGACTACGAGCAGAACGACCACAACGGCGTGAGCGACGTGTACGGCCTGGACGACGAGGGTCCGCTCAACCAGGTGCTGGGCTCGGCCTCGACCCCGGCCGGACGCTGCCTGGCGTTCCCCAACGTCCTTCAGCACCGCGTCGGTCCGTTCCGCCTCGCGGACCCGAGCCGCGCCGGGCACCGTAAGATCGTGGCCTTCTTCCTGGTGGACCCGTCGGAGACGATCGTCTCGACCTCCGACGTAGCACCGCAGCAGCCCTGGGCCGGGACGTCGACCATGACCCTGGACGAGGCGAAGGCGTACCGCGAAGAGCTCATGCGGGAGCGCAAGTTCTTCGTGGACGAGCACAACGAGCAGCTGTTCGAGCGGGAGTTCTCCCTCTGCGAGCACTGAGTACGCCCTCCGGCTCACACCCGGGCGGGGTGTGAGCCGGCAGGATCCGGCCGGACGGCCCGGAGGTCAGCGCAGTCCGGCGAAGAGGTCGTTCTCGGGGACGGGGGCGTTGGTGGTGTCCTTGACGCGCACGAAGGGTTCCACGCCCATCAGCTCGCCGAACCGCTCCTTGCCCATCTTGAGGAAGAAGATGTTCTCGCCCTGGCTGGCGTGCGCTGCCAGGGAGTCGAACTTCTGGCCGCTGAACGCGGTGGTGTCGACCCAGGTGGTGATCTCGTCGTCGGGCAGGCCGATCTCCGCCATCGCGGCGGTCTCCTCGGGGTCGGGCTCCGGCAGGTCCTCGCCGAACTCGCGCATCATCTCCCCGAAGCGCTGCATCATCGAGCGCGGTGCCGTCGTCCAGTAGACCTTGGGCGTCAGCCCGGTCATCTCCAGGGCGGCCATCGTGATGCGGTTGGCCTGGATGTGGTCGGGGTGCCCGTAGAAGCCGTTCTCGTCATAGGTGACGACCACATCGGGCCGGTAGTGGAGCATCAGCTCGGCGAGCCGGGCCGCGCCCTCCTCCACGGGCGTCCCCCAGAAGGAGCCGGGCGCGTCGTTGGCGGGCCAGCCCATCATCCCGGAGTCGGCGTAGTCCAGCATCTCCAGATCGCTGATCTTCAGGACCTCGCAACTGGCCTCCAGCTCCCGGCGCCGCATCACGGCGACGGCCGCCGGGTCGTGCCCGGGATCGCCCGGCTTCACGCCGCCCGGTCCGTCACCGCAACCGCCGTCGGTACAGGTCACCAGCACCGTGCGGATGCCTTCCGCCGCATACCGGGCGAGCACACCCCCGGTCCCGGTGGCCTCGTCGTCGGGGTGGGCGTGCACTGCCATGAGGGTCAGCGGCCGGTCAGTCATCACACAATCCTCCAGCGGGAACAAACATGCGGTGCGGGGGTGCGGCGGACGCGCCGCACCCCCGTCGATGCAACCGCCCGGACGGGACCCGGTGTTCCCGGTGGTGACGAACTCCTGGTGGAGCTGGTAGACACGGTCACGGTGAGGAGACGAGACATGGCTGAGGTGGACCTTTCGGCGGGCACGGTCGAGTACCAGGACACCGGCGGTGAGGGGCCGGTCGTGGTCCTGCTGCACGGCGTCGCGATGGACGGCACCCTGTGGCGGAACGTGGTGGCGCGGCTGCGATCCGATGTCCGCTGCGTGGTGCCGACGCTGCCGCTGGGAGGCCACCGCCGGCCGATGCGCCCCGACGCGGACCTGTCGATCGCCGGCGTGGCCCGGCTGGTCGCCGAATTCCTCGACCGGCTCGACCTGCGCGACGTCACGCTGGTGATGAGCGACTGGGGCGGTGCGCAGGCCCTGGTCTCCGAGGGCCGCGACGAGCGGATCGGGCGGCTCGTCATCACGTCGTGCGAGGCGTTCGACAACTTCCCGCCGGGCGTGCCGGGCAGCAATCTGTTCACCTCGGCGAGGCTGCCGGGCGGCATCAACCTCGCGTTCAGGCTGCTGAAGCTGAAGCCGATGCGCCGGCTGCCCGTGACCTGGGGCTGGATGAGCAAGCGCCCGGTCCCGCACGAGGTGATGGACGCCTGGTTCACCCCGCTGTGGACCTCCAAGGAGATCCGCCGGGACCTGCGCACGTACGTACTGGGCGTCCCGCCGAAGAGCGAACTGCTGGGCTGGGCGGAGAAACTGCGCGACTTCGACCGGCCCGCCCTCGTGGTGTGGGCGGCCGAGGACAAGGTCATGCCCCCGGAACACGGCCGCCGACTCGCCGAGCTCCTGCCCAAGGGCCGGCTGGTGGAGATCGAGGACAGCTACACCCTGATCCCCGAGGACCAGCCGGCAGAGCTGAGCGCCCACATCCGGTCCTTTGTACTGGACGACGGGGGTGCCTCCTCCTGAAGCCCCGACCGTGGGAAAGACTGGGGCTATGAGCGAGGTCGTATTCACGCGTAGGAGTGGCTGGATTCCGCGTGTGGTCCGCGAGGACGGGGTGCTGAAGCTGATGCTCGGGGCCGGGGCGGATGCCAATCATGAGCCCCGGACGTTCACGTTCCCGGTCGGGGAAGAGCATCTCGCGGTGATCCGGGAGGATCTGGGCAGGCATCTGCTGCTGTGGAGTGCGGTCCTGCCCCTGTGCGATGCCGCCGGAACGCGGGGCCGGCTCGATGAGGACGCCGCCGTCGCGCTCCTGGACCCGGTCCTGCTCGCCGCGCCCGCCGACGTCGACGCGTACTTCCGGCGCATCCCCTGGGACAAGGGCCGGCTCATCGCCCACGGGGCCGGCATCGACTTGCTCGAACGGGGCCAGGTCTGTGCCGCGATGCGCACAGCGACCGAGTCCTCCGACGCGAAACGGGCTCAGGAGTACCACGCGGAGCGCCGTCGGGCCGAGCGCGGCACCGTACTCGGTCCGCTCGACGCGGCCGTGCTGAGGTACACGGGCCAGTACGTGCACGGCGCGACGATCCCGAGGCGGCTGCCCGACGCCGTCGACCCGGCGCTGCTGCCCGAGGTCATGCGGGTGGTCGCCACCGCGGAACACGCGTGTGCCGGCCTGCGGATCGGCCGCGATCCACGACGGGGCAGGCGCGGCACGGACAAGCGGGACTGGGAGCGGATGGCGGCGACGGTCGAGTCGGCCGTACGCCGGGACCACCCGGAACTCGCCGATGACGCGGTGCGCACCCTGGGCTTCCTGATGTGCTCGGAGGCCGTCGACCGCGCCAGAAGCACGCCCCTGGCAGCGTACGAGGAGGCCGCCGAGGGTCGCCGGGCCCTGGCGTTCACCGATGACAAGGGCGCCGAGAAGAAGTGGCGCCCGGGCAGCCCCCGTAGCGCCGCCGTGGCGTTCTGGGAGTTCGTCGAGGAACGTGTCGGCTCGGCCAACGAGGTCTTCACCATCGAGGACGAGGAGCGCGGTGAGGGAATCCAGGTCCACTTCTACGCGGACTCCATCGCCCGGATCACGACCGTGCGCAAGGGGCGGGGCGGGGCCGAGCCGGAGTACCGGGTCGAGTACAGCCTGGTCGACGGGATGAGCGGGTACCGGCGCCTGGTGAGCGCCTTCGTCCGGGGCGGGTGCGCCGCGCTCGACGGGCTGGGCCCGTGGATCGCGGACCACGCGGAGTTCGAGCGCGCGCGTCGGGGGCGGGGCGGCCGGTAGGCGGTGCCGGGGTCAGGCCGGTCCAGTCGAGCCGCCCGGGCCCACCACCGTAAGCAGGTCCACGACGAAGACCAGGGTCGAGTTCGGCGGGATGAAGGCGGACGGTGACTGCTTGCCGTACCCGAGACGCGGAGGAACGATGATCTCGCGCCGGCCGCCTGCCTTCATGCCCCGCAGGCCCCGGTCCAGGCCCTTGATGGCCTTGCCGCCGCCCACGGCGAACTTGAACGGCCGGTCCTGCTCCCAGGAGGAGTCGAACTCCCTGCCGGACGCGAACGCGACGCCGACGTAGTGGACCTGCACCACCCGCCCGGGCAGCGCCTCCGGCCCCTCCCCCACAACGAGGTCCCGGGTCGTCAACTCGGTGGGCGCGGGGCCCTCCGGCACCTCGATCTCGGGCTTGGCCGGTTCACTCATCACGGATCCCTCGCTTGTCGGCACGGCTACTTCGTGTAGTTGTAGACGGTCGCCCGCGAAACGCCCAACTGGTCGGCGATGAGCTGGGCGGAGCTGCGGGTCTCGAAGAACCCGTCGTGGTGCAGCCGCCGGACCAGCTCGCGCTTCTGCTCGCGGTTGAGGCCGCGCGGGGTGCTGGAGCGTTCCGCCGCGAACGCGTCGATGACCGCCCGGAGTTCGCGGCCGCCGCGGTCGCGCAGTGTCTCCAGCACCTCGCCCTGGTGTTCGGCACCCGTGGCGACGAGGTTGGCGAGGGTCAGGGCCAGCGGCGAGAGCGTGCTGACGTCCAGGTTCAGGCAGAGGGCCGCGACATAGCGCCCCTCCGCGTTCCTGATGCCGATCGATGTGCTCTTGGCGGGGCGCCCGTCCGGGAACCGGTTGCTGTAGTTCTGGACGACGCCGGGGTAGTCGGGGTCCGCGATGCGGCGCAGGCCAAGTTCGGTGGCGGGGTCGCCGACCTGCCGTCCGGACAGATTGTTCTCGATCACGCGGATGGCGTGGTCGGGCCGGCGCAGATCGTGGAGGACGACCTCGCACAGCCCGGGGAACATGCGCCCGACCGCGACGGCGATGCGCTCGGCTTCCCGTACGAGGTGCTCGTCGTCCGGATCGCCGGTGGGGCCGGTCATCGGCCGCCCGCTTCCCGTACGTCGTCACCGGGGCCGTCGAAGACCGCGGCCATCCTCTCGGCGGACTTGAGCCCCGCGCCGGTGAGCACGACGACGGTCGTCTCGTCGGGTGCGATCTCACCGGACGCGATGAAGTGGTCGAGGGTCGCCGCCGCGACACTGCTGGTCGGCTCGGCGTACAGGCCGCGCGCGCTCAGGGCGCGGACGGCGGCGTGGATCTCCGCCTCGGGTACGGCGTACGCGGCTCCGCCGGAGCGGCGGACGGCCTCCACGGCCTCGGGCAGCCGGACCGGCCGGGCGATGGACGCGCCCTCGGCGATCGTCGGCACCCGCTCACCGCGCGAGCCCGGGTCGATGCCGTTGAACGTGTCGGCGATGGCCGCCCAGTGCTCGGGCTGTCCCACGAAGAGGCGCGGGCGCCGGGCGATCTGTCCGGCGGCGAGCAGCTCGCCGAACGCGAGGTCGCACCCGATGACATTGCTGCCGGCCCCGGCCACGAGGACCACGTTGTCGGGCGCGGTGAAGCCCAGGGACTCCCACATCTCGTAGGCGACGGTCTTGGTGCCCTGGATGAACATGGGATGCCAGTTGTGGCTGGCGTACGGAATCCGCTCCGCCTGCCGGATCGCCTCCTCCGAGACCTCGTCGCGCGTACCTTCCACGAGCTCGATCTCGGCCCCGTACGCCCGGGCCTGGAGGATCTTCGCCGCCGAGGTGGCGGCCGGGACGATGATCTTGGCCCGGATCCCGGCAGCGGCGGCGTAGGCGGCCACCGCGGAACCGCCGTTCCCCGAACTGTCCTCCAGCACGCGCTCAACCCCGTGCGCCACAAGGTGGGAGACCATCACGGACACCCCCCGGTCCTTGAAACTGGAGGTCGGATTGAACCACTCCAACTTGAAGTGAACCCGCCGCCCGCCCCAGTCGACCGGAATCATCGGCGTACAGCCTTCCCCCAGACTCACCCGCCGGTCAGCCGGCACGGGCAGGGCGGCGCGATATCGCCACAGGGACCGCTCGGCGGTATCGATCTGCTCCGGCCGCAGCCCCGCCACCGCACTGACGGCAAGGGGACCCCCGTCGTCACCCCGCCAGCGCGGATCATCCAGGGGGTAGCGCCTGCCGGACCGGTCGAGGAGGACGGGGACGGCGACACCTGAAGGCTGCTCATCGGTCATGGTCGATCCCGGCTTCCGTCTCACTGGGCGTACACCTCAGATTAGACGCATCATCCAGATATGAACAACAAATCCAAGACCGAGCCCGTCCAACGTCAACACCGCGCGGGGGCGCACAGCGGCTCAAGCGGGCACAGCGCGCAGAAGTCGGCCATGGGGCTCTCTCCTCACGTCGTCGGCTCGTCACCGTCCGTCTTCATGCCCTGCGGAACAGGTTTGCCCGCGCCGACCGTTCCTTACCCGAACCGCACCGCGCGAGTCCACCTCTCTGGGCGGAACTCAGATGCGACTTGACGCGTGATAAGCGTTCAAGGCTTGAAGCTTGTGCATCTTCTTGACGGTTCGCCCCTGTCACTCAACACTGCCTTGACGGCGCCAGCACCTCGCTCATCCGTAGATTGAGAGCGTTCTCAAGAGGTTCATTCAAAGGTCCGCAGAGTTGGCAAGGCGATGCCCGCACAGTGTCGAGACCGTCTGCACCCTGTCCTCCGCAGCGTTGATCCGGTGTTCACTTCACGAAACCAGGTGAAAGGACTCCCACCCATGCGCACAACCGTCCCACCCGGCCGCATGAGACCCCTGCAAGGTCCGAAGCACCGCGTCATCGCTCTGCTGAGTGCCCTCATACTCGCACTCGTCGGACTGCTCGGCTTCGATCAGAGCGCCGCTCCCGCCTCGGCAGCCGCGCCTGACTACACCCAGAGCGTCACTCAACTGAGCTCCACGCAAGCTCAGATCTCGTTCACACCGACCACGTCCGCGGTCTACGTCGATGTGCACTACCTGGTCAGCAGCGCCAACCAGCAGAACGTCCGTATGACGAACAATGCGGGCACGTGGACCCAGACCGTCGGCTCGCTCGCCAACGGAACGGTCCTGGAGTACTGGTTCACCTACGAGAAGAGCGGGCCGCAGTACGACACACCCCACTTCACGTACACCCAGGGCGGTGGTGGAACCGGCACTGTTGCCACCCCCACCTTCACTCCCGCGGCGGGCACCTACGCATCGGCCCAGAGCGTCACGCTCGCCGACGCGACCGCGGGCGCGAGCATCCGCTACACGCGTGACGGCTCCACCCCCACCGCGGCGTCCACTCTGTACAGCGGGCCGATCAGCATCACGGCCACCGCCACCATCAAGGCCATCGCCATCAAGTCCGGACTCGCCGACTCCGCGATCGCCAGCGCGACGTACACGATCGGCGCGTCGGCAAGCTGCCCCACCCAGTCGGACACGCCGAATTTCGGCCCGAACGTGCACATCTACGACCCGAGCATGTCCAGTGCCACCATTCAGGCACAGCTCGACGCGCAGTTCGCCCAGATGAAGGACACCGCCTCCGCGCAGTTCAGCGAGAACCGGGTGGCACAGCTCTTCAAGCCGGGTACGTACGCCGTCGACGACAATGTCGGCTACTACACCTCGGTGGCGGGTCTCGGGCAGAATCCGGGCGACGTGACGATCAACGGACACGTCACCGTGGACGCCTTCAACGCCTCGGACGCCGGCAACGCGACGCAGAACTTCTGGCGCTCGGCCGAGAATCTGGCCATCAATCCGGTGGGCGGGAACCGTTGGGCCGTGGCGCAGGCTGCGCCGTTCCGCCGGATCGACGTCCGCGGCGACCTGCAGCTCTACCCGGCCAGCTACGGCTGGGCGAGCGGCGGCTACATCGCCGACACCAAAGTCAGCGGCCAGGCGGCGTCCATCTCGCAGCAGCAGTGGTACACCCGGGACAGCAACCTGGGCAGCTGGGCCGGCGGCGTGTGGAACATGGTCTTCTCCGGCACCACCGGTGCTCCCGCGAACACCTTCCCCAACCCGCCCGAGACCACCTTGGCCACCACCCCGGTCTCCCGTGACGTGCCGTATCTGTACGTCGACGGCGCCGGGAAATACCGCGTGTTCCTTCCGTCGCTGCGCACCAACGCATCGGGGGCGAGCTGGGCGAACGGCAGCACTCCCGGCACCTCTCAGCCGATGAGCCAGTTCTACGTGGTCAAGGCCGGCGACACTGCCGCGACCATCAACAACGCCCTCTCTCAGGGCTGCAACCTGTTCGTCACGCCGGGCGTCTACCACCTGAACCAGACCCTGAACATCACCCGGCCCAACACGGTCGTCCTCGGCATCGGCTACCCGACCTTCGTCCCGGACAACGGCGTCAACGCGATCCAGGTCGCCGACGTGGACGGAGTCCGTCTCAAGGGCCTGCTGATCGACGCAGGAACCACCAACTCGGCGGCGCTGCTGACCGTCGGCCCGTCCGGATCGTCCGCGAGCCACGCGGGCAATCCGACGACCATCCAGGACGTGTTCTTCCGGATCGGTGGCCAGATCGCCGGCAAGGCGACGACCAGTCTGATCGTCAACAGCAACAACGTGATCGTCGACCACATCTGGGCCTGGCGGGCCGACCACGGCAAGGCAGGAAGCTTCGGCTGGACGACCAACACGGCGGACACGGGCGTGATCGTCAACGGCAGCAGCGTTCTGGCAACCGGTCTCTTCGTCGAGCACTACCAGAAGCACGAAGTCGTCTGGAACGGCCAGAACGGGAAGACGATCTTCTTCCAGAACGAGATGCCGTACGACGTGCCCAATCAGGGCGCGTGGATGAGTGCGGCAGGGGTCAACGGATATGCCGCCTACAAGGTGGGCGCGGGCGTCACTACCCACGAGGCGTGGGGACTCGGAAGCTACTGCTACTTCAACGTCAACCCCGCGGTGAACAGCTACCACGCCTTCGAAGTGCCCAACACTCCCGGCGTGAAGTTCCACAACGCTCTGACGGTCTCACTCGGCGGCGTGGGCTCCATCACCCACGTCATCAACGACGCGGGGGCGGTGACCGCCTCGAACACCACTCCCAGCAATGTGGTCGCCTACCCATGAGGCAATGACCTGACGTGAAAGGTTGACCGGGGCACCTCGCGGTTGCGAGGAGCCCCGGTCTTTGCCGTATGCGGCGCCAGCGAGGGCTGCGACGCCACTGGCATCGTCCTCGTCCAGAACGAGGAGGCCTTCCCACAGGTCAGCAGTGCCCTACGGCCGTTCGATCGCCTGGAGCGTTAGGCATGGCGCAAGGGGTGATGCCGGCGTGCCCCAGCAGCGAGATCTTCCAACAGCACATCGGCCACCAGCTCCTCGACCACGGCGATGCCGTACTCCGCCATGGCTTCGGCCAGCTCGGGATCCCACGGGGCTCCGGTGATGCGCCCCGGTCGAGGACCGTGGGCGTTGCGGACGATCGCGGATCGGTAGTCCGCCGCCGTCATGCGCCAGGGGTACGCCCCTGTCTTCTCGATGACGTACGCGGCGATGCGGATACCTTCGCCGTCGAAGTCACCGTGGTAGCGGAGAGCAGCGCCTCGGTCCGCGAGTAGGCGCAGGAACTGGATAGCTGCGCCGTTGGGCCAGCCGGACGTGCAGACGAGCGGTGGGCAGTCGGAGCCGAAGCGACGGAGAGCCAGAGCCAAGATGCTCGGGTTCTCCACGACGTGGACAACGGGTGGGACAGGGGTGGCGGGCAGGGTGAGCTCGCCCGGGCTCCTGACGTGGGCGAGGGTCAGGCTGGCGGCCTGGCCGGCCTCCGTGCACAGGCGGGCCACACGGGCGAGAAGGCCGTCGCCGCCGGGGCGCAGTCCGCCGACGGCGACGGTGGCGGACAGCTCGTCGTCGGCGACGCCAGCGCGGGACCACAGGGCGCGCCGTTCCGCTGCGGACTGCGGCGGAGCAATGTCGTACAGAGTCGCCAGGGCACGCAGGACGAGGGTGGAGACGGGTGCGCCGTCGTCGAGAGCGTGAGCGTGGCCGTTCAGGGCTCGGGCGGCGAAGACGGGCAAGGGCTCGGCCTGGCCCGGTAGTTCGGCGAGCACCTTGAGCGCGTCGGTGAGCAGCTTACGGGTACGTTCCGTCGAGCCGCCGACCAGCCCTGCGGCTCGACAGGACGCAGCCCAGTCGGCGAGCACCGGCTGCGCCCGTACCGTGTCGTGACCAGCCAGCCAGGCCCACAGGCCCTCGCGTTCGTCCTCCTGGCGGCGGCGTTCACCGGCTCTGTCGCCGAGCGGGCCGATGAGTTCGGCGACGACTTCTCGTACGGTGCGGCCGGAGAGCTCGGTGACGGCCTCCTCCAGGCGGGCCAGGGCGACGGAGGGCCGGGGGTCCGGCAGGCGGTCCAGGCCGAGGAGGTCTGCGAGGGCTTCGCGCTGGGTCTCGTCCAGCAGTCCGAGGCGTACGCGTCTGACGGGGCGGCCGGAGGAGAGACGGTCGTGGACTGTTTGCCAGACGGGATGGAGTTCGGGGCGGCGAAGGGTCGCGTCACCCGGCGCGAGATGCTCCCGAGAGGTCGTCCCGCCGGACACGGGGTGGTCCCGCAAGGTCATCCTTCCTCCATTCCGGTGCCGTTCCAGACGAAGCGCGCGCTGGTGACGGCGTCGTCTCCGTCGGTCAGGAGTTGGTGGACGGCGATGCCGGGCAGCTCCCTGTAGCTTCCCCACTCGTGGTCGGAGGTGATCATGAGGTCCAGGTCGAGTGCGGTGAGCAGGGCGAAGACCTGTCCGCGGTTGACCGTGTCGACGCCGACGAAGACCTCGTCGAGGAGGATCGGGCGGGGGGCCAGGGGCACGTCCTCGTAGTGGGCGGCGACGGCGGCGAACAGGGGCAGGTGCAGTGCGATGGCTTTCTCCCCGCCGGAGAGCGCGCCGTGCAGCCGCTTGGTCAGGGGCTGCCAGCCGCTCCCGTCCGCCCGGTCGAGGCGGACGGTGAAGATGTGCCAGGCGGTGTAGTCGAGCACCTCGCCGAGGTGCTCCTCCCAGCTCGCGGCCGTGTCGCTGCCCTTGGCCTCCTCGATGCGGGCACGGAAGAAGGCGTGCAGGGCCTCCCGGTCGGACTCGGTGACCCGACCGGGATCCTTCAGGAGCAGCTGGCGGGCGGTGCGGGTGCTGTCGGGGAGGTCCGGGCGGACGTCCCAAACGAGCTGGACGGCGACGTTGGAGGCGGTACGGACCCGCTCCAGGTGCCCGTTCATGTGCGCGACGAGTTCGCCGGCCCGGCGAATGCGGGCGGCGAGGTGGCGGCGGATGTCACCGGTGAGGATCTGGTCGAAGAGGCGCCGTTCGGCGGTGCTGATGTCCTCGCGGCTGCGGTCACGCTCCTGGGCGAGCGCGGCGAGCAGACCGGTCGCCCCCACGCGGACGCCCTCCAGGGTGGCGGTGAAGAGCTGGATGTCGTCGTCGGGCTCCAGCTCCAGGTCGGCGCGGACGCCGAGGTGGCGGCGGGCCTCGTGGACGGCTTCGGAGAGGCGGGTGGCGGCGTCGCCGAGGTGGCGCGGGGCGTGCGGGACGTGGGGCCACCGTGCCGCCATGGCGCGGGCGGCCTCCAGAGTGGCCTTGGTGCCGTCCCCGGCGTCGAGTTCGGGTACGACGCCCGCGTCCTCGGCCAGACCCACCAGGCACAGGTGCCGGAACCGCCGCGCCGCGCCGTCGCGGGCCTCGGCTGCCTTCTCCTGCCGGTCGGCGTCCTGGCCACTGGTGGCCCTCAGCTCGCCGATGCGGCCTTCCAGGCCCAGGAGGAGCTCGGCTGCCTGGCGGGCTTCCTTGCCGCAGCGGACCCGCTCGGCACGGGTCTCCGCAACGCGCGCGACGATCTGCCGGTAGTCCGCGCCGACCGTCTCCTCCACCGCCTTCAGGCGTGCCGTCATACCAGCCGCCTTCGCTTCCGCAGCGGCCGCGTCGGCGGTCTGCTTCTCCGCGCGAAGGCGTGACCGGTCCGCCCGTGCGGCCGTCTCACCAGCCCTTTCAGCGGCCGCGATCGCGTCGATGCGGGCGTCCGTCCAGGCATCGGCGAGGTCGCGGAAGCTCTCCACGTCGCGGCCGAGTTCGCGCAGCCGGTCGCGGTCCGTGGGCAGTCCGTGTTCGGCGGCCCTGCGGCTCAGCGTGCGCAGCGCGCCGGCCACGTCACCCTCGCGTGCGGCCAGATGCTCGGTCGCGTCACGCACGGCGTCGTCCCGGGCGGCCACCTTCTCCTCGGCCCGGTCCCAGTCCCGTCGGCAGGCGTCGAGTTCCCGGTGGTCGGGCCGGGCGGTGCGGTCCTCCGCCAGCCGGGCGGCGCGGGCTCCGAGTTCCCGCAGCCGGTCGGCGAGGGTGGCCAGGGAGGCGTCCTTCTCGGCGATCAGCTCGGTCAGTTCGGCGATCTCACGCTGCTTGGCCCGCTGCCGGGCGAGGGCTCCGATGTGGGCGGGCTCCGGCTTGCTCCAGGAACCCGTGGCCGGCGCGAGGCGCCAGGCGCCGTCGGAGGAGACTGCCGCAGGGTGACCGCCGGGCAGGGTGGTGCCGTACGCGATGCCGGCGAGGATGCGGGTCACCGTGCCGGCCGGTACGGGAATGTCCTCCTCGGGCCTCAGCACGTCCAGCAGGCTGGAGCCGGGGGCGGTCGTGGCGAGGCCGACCTCGACACGGGTGTCGTGCCCAGGAAGGGTGAGCCCTTCGGATGCGCTCACCCATGCGTCCAGGAGGCCCGACGCCTCCAGTGCCGCTTCCACCCCGGCCTGTACGGGGAGCGGGACGTCCTCGTGGAAGGCGATCAGCCGCCACAGCGGCGCGCCCGCCGCAGCCGTGCGGACGGTGGTGCGGGTGGGTGGAGCGACGGGCTGGAGATCGGTCTCGCCGCTGAGCTTGCGCCTCCGCGCGTCGAGCAGGTCACGTTCCTGCTCCAACCCCTGTTGCGCCGTGCGGACTCCGGCCCGCTCCGTGGTGATCTCCTGGTCCAGCGGTCGTGCGACCGTTTCGACCAGCTCGCGCACGTCTGCCTCGACGGCCGCCCTGGCGGCCAGTTCATCGAGGTCGGGGATGCGCAGCTCCGTGCAGTCCCAGGCCCAGGCGAGCAGCCGCTCCGCCTGGGCTGCCAGGGCTTCGTCCCAGGCGGCGGCGGTCGTGTCGCGGTGGGTGATCGCGTCCGCGAGCCGGGTTCGGGCCTCGTCCAGCAGGCCCTCGGCGGTACCCCGGTCGCGTACCGCCCGGTCGTGGGCGTCGATCGCGTCGGTGATGTCGGCGACCTGCTGCCGTCGGGCGGTGACCGCGCCCCGGAGCAGTCGGCGGGCGGCGGTGCCAGGAGCATCGGACCGCCTGCTCCCCGTCCTGACCGGGGTGTTCGCCGACTCGTTGCCGAGGGGCTTCACCTCCCCTTCCGCGTCCAGCATCGTCTTCACCTCGTGGTGAATGGACTCCATGCCTGCGGCCCGGGCCGAGCGGTGTGCCTCGTCCGCAGTCGCGCGGGCGTGTTCGTCGCGCGAGCGGGCGTGTCCCGCGACCTCGTCGGCGTGCTTCCGGTCCTCCTCCGCCTCGGCCTCGGCGGACCGGGCGGCGGTACGCCGCTCCGCGGCGGCCGCGACCTGTTCCTCGGTGCCGCGGCGGAGCTCCTCCCCCTTCTGGTAGGCGTCGCTCTCCCGAAGCCCTTCGATGATCTCGTCCAAGGCGTGCGCCCGCAGTTCCAGCTCCTCGCGCAGGGCCAGGGTGGAGGCGCGCTCCTCGCACGCCTTCTCGTACTCCTCGGCGCTGACGCGGGCGTTCCGGGTGAGGTCGTCCATCTCGGTGGTCGCAGAGATCAGCGCTGCCGCGCCGGCCCGCAGGACCCGACGGGCGTAGGCGCGCTGCCGGGAGGCGACGTTCTCGGCGGCCGTCACCTCGGCGTCGAGCCGGTCGAGGTGGTCCCGCTGTCGGTCCAGGCGCTCGAAGCCCTCGGCGAGCTCGGTGATCTCTCCTTCGCCGAGCGGGGGCAGGGCGCGGGACAGCAGGGTGGACAGGAGGGAGGGGTCGAGCCGTTCGGACAGCTTGGGCTGGCGGAGCTGGAGCAAGGCGGAAAGCAGGGACTCGTACCGCTGCTCGCCCATGCCCGCGAAGAGTTCGCGCCGCACAGTGGCGCGGTAGTCGGTGGCTGCCGGATGTACCTCGCCGCGGTCGCGCAGGGCTTCGGTGAGGGCCGCCTTGGTCAGGGGCTGTCCGGTGTCGTTGACGAGGTGAACCCCGTCGGGGTGGGCAATCCGGGCGGTGGTGGTGAAGTAGTCGGCGTGCGCCGTGGTGGTGTGCACGCTCGCGTGCAGACGGGCTCCGCAGCCGAACCAGTGCTCGGTGCCGTCGTCTCCGACGCGGCGGAACTCCATCCACACATACCCAACACGGGTCTTTCCGGACGCTCCCTGGCCGAGCAGGTTCCAGTGCATCGTGCGCTCCGAACCGCCAAACGTGGAGAGGCGGTTGGGGCGGAGGCTGGCGTCGAAGAGGAAGGGGAGCAGCAGTTCCAGGGCCTTGGACTTGCCGGTGCCGTTCTGACCGCGCAGCAGCAGGCGACCCTGGTGGAAGGTGAAGGTCTCGTCGTAGTAGCGCCAGACGTTGAGGATGCCCGCGCGATGGGGCTGCCAGCGTCCGCGGGCTGCGTTCGTCTCGTGAACGGGTGACGGCTCGATCGTCTCCTCGGGCCTTCGCTGAAGGGGGAGTTCCGTCACGCTCACTGCTTGTCTCCTTCTCCGGCAATGCCGGTGGCGGTCACGGCTGGCGGATCGTTCTTCGGGGCTGGGCCGGTGGCCTCCGTCAGGCGGTAGCGGTACGCGGCCGGTCGCGCGATGACACGGTCTCGGGCCCTGGCTGCCAGGCCGACGTCGAGCAGGATCCGTACGGCGTCGTCGGCAAGGCGGGCCGGGCCTTCCTCCGACTGGTACGCCTTGGCCCAGCCCGGGAAGCGGCGCAGCAGCTCCGCTCCGGCTTCGGCCAGCTGCTCGGGCAGCAGGCCCGCGGGCGTGGCGCAGAGCGGTGCGAGGAGGAGCAGCGCGGCGACTCGGGCTGTGGAGCTGTCGTCGGGGAAGCGGACGTCGGTGGCGATGGCGTCCGGGTCGACGAGTAGAAAGCCCTCCGCCCGTTCCTCCAGGAGGAAACCGGCCTGTTCGACAGAGCGGCGCAGGATCTGGCGTCCGGTCAAAGAGGTGACGTAAGCGAGCTCGTCGTCGGCGAGATCGGCCCGGTAGAGCACGGGGTCGTCGAAGAGGCGGCGCAGCACCGAGTGGCGCAGCCTCAGGTTGCGCTGGGCGTCCGTGATCGCGGTGGTCTCGGCGTGCGTATCGTCGGCAGAAGCGCCTCCGTAGCGGCGCTCCCTGACCAGGCCGACAAGGAGGTCCTCGAACCGCGCGGGCACCTCCTCCGGAGGCACGGCGAGCCGGGAGGCGCCGACCGGTGCGGCGGGCAGCCGCATGAGCAGCGTGTTGTCCACGCGGTAGAGGACCTTCGCCTCCGCGGAGTCGACGTACGTCTCGGTCGTGCCGTCCACCACACGCAGTACGTCGTACGACTCCAGCAGCTTCAGGACGTCGACGAACGCCATGCGCTCCGGCCGGTGGACCGGGTCGAACCCCGCCAGCGCGCGGTCGGCCGCCATGGCCTGGACGACGCGGTCGGCGAGCATGCCGATGGTCGTCATCGGCATCGACAGCAGCTCCGCGGCGGCCACGCACAGCAGGACGTACCGTCGGCGGTCGAACGGGGCCCGGCCGGAACGCGCCCGGCGAGCGGGGCGGGAGCCGTCGGGGTTGACGCGGACCTTGGTGAGGCGGGCGTAGCCCCGGCGGGGCTCCACGACCAGATTCCAGCCGCAGGTGTAGTCGAACCAACGAGTCAGCGGGTCACGGCGGCGGCGCACCAGATCGAAACCGGTCGGGTCGGCTGCCTCGGTGAGCAGCGGGCGGGCCAGAAGGAGGCGGATGGCACGGGCGACCTCCTCCCGTTCGGCGGAGGCCAGTTGGTTGGCGAGGGTGCTCATCCTGCGGCCTCCTGCCCCGTGGCGGCGCGGACTGCCGGGAAGGAGATCGCCCCACCCACGGCCGTGACGTGGATGACGTAGTCCGGTCCTGCCATCGTCCCCTGCACGGTACGCAGTACGGCGGTGCGCCCGTCGGGGGGCGGCGACAGCGCCACCTCCACCCGGCCGTCGCCGGTCGTGGCCCGTCGCCGGCCACCCACGTCCGGCCGGGCGGCCAGCGCCCGGCCCAGCAGATCGAGGAGACGGTCGAAGGCCGCGGGGTCGAGGGTGCTGAAAGAGGAGAGCCGTACCGGGCCGTCCGTCTCCAGCGCCTGCCAGGCGCGTGCCAGCTCCGCTCGCTCCGCCCGGGCCCGCTCGGCGCGTTCCGCCCTGACCGCCGCAACGTCCCGCACCGTGGCCGTACGAGTGAAGCGTTCGGTCCGTCCGCTGGTCCTCAGCAGGGCCGACACCTGTACCGGCGGCGCCTCGGACCAGGAGTGGGACGAGGGGATCAGCTCCGGGTCCGGGTGGGCGAGGTGGGCATGGCGGGCCGGGCCGAGGCCGAAGGCGGCCGACCACAGCCGGTGCAGGTCCTCCTCGTCGGGAGCCGCAGCGAACCAGCGCGCGAGCTCCCGGAAGTCCTGTACGGCGCTGGAGGGGCGGCGCCGGGACTCGTTGATCCGCTCCAGGACCTGGAGAAGGGAGACGATGGCACGCCGGGCGATGTCGTGCAGCTGCTCGATCCGGGGGCGCGCCCCGTCGTCCGGCAGGAACCAGGCCCTCAGCCCCGCCCAGCGCGCCCGCCGGCTCTCCAGCCAGCCGGCTACCGGGTCCTCTCCCGGAGTCGGAGGCAGCTCGGCACCGCGCAGGGCCCGCTCACGCAGCACCGCGATGCCCCGCTCCTCCACGCGTGCCACGGCGGCGGCCACCGTCTCGCCGCGCCGGTCGAGATTGACCAGGAACTCCTGGAGATACGCAACGGTGGCGGCCTTCACCTCACGGAACACGTCCAGATCCACTCCTTCGGCGCGAAGGAGTCTCTGCAACTGGCCGTTGAAGGCCTTGGTGTTCTCCACCAAGCCCTCCAGATGCCCCTCCAGCTCCCGCAGGGTGCTGAAGATCCGTCGGTCGGCCGCGGCAGGTTCGCCTGACAGGAGGGTCAGTTCGTCGAGCCGGTCGGCGATCGCCTCCAGCACCGCGGTCTGCAGCGCCCCCGTGGAGGCCAGCACCTCCAGGGCGTGTCGCACCCCGGCGAGCGCGGCCTCGCCCCGGCGGGTCAGCGAGTAGTGCAGGTTGCGCCGCTCGTACTCCTCGGCCGTGCGGTAGTTCTGCGCGTGGTTGTGGACCACGTCGAGGAGTTCCCACTTCACCAGCCGTTTCAGCGTCTCGTGCAGTTCCTCGTCCTCAAGGTCCGAGACCCAGCCCACCGCACGCAGCCGCTCCCGTACGCCGTCGAGCCCGAGCGCGGTCTCCAGGTGCTCGCCGGCCACCCCGAAAGCCTCGAGCACGGCGCCGTTCAAGTCGGCCGTCTCCCCCGTGGTGAACCGGAACATCTCCGGCGGAACCCTGCGCATGCTGGTACGTCCCCTCCTCCGCCACCCCTGCGGTACTTCGGCGCCCACGCTAAGGGACGGTCCGAAATCCCGTTCTCGATTCGCCGTCATTCTCATGGCACTCACGGCCGAGGATTGCTCCGTGCTCTCGAACGGGTGGACAAGGCTTTGCGAGACCCGGATGCAGGAGACGAGTACATTGCCGCTCGCACGGTAGGGCAGGTGCTTCGACGGTTCCAGGATGATCCGTACAGTGACCAGTGCGGCTCCGGCGACCACGATCGCGTCCGGCGACGGCGGCTTCCTGTTCACGGGGGACCTGTGTCCCACGCGAGGCTGAAGTGCACGGCGGTGCGGCCCCGCTCCGCCCGGTCAGACACGGCAACAGCCGTCCGTCGGACTACCGAGCCCAGTGGCCCACTTCGCCTGCGAGGTAGAGGAAACGGGTGGTTCGTCAGCGGGCGATGCCAGGAGCGAAGAGAGGCTCGCACCACGACTACACCTCGGTGGCGAAGCGGCAGAAGCGTGTGTACCCGATGCGGCACGCACCACGGCCCGGGCAGTTGGAGCGGCCGGACATGACCCGTACAGTCAGGCCTCGCCGACACCGCCCAGGAACGACAACCTGACCTGACGGTTGGTATTGCTCCTGTTCGTGTCCACCACACTCCGTTAAGGCAACCCTCCCCGTACCTGGTTACGTCCATGCGGACCGGTCGTCGGAGACGGGCGCCCTCCCCAGCGAATCTGTTGCTATGTCTGATCACGCCCAAGCGTGATTCGTAGTACCTTGTCTGCTTCAGCGTTAGGAAAGGCCTTGCCGCAACTGGGCTTACGACGTGCAGCCCATGGTGTGGTGGGAGCGATGGGGGGACATCGTGAGTGCCGCGCCGCGTTTCATGGCTGCCAAGGCTCGTCCGTTGCCGGTGCTTGTACTGGCGGACGTGAGCGGAAGCATGGGGGAACCCCGGGAGAAGATCGATGTACTCAATGAGTGCATCCGCCACATGCTCGATGATTTCGCTACCGCCGATGTCGGGCGAGGCACCATCCACGTCGGTGTGATCGCCTTCAGTCAGAACCAGGCCAAATTGCACCAAGACATGGTGCCCGCGGCCGAGGCTTCCTGGATCGACATGGAAGCCTCGGGAGGCACCCCGCTCGGCGCGGCCCTCGGACTCGCCGACGAGGTGCTGCGCGACGAGTCAGCCGTCCCGGCCCGCTCCTTCTCTCCCACTCTCGTTCTCGTTTCCGACGGCATGCCCACTGACGAGTGGGAAGAGGCCCTCGACCGATTGCTCGACTCCCCCAAGGGTTCTCGCGCCAACCGGCTGGCTGTCGCCATCGGTCCCGACATGACCGAACAGGCGAAGGCCGTACTGCGCCGCTTCGCCAGCGACGAGGCCAACGGCGTGTTCGAGGCACATGACGTCGGACGTATCCAGCAGTACTTCCGCTGGGTCACGGTCACCGTCACTCAGCAGGCTCGAAGCACTCGTCCGGATCGGGCACCGGTATTGCGCCCCGACGATCTGTCCGAATTCGGCGCCTGACCCTGTCGGAGAACGCAGCGAGAGGAAGCATCCGTGGCATCGCGCTGGGATCTCGACGGTCTGCTGCGGCCCGTCGAGGACGAGTACCACCAGTTGTGGCCGCTGTCCCACTCGATAGGTGCCGGCGGCCAGGGCGAGGTATGGCTGGCCCGTGGCGGACGTACCGCCATCAAGATGATCACTGCTTCGACTCAGGAAGCGGCAGAAGCCGTTCACACGCGACTGCGCCGCATCCAGCGCTTGCCACTGGACGGCGTTCCGTTGGCGGGCGTCCTCGCCCTGCTCGCTCCGCCGAAGCTCGGTTATGTGATGGAACTCGCCGACGAGATGGTGCCGCTGGACACGTTGTGTGTGCCCGACGAGGAAGACCTCGCGGCCTGGTACGTGCGCACCGGCGGCCTGGAACGCCGACTGCGGCTGCTCGCCAAACTCGCGGGTGCCGTCGCCCGGCTTCACTCACGCGCCATCGTGTACCAGGACCTGTCGCCCTCGAACGTGCTGGTCTCCGCAGCTCCCGAGCAGCAGGAGATCCGCCTCATTGACGTGGACAATCTCGGTCTTGTCTCGACTGTCGCATCTGCGCCGGTGCACACCCCGGGATACGGGGCACCGGAAATCGTATCCGGGCGCAGTGGTGCCACGACGCTGGCCGACGCGCACGCACTCGCCGTCCTGATCTTCGAGACCCTCACGGCAAGTCACCCGTTCCGTGGTGACGACGTTCTGGACTCCGCTCCCGCTTACCAACAGGAGTACGCAGACTGTTTCCGCCTTCCCTGGATCGATCACCCCACTGACCGCACCAACGAGTGCACCTTGGGCATCACACCACGGGAAGAGGTGTTGTCCGGTCAGCTGTGGGGCCTGGCCACCCGGTGCTTCGTGGACGCCGTGACCGATCCTTTGGTCCGGCCGTCGGCTGCCCGATGGGCCGCAGCGCTGCACTCCGCAGCGGGACAGACGGTCGAGTGCCCGGAGTGTCACTGGAGCTACCGAGCCGCGGCCTCCTCCTGTCTGGCCTGCGGCAAGCCCCGCGGACGGGTCTGGCTACTGCGCCACGGACTGACCGGCCCGGTCGGTACCGAAGACGACACTCCCCTTGTAGAGCTGTCGGAGGTGCCTCTGCCCGACTTCACCGTGCTGCGCCCCGACAGCCTTACAACACTGACGGCCCGTCACACCTCGCCCGCCCCGGACCAGCTCGATGCGGTGGTCGCGCATTTGCGGTGCCAGGGCCAGGACGTGACTGTGTCAAACCTCTCGCGCGACAGCCTCTGGCTCGACCACCAGGACGGTCGGCCGTGGCGTGAGATCGGTCAGGGAAGCCAGGCAACCGTGCCGGTCGACGGCCGTTCCTGGACACTTCACTTCGGCAAGCAGGGTGTCATCCATCGCTGGGTACGTCTGATGACGCTGGAGGCGAGCGGGTGAGCGTGCGCACCAAAAGACCGGCGATGCCGGCCCGTATGCCGGGCGAACCCGTGCTCCTTTCCTTCCTCTGGCATCGAATACCACAGGAGTTCACCGACCAGACCATCCCCGACGGCGTCGAGGTCCGGCTCCATCACCGGCCTACAGGCCAACTGGACCTGGTCACCGATACCACCACGTTCGGGATCAGGCCGGCCACTCCGAAGGACGAGCGGAAGCTCGATCGGGTCCAGGCGGCCGGGACCACTTGTGTGGCAGTGACCGCACATCCGGTCCGCCCGCAACCGCCCACGCCTGTCCCGCCGCCTCGGCGCCGTACCGGAAACCCGCATCAGTCCTCGTCGGCGGCCGACACTCCTTTCACCGTGCGGGTTCACATCTACGCCCCTGCCACAGGACTCGCGGTACCGCTCAGCACCGGACTGCTCCTCGATGTCGACGACGCCGTGCTGGAGGACGCCACCAAGTACGCGGACCGCACGGACACCGTCAACGTCGGTTCGCTTATGGAGTTCATGGCACGCGAACTCCTTCTGGAGCCCCGTCCCGGCGCTCCAGCGGACGCAAGGCGCATGGTGGTCTCGGCCGGACCGGCCGGAAGCTTCGCAGCCGGCTTCCGGGTGCACGGGCCAGGGCTCATGGCCGATGTCGAGAAACACAGCGCCGGCTACCGCATCGTCCGCTTGCTCAGCTCGGTCCATGACCGAGGCGGCACCATTCAGAAGGCACTGGCCGTCGGATCCATCGAGTTCCGCGACATGACCGCCAGACAGCGGGACCGCGAGAGGATAAAGCAGGGCCTCGACCTGGTGGCCAGCCAGAACGGCTACCTGGCCATGTGGGACAGGTACCAGGAGCTGGAGGCGCGCCACATCAGGAGACGCCTCCGCGACTTCGGAACCATCCGCTACACCGACGTCAAGGTCGAGTCCGACGGCCGCTGCGCGTTCACTGTGGACCTCGGCCGGGCCCTGCCACGCACCCGAGCCGCGTTGGAGAACACAGCTGCGGCCGAACGCGTCGAGCTCGAGGCTGCCGAGAGGCTTCCGGCCTCCGTGACGGACACCGCGATGACCGACCGGGAGTGGCTCGTCGCTTCCCGCGCGCAGAAGGTGAAGGCCTGGGTCGGTGAACCTCTCGGATACGACAGTGTCACCGAGGTCCTGAGGCTCACTGCGACCCTCAACAACCAGCAGGACCCGCCCCCTCAAGGGTGGCTCTACCTGGCGCACCGCGGCGACCAGCGTCGGCTCGACCGGCGCGAAAAGGCCATGCAGCAGCTGCGCACCGACGGAACGCACATTCCTGCGCTGCCGACTCTCCTGGAGGGAGGAGCCTGGCCGCAGCCGACACGGCAGCGGATCACGAAGCTCTCCCCCTCCGCGCTCAGCTGCTTCGCTCCTCACGGACCGACGTCGGCCCAGCGGGAGGCGGTGCTCACCGCCCTCAACACTCCTGACGTCGCGATCATCCAAGGACCACCGGGCACCGGCAAAACCCAGGTGATCGCTGCTCTGGTCAACCAGCTGGGCGACCTCGCTCAGGGGGGAGATGTGGCCGGGAGCACCCTGTTGACGAGTTTCCAGCATGCGGCGGTGGACCACCTCGTCACTCGTGGCTGGGTCTTCGGGCTTCCACCGCTCAAGGTGGATTCGCGCGGCCGGGGCAGCAAAGTGGCACTGGACACCTGGCGTATCGAGGCAGCCCGTGCTGCCGACCTGCGGTTGCGTGAGCGCCCGGCCGGGCCTCATCTGGCTGCCCGGCGAGCCACCGCCGAGCTGGCCGCCACCTATCGGGCGGCGCCGGTCCCACCCGAGAGCCTGTCGCGCTTCCTGGACCAGGTACTCACCCAGGTCGGGGACATCGCCGAACCGTCACTGGTCGGGGAACTCCGCAGTCACAGGGACCGGGCCGAACAGCAGCGCATGCGAGCCGCCGCCATGGCCGACCCCGACGTGCGCGCGGATCTGCTGCCCTACATCCGGTCGCTGCGCTGCACCGCAACCGGATTCCACGATGACGGGCCCCGCACAGCCCGGGCACTGTTGACACGGCTGGCACTCGCCGACAGTCCGCTGTTCGACGGCATCTCCTACCAGGAACCCCTGCGTTCGGCAATCAGCGTCACCGCACCACACACCGAACTGCTCAACGAGCTCACCGCGTTGCGCGATACCCTGCTCGACCGTCTCACCGCGCGCATCCGGCTTCCAGAGGTCACCGTGGCCGATCCCGCTATCGTCGACCTCCTCGACCGGCTCGCAGCACAGCTCGCGGAAGCGGTGACCCGGTCACCCGACGCCATAGCCGCGGCGCTGCTGGATTACCGGGATGATCTGCGCAGCGACCCAGAAGGTGTCGACGACACACTCCGCGCCTACACCGTCTCGCTGGCCTCGACCTGCCAGCAGGCCGTTTCCAAAGCCATGGTCGATGTCGGCCGTCGGGACGGAGCGTTCGAGTCGGTCGTCGTCGACGAGGCAGCGCGGGCCAACCCTCTGGATCTCCTCATCCCTCTCGCCCAGGCCCGCCGCCGGATCGTGCTGGTCGGTGACCACGCCCAGCTTCCCCACATGCTGGAACCCGACGTGGAGCGCGAGCTGAGTTCGCTCGGCGACGACGTCCGTGAGCGGCTGCAGGAGAGTCTGTTCCAACGACTGGCCCGGCAGTGGGAGCACAGCTCCTCCGACGGGCACTCCCGGTTCGTCCGCCTCGACACCCAGTTCCGTATGCATCCGGTGCTCGGCAGCTTCGTCAGCGACAACTTCTACCAGGGGCAATTACGCAACGGCCGTGAGGCGAGTGACTTCACCCACGGAATCGAACGATACGGCGAAGTTCCCGCGGTATGGGTTCCCGTGCCTCAGTCCGCCGGCGGTGAGACCCAACGGGGAACGAGCCGCGCCCGCCACGCCGAGGCCGTCGTCATCGCCGCGGAGATAGCCGCGCTGATCGAGCGGTACCCGAGGATGACCTTCGGTGTCATCTCGTTCTACGCCGCGCAGGTCACCGAGGTGTGGAAGGAACTGAAGAAGGCCGGACTCGCCGAGTTCACCGATGCGGGCGGGTGGCGCCCCGTGACCCGGCTCAGCCGTGACGAGGACGGCGCGCCGCTCGACCGATTGCGGGTCGGCACCGTCGATGCCTTCCAGGGCATGGAGTTCTCGGTCACCTATCTGTCCACTGTGCGCAGCTGCACACCAGTCGCGCGGAACGACGCCGAGCGCGCCTACGGGCACCTGACCGTCGCCAACCGGCTGTGCGTGGCGATGAGCCGCCAGCAGCGGGTGCTGGCCGTGGTGGGCGACGACGACATGTTCGGCCCCGGCAGTCCGGAGGCGGTCAAGCCTCTTGCCGGGTTCCTGGAGCTGTGCCGGAAGGGAGTGGACGGCCGTGTCGTTCGACCGTGAGACCCCTGTCTTCCAGCTGGCCGTTCCCCCCCGCCAACGGTACCGGCCCGTTCTCCTGCCCGTGTGGGTTCACCAGGCAACGGCACCGACCGGCTACTCCCGGACACTGGACGTCTTCCAGACCGTGGTGCTGCGCCTGTGTGCCGCCGGGGTCCGCGATGTCGGTGACCTGTCCCGGTTGATCGGGCTGGACACTGCCCTGTGCCGCACGGTGATCGCCCGGCTCGTGGAGGGGCAGCTGATGGCACACGAGCTGCAGCTGACCGAGGCGGGGCGGCGCACCGTGGCCGAAGGCGAAGTCGCCGAGACGGAGCCCCGGCTCGTCCGTGTCTTCCAGGACCCGGCCACCGGGATGCTGTTGCCTCGTATCCTGGTCGCCGATCCCGTACGCGCCGACCTGCGAGCACATCGCGGCCGCTGGGTCACCATCCAGTTCGGTACTGCTGGCGCCTCCCGGGAGGTTAGCGCGCTGACGCTCCGGGCCGGCGGTTCCTGGATGCGCCCGTCGGAACGTGATGTCCTCGAAGCCTGCAAGAGTCACGACCTGGCGGCGCGGGGCCTGCGCGGTGCTTCCCGCGATCCGGACAGCTCCGTGGGGGCGGCCCGACGGATCGGGTTCCACGGTACGGCGAACCCGGCCCATGTCGTGTGCTACGTCGTTGAGGGCAACGACGGGTCCGGACGCATGTGGACCGTGGAGGACCCGTTCGCGGTGGGCGACGGGCGGTTTTTCGCAGATCTTCTGGCCACCCGTGCAGAGACCGACGAGCAGTTGGCCCGGCTGATCGACGACATGCTCGGAAAGAGCCGCCACGACCGGACCACCGCCGCGCGCAAGGTCGACCGGGAGCTCGCCGAGGATGCCCGCGCCGACGTGGTACGTATGCTCGGCGAGGAAATCCGGAACCACTCCGAGGTGTTGACCCACCTTGCGGACATCGAGCTGGCGCTGCTGAAGGACACCGCGCGGGAACGGGAGAACGCCGCGCGCAACGCCATTCGCATCTTCGAGTGCATACTCCCCGAGCTCAACGAACGGTTCCCTGCCCGGATCCCACCATCCAGGGAGCCGGGGGTGCGGGAGCGCACGTTCGTATTGACCGCCCAGCGCCTGGGCGCCACATCCGTGCCGCCGGAGATGCGCAAGTACTGCTCCAGACCGGCCGGCGGGCTAGCTGGAGACGTGATCAGAGCCGTCTGGGCGGCCGGGGAGAACGCACAGCATCCGCTCGCCGCGTTTATCCGCGAGCGCCCCACCCTCCTGGAGGATCTCGACCGGTCACGCATCCTGCGCAACAACGCGACGCACGGACCGACCGGCGCACCGGCCCCTGATGAGCTGGAGCACATCCGGACTCTCGCCTACGACGCGGCCCGCCACTTGCTCGGTCTGAGCAGCGGCCGACCCACAATCAGCAAGAGGGTGAACTGACGACATGGGGAAGAGGCAGACACGCACGCGTCAGAAGGGCAAGGGGACGGTCTGGCCGGGCCAGCCGCCCGCTCCTCCGCACACCGAGGCCGCCCGTGCCCGTCAGCCGGCCCCGATGGTTTCCCCCACCGACCCTAAGAGCGCCGACAACACCGCGGCGCTGCTGGAGGAGATACGGCAGGTAGGGGGCGAGGCCCAGGTGGTGGTCGCGGCGGGGTCAGGGTCCGACGGCGCGAGCTCCAACCTCGCGTCGGCCTGGCAGCGGTACCGTGCACTCGCCGAGCGCCAGGCAGCCGCGGCGAACTCGATGTCGGTGCAGGCGGAGGCGCTCCGTGCCGAGCAGGAGGAACTCACTGCCGCGGCCGCGCGACGGGCCGAGGAAGCCACAGCCCTGCAGGAGAGGAGCGCCGCGCTGGACTCGCGCACGGAACTTCTCGACCGCAGGGACCGCGATCTGTCCGACCGTGAGCAGGCGGCCGAAGCGGCATTCACCGAACGCCGCCTGGAGGCAGGCCGAGAGCTTGAGGCCTGGCTGACGGAGCAGCGCCGGACAGCAGTGGCCGCGCTGGACACCGAACGCCAGGACCGACAGGCACGGTGGAGCGAGGAACAGCGTCGCCTGGCTGACACTCAGGCGGCCCTGGACCAGCAGGAGAGCGAACTCGCCCAACGCGAGAGAGATCTGCGATCCGCCCGGCTCCAGCTGGAGGACGAACGTGAGGACGTCGTCCACCTCAAGGCCGCCCTCAAGGAGCAGCAGGTCACCCGTGCGGAACGGTTCGAACACGAGGTGACGAGCCGTACCGGCCAGTTGCTTCAGCAGATGGAGGAGAGCCGGCACAGGATTGCTGTCCTCACCGAGGGGCACGGACGTCTGAGCGTCCGACTCAACGAGTACGACGGCGCATTGGCGTCGCTGGGGGGCATGACCCTGGAGCAGGTCGTCGAGCGCCTGACCGAGCTTCGCGCCGAGAACGCGCGTCTTCTGGAGGAGAGCGCCGCCGCGCCACAAGCCGACGCCCTCCTGCTCGAGCAGCTGAGGCAGCAGGTCAAGCGCCTCGCCGCCGACAACGAAGAGCTGGTTCGGGAGCGCGGGGAACTGGAGTCAGCGCTTCAACGTGATCGCATCGCGGTCAACGAGCGTCAGAATTACCTCGAACAGAACAACTGGTTGCGCGCTGCCAACGACCAACTGCAGCACCTGCTCAACGAGGAAGCGGCCAAACTCCGGGCCACGGCCCAGGTCGGCAAGGAAGGCCAGACTTTTCCGGCCTGCTCGTACATGGACCGGGAGTTCGGCACGCCCCGGCCCTTCGACACACGCGCGACGGCTATGCCAGAGCTGGTGCACCAGCTGCAGGCGGTCATCCGCCAGCAGGCCGGTCTCTCCTACCGTCAGTCCGACCTGCGCCTGGTCCTGGCGGGCATGGCGATGAGCCGTCTCCATCTCTTCCAGGGCATCAGCGGTATCGGGAAGACCGGTCTGGCCCGCGCGCTTGCCATCGCCTTCGGCAGTGACAGCAGCGCCGCCGTGGTGCCCGTCCAGGCCGGCTGGCGCGACCCGCAGGACCTCATGGGCTACTACAACAGCTTCGACCGGATCTTCTACGAATCCGAGTTCACCAAGGCTCTGTACCGTGCCCAGTGCCCCGCTTTCAAGGACCGGCCCTTCTTCATCGTCCTCGACGAGATGAACCTCTCCCATCCGGAACAGTATTTCAGCGGAGTGCTGTCGGCACTGGCCATCAAGGACCGGCCCAGTCTGGCACTGACCACGGCACCGGTCAGAAACCCTGCCGACCTGATCATCGACGGAACGCACCTAGCCGTCCCGGACAACGTCTGGTTCATCGGCACCGCCAATCACGACGAGACAACCGTCGGCTTCGCCGACAAGACCTACGACCGGGCCTTCGTCCTGGAGCTGCCCTGGCAGCACCCGGACGTACCGGAGACGGCACCCGCATTCCCGGAACCGCTCGGCCATCAAGCTCTCACCCAGTCCTTCGACCGGGCGCAGGCCACCTACGGCGCGCAGGCCGACGGCATCATCGGATTCCTCGACAACCACTGGCGCGATCGCCTCGCGGAGGAACTGCGCATCGGGTGGGGCAACCGGCTCGAGAGGCAGATCAAGCAGTTCGCACCCGTCGTGGTCTCCGCCGGAGGCAGCCCGGGTGAGGCGTTGGACCATCTTCTGGCCACACGCATCCTGCGCTCGGTCCGGGGACGGTACGACATCCATAGCGACACCCTCGACGCATTGCGCGCCGACCTCGTCGAAAGTCTGAGGCGGTTCGACGGCGCTCACGAACCGACAGCGACGCGACGGCTGCTGGACGACGAGCTCCGCTCACGGGGTCGGCAATGAAGCGGGAAGCAGCCGAGCCGGGACTGGACTCCCTTCTCGTCCGTCACCTTCTGGCCCTGTCAGCCCGTCTCAGCGAAGCCGCCACGCTCGACGACTGGCTGACCATGCCCCCGATCATCCTCGATGTCGCCGAGGAGGCCGAGGCCTTGCCGCTGGAGGACGTCTTCGAGCGCGAGTCCGGTGCGCTGCGCGCAGTCTGCCACCGTCCGTACACGCGTCTGCGCACGGTGGAGGAAGTGGTGCCGACTTCCCGGGTCCGCTCGATCGCTTCCGGCGCTCCGGCGCGCCTGGCTTCCCGGCCCGAGGACTGGGCCTCGCACACGCTCGCCGGCGTGCGCCCCAGCCGTCTGCTGGCCCGGCGCAGCGAGGAGGACGCCGACATCTACGAGAACCGCGTCGCCGTAGCTGTCCTCGATGTCATGCGGTCGCACCTGCAACAGCGGATCACACAGCTCAGGGACCTCAGCAGGATGACGGACGATGTACACGGTCTGCTCATGACTTCTGAGGAGACCTCCTGGCGGGCCCGGCGGGACCTGGCCGGCCTGCTGAGGAACATCGAGGACTCCGGTCGGCAACGGGCGGCCGCAGGAACGCGTCTGCGGACCCTGGAATCGCTGCTTGCGGTAGTGGAGGTCATGCTGAGTTCACCGTTGGCGCGCGCGGTCGACCACCGCTCTGCACCGCGCGAACTGCACCCCACGAATCTGCTCAGCAGCGACCCGCACTACCGCAGGGTGGCCTCACTCTGGCAGGCCTGCGTCACCGTCGCCGCCGTACGCCCCGGGGAGGCCGAGACCGCTCAGCGCCGCCAGGAGGTCCGCGTCGCCTTCGAACGGTTCACCGGCCTCCTACTGCTCCTCGCCTGCACACTGCTTCAGGCCACCCCGGACGCCCATCAGCCGGCTCCTGCCCCTGGCCGGACCACCCGCTTCCGCATGCGCGGTCAGCAGTTGACGTTCACCTGGTCCCGGACAGGCGACTTCACCCTTCACTGGCATGACCGCCAGGCGCTGCGCGTCATTCCGTTCACGATCGACCTGTGCACGGCTCCCGACGCAGCCTCCATCGCTGCCTCGATCTCAGGCGTCCGTCGTGACCGGCCGGCCACCGAGTGCGACGACCTCATCGTGCATCCGGGGCTGCTCCAGAAACGCCAGGACGCAGAGCCCCACGTCACCGGGGCGGCGTATCGGATCGGGCACGGCGACGGCGATGCGTCCGGACAGCATGTCGGCGTTGCCCCGCTGTCCCCACTGGACATCTTCAGCGTCAGCCGTCTAGTGCGGGCCGTCCAATGGGCCACCTTGGGCGCCGACGCGCGCCGCTACCCTCTCACGGTCCCCGTGCCCGCCGGCACGCGTTCCACTGTGGCGACCTGTGACTGGCTCGAGCCCCATCCCGACGGTGTGGCGGTCGTGCGCGCCCCGGTCTCGGGAGAGCTGGAGCAGCTCTCCGCCCTACTCAAGACGACCCAAGGGCGGCACGGCAGTAGTCGAGCAGCGGAGCACGAAGTCCAGCGACTGCGGACTGTTTCCGAGACATTGAAGGACGCAGCCGTCCAGGCCGAACTGATCGAAGTGTGCCCAGTGTGCGCCAAGACCGGCTCTCAGCGTCAGACCGTGTTCGAGCCCCGCGAAGGCGGTCTGTTCGCAGCACTCTGTTCCGCGTGCCGCACCCGGTGGGAGCTCCGCCGCTGCATGGCCTGTAGACGGACCTTCCCTCTACTGGAATCGGATGGCTCCGCCGCTGCCGGAGCCACCGAGTCCGACCTCGACGGCCGTCTCGGTGGCGCCTTTCTGGCTGCCCCGTGCTGGGCGTCGGAGGGCACCGGTCAGTTCATCTGCCCAGCGTGCAGCACCTGCGGCCAGGCGACTCGAGCCGTTTCCTGCCCACGCGGATGTTCGACTCAGGCCCCACACTGACTGGGCGTTTGGTCCGACGTTCGTTGCGGTCAGTTGGCTCAGAACCGAAGAGGCCGCCGAGTCGGCCGGTGGGGGTACAACGGGAGAGGATCGTCTCGTCCTGACATCTGCTGTCTCCCAGGACGACGTGACGCCACCCCTTCCGCCCCCTCGTCGGCCGGCCGCCGCGCGGCATATCGAGACGTGCTCCCGAAGCACGGAGCCATCCCCTCGAAGGCGAGTGGGCCGACCAGACACGCACGGGGGAGCCCGTGAACGTGCACCGGGCGCGGATCGCGGCCGGGGTCGAGGAGAGTCGAGAACTCACCTGTCTGCCAGCTGTGTCGCATGCGAGAGCTCCACCACCGCTCAGGCAACACCCGTCCCCCGGACCACCGTGCCCAGTGGCCCAATGCGCCTGCGGGAGGGCTGGGCGGGTGACCCTCAGCCGGGGACAAATAGCAGCCGCACCACACCGCACATCGGTGACGAAGCCGCAGGGAGCGTGAGTACCCGATGCGGCCACGCGCCACCGCCCGGGCAGTTAGGGCGGCCGGACACGCCCCCTACAGTCAGGCCCCGCCAACGCCGCCCAGGAACGACAACCTGACCTGACGGTTGGTGTTGCTCCTGTTCGTGTCGACCACACTCCGTTAAGGCAACCCCCAGCCTATCCGGATCCCAACGCACGCCTGCCCAGCCGTGGTGGTCACCTCGCGAGGTGACCACCACGGCTTAAGCATCCACTCGGCATGTGTGGCGAGCCGTGCCCAGTCCCCACCACGTCAGCATCAAGCCTTCCTTGCCGACTCGATCACGAGACGTAGCGTTCGGTCACCACCATCGCCGTCCCTGCGAGGACCGCTCCCACGCGCGACTCGGCCCACTCGGCGAGCAGCAGCGGCTTCTCGTCCACGGACTTCAGCAGATGAGTGATCTCCTCGGCGGTCGGCGCGACCGCAAGGGCACAGCCGACCATGTCGTGGCCTGTCGCGCTAGTGTGATTCCCGGGCTCCTCCTCGGGATCGTCCGGCACCCATCGGCCGACCTCGATCTCCCACGAAGTCTCGTCGTCGCCTGGCTCCGGCGCTTCGATCGTCAGGTAGAAGCCGTCGGAGTCGTACGGCTCCACGAAAAGGCGACAGCTGGGGTCGTCGAGTGAAGCCCCCACGTCGCCGCCCTGGGCGTGCGCGGTGACCAGCACCCGGAGGGCAGCGACCGCCTTCTCCCGTTCCTCCGAGGTGAATCCCGACTCGCGTCGGTCGAGCTGCTCGCGCGTCTCGTCGCCCAGCGTGTCCAGCCCGTCGTCGTACTTCACGAAGGGGTGCCTGAACTCCCAGCAGCGCTCGGTCTCCGGCTCATCCTCGGTGGCAGCTCCCGAGAACTCTGCGAGTCCTGTCTGCAACCCGTGCTTCTCTTGCTCCAGTTCGGATCGGATCGCCCTGCTAACCGTGCCGGGGAGAGCTGCCACGGCAATTTCCAGGTCGGCCAGCGCCTGGTGAAGCCGCAGGCAGACGTACTCGTACCAGAGGCTGTGGGCGCCGCCGAGAAGGTTGGGGCGGGCGGCAGGATCGGTCAGGGCGGCGAGGTGCGTGCGCGGGTAGTAGCCCACACGCCGTTCCCGGCGGTCGTGGATGCTGACAGGGACGGTAGCGAAGGCGGAGATCCTGTTGAGGGCGTCGACGACCGGAACCGCAAGGTGTGGCTCGGCAAGACTTGTCACGGTCTTGGACACGACGCCGTCCGGACCTTGGTAGGTCGCCAGGATCTGGGACTTTCCACGGGTGGCGTGCTGAGAGTAGATGGTCAACGAAACGCCTTTCGGCTGTCCGGCAGAGGGGCCGGACAGAACAGGTGCGAAGGAAGCGGGAAGGAGGTGGTAGCGAGGGCGCGTTCCGACGCTCCGTACCTCAAGACGACCGGAGGTGGCCCAGGTACCGTCCCAGGCTCCATTCCTATCCGCAGGCTAGCGCATACCCTGCGCGCCGCAAGCAAATGCTCTCCTCCGCCCGGCCACAAGGACGGGTGGCGGGCGAGGCCGCGGAGCAACCGGACTCGATGACGCTGCCTGCGGGGTTGTGAGCTTGCTTCGCTTCGACGAGGTTGCGTCGGTCAGGCCGTCAGGGCGGCTTCGTATTTTGCGGCCTACGGTAGGTCGGACACCCAAGCAGTACGCCGACTTGGCGGGCAGCAACGTCCATCTCGCGGTACTGGCTGAACTCCCCGACGCGGGGCGGGTGGCCACGACCCTCAGGACGGAGGCGGGCTGCCGCCGGAGGTTTGATGCACCCCTGCTCGTCGCAACTCTCGGCGGATTGACCTGTCGCTAGGTAAAGTTCGGGGCCAGCAGTCCACGACGTCGGGGTGTGGGGTGGGAAGGCAATTCTTCATCGCCTTGGGGAGCGGCAAGTACTGCCACCTCCCGAAGGAGGAGCAGCTGGCCTCCGTGCCCGGGGACGTACGGGCGACGACCGAGCTGTTCCAAGCGTTCGGCTACACAGCTGTGTTGCCGGGCCTCGGGGACTACGACAGCGCCGATCAGATACGGCGGAAAATGACCCATTGGTCGTCCGATGCCGATCTGACGGCCGACGACGTCGTCGTCATCTACTTCGCGGGACACGGATCCGTTGAGGAACGCGACCGCCACTATCTGCTCTGCTGGGATTCGCAGGAGGACGACCTCGTCTCCAGCGCCTTGGCCACTGAAGACCTCGTACGCATCCTCTGTCGCGGCGAGCTACGTCACCTGTTGCTGATCCTCGACACCTGCTCAGCCGGAGCAGGGAGCGCGGACGCGGCTGTGGTCGCACTTCAGACAATCGCCTACCGGAGCACCGCCGACGGTGCCTCGACCGGCCTGTGGTTTCTGGGCTCGGCCCGGCACAAGGACATTACGGAGGACGGCAAGTTCGTCACGGCCCTGATCAAGGGCGTCGAAACCACCGCCGGGAGGACCGGCCAACGCCAGCGGTACCTGGACCTCACCGAACTCGTCAAAGCCGTCAACGAACAGTTCGACGCTGAAGGTCGCGGCCAACGAGCCGAGTTGGCCAGTGGACTCGTGACCGGCCTCGCGCCGTTCCTTGCGAACTCGAATTATCGGGAGGAACTTCCTCCCCTGGGTACCGATCTACAGGTCCAACGACGAGTGGCGGAGCGAGATCTGGACGAACACTTCGGCCCCCGGTCGCGCGGTGTGGAGTTCGAGTCCGAGCAGGGCCTCTACTTCAGCGGCCGGACCCAGGTGCTGTCCGAACTCGTAGACTGGCTAACCTCGCCCCAGGGCGACGGTCGCGGAAGAGTGGTTACCGGGAGCCCGGGATGCGGAAAGTCGGCGGTGCTCGGACGGATCGTCGCCCTTTCGGACCTTGGATACCGAGCTCGTCTCGACCTCTCCGGTGTCGAAGCGTCGACCGTTCTTCCTGTCGGGTCTGTCTCAGCTGCGGTCCACGCGCGGCACAAACGGCTGGAGGAGGTGGTCGAACGCATCGCCACCGCGCTCGATACCCGTACCGATGGCCCCGCCGCTCTGCTGCAGGAGCTGACCCGCCGCGGGCGTCAGGGAGCACCCATCGTCGTAGTGGTCGACGCCGTCGACGAAGCAGGTTCGGATACCGCCGCGGACGCCGGCGGCCACGGTGAGCCTCGCCGGATCACGCGGGAGCTGCTGCGCCCCATGTCTGAGATTTACGGCGTGAGGCTGCTCGTGGGGGCTCGCCATGAACTTGTGAGCCCGCTGGGCCGCACATTCACGGTTATGGACCTGGATCGGGACGGCTACCGGGCCACGCAGGAGGACGTGTCCGGCTACGTCGCACGAGTGTTGTTGGCCGAGGACGAACCCGAGATTCCGACGCCCTACCGAGACCAGGCCGACCGCGCACGTACGGTCGCCGACGCGGTCGCGGCGAAGGCGGCCGGAGTCTACCTCTACGCAAGGACGACAGCCCGCACCCTGCGCTCCGATTGCTCTCCCCTCGATACCGACCGCGCTGGCTGGGCGGAGGACCTGCCCAGCGAGGTCGGTGAGGCCTTCGACGACTATCTGGCCCGCTTCGGTCCGGACGAGGCCCGAGTGCGACGGATGCTGCTCGCGCTGGCCTTCTCGGAGGGTAAAGGGCTGCCCAGGGGTGATGTGTGGACGACGCTGAGTTCGGTGATCTCGGGCGTTGTGTGCACCGAAGAGGGTTCTGGCTCGCTTTCCGTGACGCGTGCACGGTGGGTGATCTTCGCTGAGAGACCAGTGGGACCGAAGTCGCGCCTCAGCTGCAGACAATGGGGCAGCCGCGTCGGATCGAGTGCTGTGCAGCGCGCAGGAACAGTGCGACGTAGAAGGCTGTGTCCAGGTCCTTGGTCCACGGTCCTGTCCGAGTAGTGGCCGGTTCCATTGCTTGGTGCCTGAACCACGTGCTCAGGTCGAGGTTGTCGCACGTTGCCGGGGTTTCGGCTGGCAGATCGATGGCTGCCGCCAGCTTCTCGGCGAGCGGTAGTACCTGAGGAGCGCCGACGACCATGGACTCGTGGTCGTCGGATTCGATGGGCAACCAGATCTCCTCATCGAGCGAGAAGGGCACGAGCACGGTCCAGCCGCAGAGGATCTCCGATTCCTCTCGTGACAGGTGCGTCTGGCACAAGGCGAGGAACCCGGTCATGTCGGGGGTCAGCTTTTCCTCGAAGGCTTGTCCTGAGCCAGGTGCGAAGTCCGTCTCTGCGGGGACGTCCTCGTAGGGCGGCAGGCCCCGCCGCCTGAGTTCAGCATCGAGTTCCGAAGCAACTTCACCCCATCCGTCCTCCTCGTCACCGAACCATTCCTCCGCGCCGACGCTCACCAGGTAAACACCCATGTGGGGAAGCTATCGCGCGCATCTGACATCGATCAGTGAGCCAGCAGGACCCGCTTGCGGAGCAGTGCGAAACCGGCCCGGCCGAACATCTGGCGCTTGAGCATCTTGATCCGGTTGACGTGGCCCTCAACGACGCCGGAGCTCCAGGGCAGGGTGAGTCCGGCGATAACCGCGTCGAGGTCTCGGTCGATGCCGGCCGCGAGACTGTGGAGGCTGGGCAGGTCGTCCTGGCGGACAGCGTCGAGCCATTGCGGGAGTCGTTCGCCCTGGCGCGCGGTGAGCATCTGGGCGAAGGACCGGACATGGCCGGTCAGGGCGTCGAGTTCGGGGCAGTTGGCCAGGACTGCCTTGAGCCGGAGCTGTTCGATCTGTGTCAGCGTCTCGGGTCGGCTGAGGATCCATCGCGTCACCACGCGGGGTGCCGGTGGTTGCGCGGTGACCGGTCGTGGCGAGGTGCGCTTCTGGCGCAGGTAGGCGCTGACCCGGCCGTAGCTGCCGCGATAGCCCAAGGGAACGATCTCCTCCCAGAGCTTCCAGGCGTTGGTGCAGCCCTCGTCCCAGCGTTCGTCCAGGAAGGGCTTGTACTCGTCGAGGATGGAGGTCCTGTTGTGCTGCCACTGGCCACGGAAGAGGTCTTCCGGCTTCGCCGCGTCGGCGAGGCTCTTGACGGTCCGGTGAGTCATCTGGAGCTGACGCCCGATGGAACGGCGGCTGTGGCCGGCTTCCAGCAGCGCGTGGACCATGGCGTGCCGGGCTCGGACGCGGTTGGCGAACCGCTCGCTCCGCCATGGCGAGTCCGCCTTCTCCTCGGGCGGCGCCGGTTCGTCGACCTTCCCCTCGGGGTCGGGGACCAGGACGCGAAGGCAGTGGCGGTGGCGGGCCACCGCCCGCTCAGCGGCCTCCCCGAGGTTGTGCCACAGATGCCAGCGGTCGGCGACCTGCGTCGCCTGGGGCGCCCCGGCTGTGGCGCCTTCCGCGAAGAACGGTGCGCGGTCCCGGCAGACGATCTCGATGCCGGGTCGCTTCGCGAGCCATGCGGCCAGGCTGGACGCCTCTCGGTCAGGCAGTAGATCCACCGGCCGGCGGGTTTCGACGTCAACGAGCACCGTGCCGTAGACCCGCCCTTTGCGTGTGGCGTACTCATCGACACCAACCACCCGCGGGGCCGGGACACTCGGTTCGGGCAAAGCTTCCATCAGCCGCAACACCGCGCTGCGGCTGATGGGCACCCCGAAAGCCCGTGCCAGCCGGGCGCCCGCCCGGCCGGCGAGGGCGAGACCCACCGCGGCGAGAGTCGACCGCAACCGCTCCGTCCACCGGCTGTGCCGCCGGGTCAGTCCCGGCAGTTGCTCAGCGAACGTCCGCCGAGCACAGGACGACTCCGGACAGAAGAGCCGCCGGACTCGCAGTCGGAGCAGCACCCGCCGTCCGCCACTCGGTACGTCCGCAGGAAACCGCTGGTAAGAGCTGTGCACCCGGGTCGACTCGCTCCCGCAGTCCGGGCATGCCGCCCCGGCCGCCGTACTGCAGAGGTCGATGCGTATCGCCTCGTGACTCACGTCCAGCGACAGCACCGACACGTCCGCGATGGACGGTAACAGCAGGCCCTCCAGGCGGGGCGACATTTCTTCCACGACGCCGCACTGTCAACCACACCAAGATCGGCCCTGATCATTTTCAGGCAACTTCCCGAAGCCTGATCGGAGCACCAGCCGTAACTCAGCGTGCACGCGTCACGGAAAGCGAGCCAGAACCCCGAAGAGGATGTCACCTGGGCGTTGGACGTGGCTGAAGCGTACGTCGCCGAAGTCATCGACGATGACCAACGATCCGCGTATCGCCTCTACCACAAGGCACTCGCCGAGCATCTTCGTGCCACTGCGGGCCGGGCGGCGGAGCAGGTGCAACAGTCGATCGTACGGGCCCTGCGCTCGCTCGTCTCAAGGCCGGTCGACGGCCCGCCGGACTGGCTCGGCGCTGCCGGGTACGTCCGGCGTCATCTGGCGACGCACGCAGCCGCTGGCGACGCCCTGACCGACCTGATCGAGGATCCCGGGTTTCTCCTGGCCAGTGATCCGCGAGCACTCGTAACGGCCTTCTCTTCCATTGAGGGCGACATCGCCCGGCGCATCCGCAGCGCGTACGAACACGTGGCCCATCGACTGACCCACGATCGCCTGCTCGGAGACCGTGCTGCGGACCTGCAGCTCTCGGCCCGTCGGTGCGAGGCCGATCTGCTGGCCGACCGCATTGAGGACCTCTCCTTGGCGCGCCCTTGGGCAGCGAATTGGGCTTGGTGGTCGACGAGCGGCGTCCACCGGCTGCTAGTGGTTCGTCTCGGATCGTTGTCCGGGCAACTCGGTAGGCTGCACCGGATTGGGGCCTGGGAGGGAAGGATGGCGAGTGAACGAGTCCGACGCCTCCGGGCGGGGGTTGGCCGTGAACAACTCCGTGTCGCTGGGTGTGTTCCTCGCGGTCGCAGCGGATGACCGGGCGCCGTTCGCCGTGGTCGAGCTGGCCGGGCGCGGGGTCACCGCGAGCGCGGCCGCAACTCGCTGGGTGCTTGAGGTCGGTAAGCCGTCGCTGGACGGGTTCACGCTGGCGGACAAGCTGATCGAGTTCGGCGAGTGGGAGGACCAGCTCGTAGGCCTATGGCAGGCGTTTGGGCGAGGCGAGGTCGAGATGACGGACTTCCAGGCCCAACTGGCGCAGATCGTCACGGCCATGGAGAGGTGGCCGAGAGTTCCTGAGGACCCGGTGGAGGACTTCTCAAGCCGCCTTCGCCGGGTACTGGGTCCAGGTGCGGATGCGTGAATCGGGGGCGAAGTTCGTCTTCGGCTCGGCGCGGGCGTTGTGCCAGCGGATGTAGGCGCCGATAGCAGTGTTCTGCTCGTCGTGGCTGCGGTGGTCGGTGCCGTTGAGCGCGAAGTAACGCAGGGCTGCGAACTCGGACTCGATCCAGTTCAGCCATGATCCGTAGGTGGGCAGGAAGACCAGCTCGACCTCGTTCGCGGCAGCCCATGCCTGGACGTTCGGGTGCTTGTGCGGGGAGAAGTTGTCCAGCACGACGTAGAGCTTCTCGGCTGGCCAGCGGCTGCGCAGGGCCTTGAGCAGGCCGAGGAACTCACGCCACCGCTTGCGCTTGCGGATCCGGTAGTAGATCTTGCCGGTGGTCAGGTCGAGAGCGGCGAGCATGTGCATCACGCCGTCGTAGCGGTTGTAGGTGGCCCGCAGTCGGTGCGGGGAGCGCAGTGGGCGCCACGCCTTGCCCTTGCGAGGCTGGAGGTTAAGCGGGCCGAACTCGTCGACGCAGACCACCCGGCCGTCGGCGGGTGGAGCGTCGTACAGCTCCAGCACGCGGTGCATCTTGGCTATGAAATGCGGGTCGGTGGAGGCTTCCCATGTAGTGGTGGTCTGCCAGGAGACCTTGCCCTCGTGCAGGATCCGGCGCAGAGTCTCCCGGCTGAGAGTCGGCACGACCTTCCGCTTGACCAGGTGCTCGGCGAGCTTGGTCAGGCTCCAGGTGGAGAACGCGGCGATGCCCCAGTCGGCGGGGGACGTCCGGGCGATCAGACAGATGCGCTCGCGCACCTGGTCATTGATCGTTCTGGGCCGTCCCCCGCTCCATTTTGGGTCCAGCGCGTCGAACCCCCGCTCGTTGAACGCGTGGATGACATCACGCACGTAGTCCTCGCTGACCTGCAGCAGTGAGGTGATGTTCCGCACAGGCTGGCCCTGGGCGGACATCAGCACCACGATTGCACGACGCAGCCGGACCGGATCCTTCGAGGTCCGGCCGATCCGCTGGAGCCTCCGGCCCTCCTCCATGCTCACCGGCCGAACAAACACTCCCGGACGACGTCCCACGACCACCTCCAAGATCAGTTCTTGGAGACAGCCTGATGGCCAACCGCCTACACAGCAATTACCGGGTCGACCAACTGAGTCGAGCCACTAGCCGGTCACACCCGCACCGTGAGCTGCGTCGCGGTTGGAGCACTGGATGGCCGTCCGATCACGGTCACTGGCAGTGTGGACGGCACAGCGCGAATCTGGGACCTGACGGCTCAGCAGCAGATCGGGGATCCCCCGTCCATCGGTATCGCCGTGAGCTCCGTTGCCATCGGTGATCTTGGTGACTACACGGTGGCTCTGACCGGTGGTGATGACGGCACGGTCAAGGTCTGGGACCTCTCGGCAGGCCAGGAATACGGCGAACCGCTGCGCGGGCACACCAACCGCGTGGCAAGCATCGCGATGGGAGCCCTCGAGGGACGCCCGGTCGTGCTGACCGCCAGCTCCGACGGCACGGCGCGGTTGTGGGACTTGCAGAACCGGCGCCAGTTGGGGAGCGAGCTGACCGAACACCGTCGCTCCGTCCTCGCCGCAAGTCTCGGGGAACTCGACGGACGGCCGATCGCCGTCACCGGCGGGGACGACAAATCAGTGTTCGTCTGGGACTTGTCCGAGGTGGTCGGCGGCGGGAGCGCCCGCGTGGACGGCAGCCCCCTCATCGGCACGACGATGGGCGTATCTGCGGTGTGCGTAACCGAAGTCGACGGCCGCGCCATCGCTCTGGTCGGTGACCAGGCGGGCATGCTCAGCCGCTGGGACCTGCACGATCGCCGTCAGGTCGGGGAGCCGGTCAGCGCACATGTCTACTACAGCCGGAGCGGAGTGACCTCGGCAGCCGCCGGCCACTTCGGAGGTCGCCCCGTAGCGGTGACGAGCGGGCGAATGGAAGCCCGCGTATGGGATGTCCGCACCTTGCAGCAGCTCGGCCCTCCCCTGCGCGGCCACGTCCACGACATCACCGCTGCGGCACTTTTCGACCAAGGCGACATCGCCCTCACCGTGACGGTGAGCGAGGACCGGACGGCACGAATCTGGGACCTCGCGGCGGACCAGCCCGCCGAAGGCCATGCACGACCCGTGCTGGCCGCGGCCTACCACTCGTACCGAAGCCGGGACCTGGCAGTCACGGGGAGCGAAGACGGATCGGCCCGCCTGTGGGACATGGACACCGGCCAGGAATGCGCCTCACCCCTGAAAGGCCACACGGGCCAAGTCTTGGCCGTTGCCGTCGCAGAGATGGGCGGTTCGCTGGTCGTGGCCACAGGCGGATCCGATACCACCGTGCGATTGTGGGAACCCCTGCGTGCGGGCGCCTCGGCCAGCCCGCTGATCGGTCACACCAACGCCGTTCGCTGCGCCGTCTTCGGTGAAGTCGAAGAACGGCTGATCCTCCTCACCGGAAGCGACGACGGAACGGTGCGCCTCTGGGATGCACGCGACGGCACCGACGTCTGCGCACCGCTGACCGGCCACATTGGGGACATCCGGCACCTGTCGGTCCGACGGGGCAGACGAGGACTTGAGGTTGCCCTTTGCACCTCCTTGGGTCACGGATACCTGTGGCGCATCCAGTCCGGTCCCAGCCACCTGACCACAACGCTCTGTTCCCATTTCGACGCGTCCACTCTCACACCCGCGGCGCGGACCGTCGGAGTCGGATTCCACCAAGAGCGGCCTGTCGTCATCGTGATCCTCGATGGAAACGTGGTACATGCCAGGGACATGGAGACGTCCGCCGTAATAGGAGGTCCTTATTCCGGCCACACCGGCTTCGTCGCGGCAGCCACACTCGGCTGCATAGGCAGCAGGACCATCATGGCAACAACCTCGTATGACAACACATTTCGCGTCTGGGACCTGAAATCCGGCGCCGAAGAGGGCCCAGCCCTGGCCAGTTGCAACAACCTGGCGCAGGGCTCGCAGACTCCGCCCGTCTTTGGGCGGATCGGGAACGTTCCGGTGATGATCGGCGTTGGTTCGCTTCAGGTCCGCCTGTGGAACTTGACCACCATGCAACCGCTGGGTGAGCCCCTGTACGGCCTTGAACAACACCTGCTTTCGGCCGACATCACCCTCGCTACCGATGGTCGTGCCGTGGTCGTGACAGGCAGTCTCGACGGTGCTGTGCGTGTCCACGATCTGGAGACCGGCCGACAGGCCGCCAGCCACTTGACCTCAGGGGCGTCCTCCATCTACCACGCTGTCACGAAGCGCATTGACGATGACTCGATCGTGGTTCGCAGCACTTGGACAGATGTCGAGGTCTGGGGTCTCGGCGCACGTGACAGGTTGGCACGCCGGGCCGGCTATTCACAGCTTGCATGCGCCGACGTCCTGGAGGGGCGCCCCGTCGTGATCTCCGTTGCCGGGGACTACACCCTGCACGCCTGGGATGTCGATACGGAAGCTCTCGTATGCTCGCCCATGTCGGGGCACACTGCCTTGGTCAGCGCTCTACGGACCGGGCGGGTGGGAACCGTGCCGATAGTGGCCAGTGCCTCATACGACGGGACCGTGCGATTGTGGGATCTCCGGACCGGTCTCCCTCTCGGGGAGGTCCGAACCGGCTATGAGATGGGGGCGACCGCCCTGGATCTGGCAGTGATCGGCGGGCGCGACCACCTGGTGACCGGAGCCGGTGACGGTCGAGTCTGCTTGGTGCCGTTGGACGGCCACTCACCCCCCAGTACCGAACTGGACCGGTTCCCGGCGGCGGTTCGACGTGTGCGCGTGGCGAGCGTAGGTGGCACTCCTACGCTCGTAGCCGCCGACGGGTACGGCTTGGTCCGCGTCTGGGACCTCGAGGCGGTCGCCCTCCAAGCAGAAATCAACGTCGGCAGCAGGATCAACGGCGCTGCCGTCGACGAGGCTGGCCGGATCTGCGTGGCGACAGACATGGGGCTGGTGGCGCTCCGCCTGACCCCCGCAGCTCATGGGGAACAGAGGGGTTCCAGATGACCCGTGTCGTTTTGGTCCACGGCATCGCGCAGCAACTCAAAGGGCCCGAGACGATCGCCGAGGCGTGGCTTCCGTCTCTGAACGACGGCCTCGCCCTCTCAGGTGCCCGCACACTGCCTCGCGACGACGTTTCGGCCGCCTTCTACGGTGACCTGTTCCGCCGACCTGGTCACCGCGGCCTGGGCGAGCCGCCGCTCGACGCATCCGACGTAGAACTGGGACTCGAGCACGAGCTGCTCCTGTCGTGGTGGGAGGCAGCCGCGGACGCCGAGAGCCGCGTACCCGGACCGAATACCACTGGCCGGCTACGTACCCCCCTCATCGTCCAGCGGGCACTCAACGCACTCAGCCACTCGACCTTCTTCGCCGGCCTCGCCGAGGGCACGATGATCGGCAGTGCCCGCCAGGTCCGACGCTACTTCACCGAGCCAGACGTCCGGGGGGCTGCAGGACAACGTCTGGCCCGCGCAGTGACCGGCGAGACGACAGTGATCGTCGCCCATTCCCTGGGCAGCATCGTCGCATACGAGACATTGTGCGCCCACCCGCAGTGGCAGGACCTCACGCTGATCACTCTTGGGTCCCCTTTAGCCGTACGCGGCCTCATCTTCGATCGACTTCGACCCACCCCTCACGGGGGAATGGCCCGGTGGCCCGTGCCCGTGAAGCGTTGGATCAACATCGCCGATCACGGAGATGCCGTGGCTCTGATGAAAGAGCTCGCGCCTTCATTCGGAACCCGCATCCAGGACCAGACCGTCAACAACGGCGCGCGTGCCCACGACGTTCGCCCCTACCTGACTGCGCGCGAAACCGGACTCGCTCTGGCAGGAGCGCTCAACTGAGCCGCTCGGCCCAGCACGGCGGACCGAGGCAGCAGGATCAATCAACCAACAGGGGCAGGCCATTTGGAACCGAGACAAAATGATCTCTTCCTGAGAGCATGAGCCTTTTCCAACTCGTCAATGGCAGGGTTGATTTGGACACTTCTGCCTAACGACGAAGCCTTTGGGGGGGCGGCGTCACGACCAAGATCCAACGTGCTGCCAGGAGCCTCGCGCCCCTCTCTACCCGTCATCGATCGACCTGTCCAGTCGCCCCCTTGCGTGTCTGGCCGAACAGCACACCTCCCGGCGAGGAGATCGGTACGCGGTGGCGACGACTGAGCAGGGCGTCAGACTCTGCTCGCCCTCGCACACCTGCGGTGTGGTGATACCTACGCGCGGCTCGCCGCAGAGTTCGGCATCGGGATTGCGACCGCCTTCCGCTACATACGCGAGGCCGTCGACGTCCTGGCCGCCCTCACCCCATCTCTGACCAAGGCGATGAAGACGATCCGGACGAAGGCGTTCGTAATCCTTGACGCCACCCCGCTGCCAATCGACCGGATCGCCGCTGAGACCCTTACTACTCCGGAAAACACAAGCGCCACGGCATGAACGTCCAGGTCCTGGCCGACCCGTTCCGACGGCTACTCCGGCCTCGCCGGCTCTACCCGACTCGACTCACGACCTGACCGCCGCACGCCACCACGAGATCATCGAAGCCCTTGCCGAAGCGCACCTCAAATGCTGGGCCGACAGGCGTACCAAGGAGCTGGCGGACCGGTTCGGGTGCCCTTTCGCGGCCGTCAGCTCAAGCGATAGAAGCCACGTCACAACAGCGGTCACGCCAGGATCGCTGTCTCGGCGAACAGCCCATGGCCACCCTCAAGGGCCAGCGCCTCCTCCGGAAGCTGCGCTTCCACACCAGCCGGATCACCGAGATGGTGAAGGCCGTCGTCGTCCTTCACCCCGTCTCAACGTGAGGTTGAAAAAGGCTCACTGACACTCCAACCGACTTGAGCTACCTCCCGTTCAGACCGCGCTCGATCCTGCCTGCCCTGACCCTCCCCAGCTTCAGCAGATAGAGGAAAGCGATGGACACGATGCCACAGAGCCGCTCAGGTCAGTGCCCCTACGTCGCTTCTCACAGGCCGCCCTTGCGGATAATCCTCTCCGCAATACGGCGTCGCCGTGAATGCCCTGGAAATGAGCAAGCCAATCTCGGAATCGATTCCAGAAGGGGCCGAGGCCGATCTGGGGCCCGGCAAGCAGGACTGCATGAGGAGCGATCCGGCCCACGTAAGCTCTGAAAGTCGAGCTGCCGGTTGCACCAGGAGGCCATCGTGGATCACCTCTTCACCGTCATGGGCGAGGCGGCCACACCGATCGCGCGCACCGGGTTGGCTGCGGAAGGCCTCCTTGAGAGGCAGCACTTGCAGGAGTGGGTAATCGCCCACCCGCAGGTGCTCGGGGAGTCGGTGCTCGTCGTTACCGCAGAGTACGACCGATGGGCCGATACGGACGGCGTGCCTGCGCGCGACCGGCTGGACATCCTGGGCCTGGACGCAACCGGGCGCCTCGTCGTGGTCGAGCTGAAGCGCGGTACCGCCGACCGGGACGTACACCTCCAGGCGATCACCTACGCCGCCTTGGTGTCCCGGTTCGACCTCAGCACCCTGACCCAGGCGCACCGCGACTTCCTCACGCGCAGGGGGCAAAGCCTCGACATCGATGCATGCAGGCAGCGCCTGCTCGATCATGTGGACGGGGAGTGGAGCCCGGAACTGCTCCAGCGTCCCCGACAGGTGATCATCGCCGCTGACTTCCCCAAGCAGGTCACCCACTCCGTGGTCTGGCTGTCGGAAATGAGCCTCGACATCGACCTCATTCAGGTGGGGCTGTGGAAGGTGGAGGGACACGTCGTCGCCGGCTTCACCAAGGTCTATCCGACTCCGGAGGTGGAGGAGTTCACGCTCACACCTGCCCGAGTCGAAGGCGAGGCTGCAGCCAAGAAACTGCAGGAACGCGCACGCTCACGCAACGCCGTTCACGTACTCGTCGGTGCGGGCCTGCTGCCCGAAGGCACCAAACTGCTCATGACACCGCGCCATGGCACAACGGAAGCCATCCGTAATGCCATCAACGCGTGGGTAGAAGAGGACAGCAGCAGAGCAACCGCCGTCTGGACCAACAACACTGCTCAGCCACTGATCTGGGACGCCGACGGCGCGTCCTACTCCCCCACCGGACTGGCAAACCACATCTTCACGAGCGTGACAAGCCGCAGCCCCGACGGCATACAGGGCACAACATGGTGGGACGTCGACACCAGTCATGTTCCCAGCGATGTCGACAGCGAAGAATGGGCCACCCTCGCAGGACTCAACCTCTCAGGGCTGGCCAAGCAACTCAACGGCACCCGCAAAGACTGGACGGAGCTGCACACCCTGCTGGGCGCAGTCCCTGCCGGACGATGGACCACCTACGGTGACGTGGCAGCAGTGATAGGCAGCCACGCCGTTCCGGTCGGAAGACACCTGAGTACCTGCGGCCAATGTCCCAGCCCCTGGCGTGTCTTGAATGCAGCAGGGCGCGTCAGCAACGGCTTCCAGTGGGCGGACCAAACCCGAACGGACACCCCCGCAGAAATCCTCGGAACCGAAGGAGTCCGCTTCAACGGGGCTATCGCCGATGCGGACAAGCGCCTCGGCCCGAACGCCCTCCGGCAACTACTCAACATCTGAGAAGCGACCGCCTCTGGGGAGCACCGCGCGTACGACACGGCACCGAACGGGTGAGCCTCTAAGCGCTTGGCGCATGCTCCGCAGTTGTCTAAGTTGGTTACCCTCGACTCCACCAACCTCCGTTAAGAGCTCGTAACACGATCTTGTTGAGATGCCCTGGTCGGGCGTGACCAATGTGACGATTCGGCCGTTCGTGATGCGTGGGTACTCGACCGTGGATCGTGGACGATGAGTTGTGGGCGTTGATCGAGCCGTTGCTGCTACCGTGGCCGGAACGGTCGCCAGGGCCACGGCCAGTGTCAGACCGACTCTGTCTCCAGGGCATTTTGTTCGTCCTCTACAACGACATGGCCTGGCAACTCCTGCCTCTGGAGCTGGGTTTCGGCGCGGGACAGACTTGTTGGCGTCGCCTGGACCGGTGGCAGAAAGCAGGATTCTTCGACCGGTGCACCGGGTCCTGCTTGCCGAGCTGAACGCCGCCGGCGAACTCGACTGGTCACGTGCGTGCGTGGATGGTTCCCACATCCGCGCGAAAAAAAGGGGGCGCAGATACCGGCCCGTCGCCGGTCGACCGGCGGAAGACGGGCAGCGAACACCACTTGATCTGCGATGGACGTGGCACCCCTCTCAAGGTCATCACCACCGCGGCCAACGTCAACGACGTCACCCAGACGCTCCCCTTGGTTGACGGCATCCCGCCCGTCGCGGGCCGCCCAGGCCGGCCCCGCCGCAGACCTGAAGCTTTGCTTGGCGACAAGGGATACGACTCCAACGCCCACCGCGACGAGCTCCGTCACCGGCGGATCCTGCCGATCATCTCCCGCAAGGGATCACCGAACATCAAGGGCTTGGGCAAGCTCCGCTACGTTGTCGAGCAGACCTTCGCTCTGCTCCACCACTTCAAGCGCCTGGCCGTCCGCTGGGAACGCCGCACCGAACTCCACGACGCCTTCGTCTCCCTCGCCTGTAGCCTCATCTGCTGGCGGCGGCTTCGGAAGCCCAAGAACGGCTGACTGGTGTCAGGGCAGGCCAGGGACCCGACGGGCTGCTTCAGACGTTGGTACCCTCTGCATCCACGGCGAGGCGGGGGAGATGCTCGTGGGAGTAGAGCCGTCGAGTCCACCGAGCCGCTGGTTCAGAGGATCTGGCTTTGGAGTCGCCTTCGGTGGGCTGACCGCGGTGGTGACCACTGCTGCCATTGGGAGGGCCTGGGCTGCTTGTGACATCGGTAGCGGCGCAGCAGCCAACAACATGTTGTTGCTACTTCTTGCGCCTCTCATATGGATCGCCGCAGCAGTTCCGTGGGTGATCCTGTACGGCACCCTCGGGAAACGTCATCGTAGGACAGCCCTGGCTGCAGGGCTCGTCTTCACCCTGTGGTTGGCCTGGTTCCTCGTCACATGGCTCGGCATGCCGAACTCCTACCCCGCCCCGCTGTGCCCGGCTAACGTCCCACCCTGGTGGCCGAGCTTCGTCCCGGCATGACTCTGGCGAGGCCCTTGAACGGTCTTGGCACAGGAAGCAGCGGCCTACTCAGCTGCCGCCGACCAGGCCGCTGCACGCCAGCAAGAACGTGTTACGAGTTCTAAGGAAACCCCAGACTAACCGGATGACGACGCGCACCGAGCGCCTGCCACGGCATCACCTTGCGGGGGCACGCTGCGGCTCACAGGCGGGTACAGCGCGCATAAGTCGACCGTGGCACTTCCTTCGCGTTGTCAGCTCGTCACTTCCGTTCCGGAAAGCTGGCTAGGAGCCGCAACGCTCGTCGCCGGCCGTCCTCATGCCATGCGTGACCACTCTGCCCGCGCCAATCGTTCCTAAAATCGGGCGGGCCCACGGCACGGCGATCTGACCAGCCCAGGCGCTGTACCAGGCCAGTCTGACAGTCGAAGGGTGATCGGAATCAGTTTCCGCCGCGTTCGACACCTTGCCAGAACTCGGTGTCAGCCCCTCCGCTGCCCGCGCACCCAGCACAAGCGTCCTCCGACCGAACTGCACCGTACGCAGCGGCACCTCACGTACTTGGCTAGATCACGTCAGCGCGATCATCGAGGAGCCTCCCGGACCCCAGGCTTGCCGACATCAGAAGGCACCAAAGGGGCGTCACGGTTCCTGCGCTGGATCGCGCGCAGTTCCATCTGCGCACCCCAGGCCTCCATGGTGAAACGGTTCTCGTCAGCGGGGTCGTCGAGGTTCCAGGCTCCGTCGTGCCCGTACGTGACGAGCATCTTCTTCTCGTCCCGCATCTTGTAGCCGGTGTTCAGGCAGTCGACGACGCTGCGGCCGAGCCGGTCCACCGCTGCGGCGACCAAGCCGTCGTACGGGCCCTTCTCGTCACGGAGCCACGGGCCCAGGCTGGGGCGGGTCACGGGATCGGTGGCGCCGGAGACCTCCCAGTCGTCCGCCCAGCCGATGATGTGAGCCCCGACGGAGGCGGCGGCGGTGAGCACGTTCTCGCGCTGGCGCTCAGGCGAGGACGTCGCCAGCTTCACGCGCGACAGCCGCCGCCCTCCGAGCAGGCACTGCCGCATCCGTCGTAGGGTCGTTCGATCGCATTGAGGTCCGTACCGCGCATTTCTTCTCTCCGTTCGAGCGCGCATGGTACGGAGATTCGGCGGCACGACCCAGCTGAACGATCTCGGTCAGCCCAGGAAGCTCAGACGAACCTGACGGTTGTCTTTAGCCATGTTCGTGTCCACCAGGCATACCGACTGCCAGGTGCCTAGTTCCAGGCGGCCCGCGATCACCGGGAGGGTGGCGTGCGGGGGGACGAAGGCCGGGACGACGTGGTCGCGGCCGTGGCCGGGGTGGCCGTGGCGGTGTTGCCAGCGGTCGTCGGCCGGGAGCAGGGTGTGCAGGGCGGAGAGGAGGTCGTCGTCGCTGCCCGCGCCGGTTTCCAGGACCGCGATTCCGGCGGTGGCGTGCGGGACGAAGAGGTTGAGCAGGCCGTCGCGGCCGGAGGCCGCGCGGGCGAGGAACTGTTCGCAGTCCGACGTCAGGTCGGTGACCGTCTCCGTCGAGCCCGTCGTGAGGTGCAGGACCGTGGTGGTGAAGGCAGAAGACATGGGCCCATCCTGCCGTGGCGCGGGGCCGGAAGCGTTGAGCGACGGGCGCGCGGGAAGTTCCGTGGGGCCGTCGTAGTTGGTAGAAGCGTGAACGATTTGGCGATGCGGTCGGTGGACGTCGTAGTGGTCGGCGCCGGGCAGGCGGGGCTGTCCGCCGCGTACCATTTGCGGCGCGGCGGTCTGGAACCGGACCGCGACTTCGTGGTCCTCGACCATGCGCCGGCCCCGGGCGGCGCCTGGCAGTTCCGGTGGCCCTCGCTGACGTACGGCAAGGTGCACGGCATGCACGCGCTGCCGGCCATGGAGCTGACCGGCGCGGACGAGGAGCGGCCGTCGTCCGAGGTCATCGGCGCCTACTTCGACCGGTACGAGCGCACCTTCGGGCTGCGCGTGCACCGGCCGGTCGACGTCCGCGCCGTGCGCGAGGGCGACGGCGGCCGGCTGCTGGTCGAGACCTCCGAGGGTACGTACGCGACGCGCGCCCTGATCAACGCGACCGGGACCTGGGACCGGCCCTTCTGGCCGCGCTACCCGGGGCAGGAGACGTTCCGGGGCCGGCAGCTGCACACGGCCGGCTATCCGGGCCCCGCCGGGTTCGCCGGACAGCGGGTGGTCGTCGTCGGCGGCGGTGCCTCCGGTACGCAGCATCTGATGGAGATCGCCGAGGTGGCGGCGGAGACCCACTGGGTGACGCGCCGGCCGCCGGTCTTCCGGGAAGGGCCCTTCGGGGCGGACCAGGGGCGGGCCGCCGTCGCCATGGTGGAGGAGCGGGTCCGGCGCGGGCTGCCGCCGCAGAGCGTGGTGAGCGTGACCGGGCTGCCCGTCAACGACGCCATCCGGCGCGCCCGCGAGTCCGGGGTGCTGGACCGGCTCCCCATGTTCGACCGGATCACGCCCTCCGGTGTCGCCTGGGACGACGGCCGCCGCATCGAGGCCGACGTCATCCTCTGGGCCACCGGCTTCCGCGCGGCCATCGACCATCTCGCGCCGCTGCGGCTGCGGGAGCGCGGCGGCGGCATCCAGGTCGAGGGCACCCGCGCCGCACGCGACCCGCGCGTCCATCTCGTCGGCTACGGCCCCTCCGCCAGCACGATCGGTGCCAATCGCGCCGGACGCGCCGCCGTGCGGGAGATCATCGCGCTGCTGCGGGACGGGGTGTCGGACGCGCCTGCGGAGCCCGTAGGGGTGTCGAGCGCGTCTGCGGAGCCCGTAGAGGTGCCCGCCTTCGTCTGACGGGCGGGCGCCCACCCCCTCAGCTCCCTCCCCCACGGTTCCGGTTGAACTCCGCCACGTTCCGCTGCTGTTCCGCGTAGTCGTCCGTGAAGCGGGTGTCGCCCGGGGCCACCGTCACGAAGTACAGCCAGGGGCCCGGGGTGGGGGTGATCGCGGCGGTCATCGCCTGTTCGCCCGGGTTGCCGATGGGCGTGGGCGGGAGCCCCTTGTGGGCGTAGCTGTTGTAGGGGCTGTCGAGCTTCGTGTCGCCGGTGGTGGTGTCCAGGGTGCTGCGGTTCAACGCGTAGTTGAGGGTGGAGTCCATCTGGAGCGGCATGCCCCGGTCGAGGCGGTTGTGGATGACGCGGGCGACCTTGCCCATGTCCGACTCGGTGTCCGCCTCGGCCTGGACGATGCTGGCGATGGTCACCGTCTGGTACACGGTCACGTCGTTGCGGCGGGCGCCCGCCGTGATGTGGTCGGCGCCGAAGTGCCGGCCCGCCGTGGCGGTCATGTAGCGCAGCAGGCTCTTCGGGGTCGTCGCGGAGGTGACCGGGTACGTCGCCGGGTAGAGGTAGCCCTCGGGGTTGTCCTTCGCAGCGGCCGGGAGCGGCAGGTCCGACGTCGGCGCGGCAGAGGCGGTCGTGCCGGCGGGTACGCCGAGGGCCTGATCGACGGCCTCGTAGACCTGGGTCGCCCGGCGGCCCTCGGGGATCACCAGCGTGCGGGCGGTTTCCTCGGTCTTCGGTTCCCGTGTGAGCAGGGGGACGAGCACCGCCGCGGCCACGACGAGGACGAGCAGGGAGCCGATGAACAGCGTCAGGCGGCCGCGCCGGGTCAGGCGCGTGCGGCGGCGGGGCGGGGTGACCGGGGGCTGCGTATCCGGGCTCTCGTGCGCCATGCGGGCACGCTAACCCGCGCCGGTCCCGGGCTCGGGGACGCCATGCCCGGCGGCAAGCCCCCCGGTCAGCCCGCCACGGGGGCCATCTCCGTGTCCCGGCGGACCAGTGCTGCGTACCGTCCGTCGAGCCGGAGCAGTTCCTCGTGGGTGCCGCGCTCCGCCGTGCGGCCGCCGTCGAGGACGACGATCTGGTCGGCGTCGCGGACGGTGGAGAGCCGGTGGGCGATGGTGATCGTGGTGCGTCCGGCGGAGAGTGCGTCGATGGCCTCCTGCACGGCGAATTCGGTACGGGTGTCGAGCGCGCTCGTCGCCTCGTCCAGGATCAGCACCGGCGGGTCGCGCAGGATGGTCCGCGCGATGGCCAGGCGCTGCTTCTCACCGCCGGAGAAGCGGTATCCGCGTTCGCCGACGAGGGTGTCGTAGCCGTCGGGGAGCGAGGCGATGTGATCGTGGATCTGCGCGGCGCGGGCCGCCGCCTCGATCTCCTCGTCGGTGGCGTCCGGCTTCGCGAAGCGCAGGTTCTCGGCGACCGAGGCGTGGAAGAGGTACGTCTCCTGCGAGACGACGCCGACCGCGCGGGCGAGGGTGTCAAAGTCGAGGTCGCGCACGTCGACCCCGTCGAGGGTCACCCGGCCGCCGGTCACGTCGTACAGGCGGGGCACCAGATAGCTGAGGGTGGACTTGCCGGACCCCGTGGGGCCGACGACGGCCAGTCCGGCTCCGGCGGGCACGGTGACGTCGACGCCGCTGAGGGTCGGGCCGCTCTTCTCGTCGTAGCTGAAGTCCACGTTCTCGAAGCGGACCTCGCCGCGGATCGTCTCCAGGCGCACCGGATGCTCCGGCTCCGTGATGTCCACGGTGAGGTCGAGGTATTCGAAGATCCGCTGGAAGAGCGCGAGGGAGGTCTGCATCTGCACCCCGGTGGAGAGCAGGCTCACGGCGGGGCGGAAGAGGCCCTGCTGGAGGGAGACGAAGGCGACCAGGGTGCCGATCGAGACGTCGGGCCCGCCGGACTGGAGGGCCATGCCCGCGGCCCAGTAGATGACGGCCGGCATGGCGGCCATGACGATGCCGATCGTGGACATCCGCCAGCGTCCGGCCATGCTGGAGCGCACTTCGAGGTCGACCAGCCGCTCGGACTCCTCGGAGAAGCTCTGGGTGAGCGAGTCGGAGCGGCCCATCGTGCGACCGAGGAGGATGCCGCTGACGGACAGCGACTCGGTGACGGTGGCGGCCATGGCGGCCATCTGCTTCTGGCGCTGGGTGGTGATCTTCTTGCGCTCGCGGCCGACCCGGCGGCTGATCCAGACGAAGACGGGCAGCAGGAGCAGCGAGACGACGGTGAGCCGCCAGTCGAGCGCGAGCATGGCGACGACGGTGGCGATGACCGCGGTGAGGTTGGAGACGAGCGAGGTCGCAGTCGAGGTGACGGTGGCCTGCATGCCGCCGATGTCGTTGGCGATCCGGGACTGGACCTCACCCGTACGGGTGCGGGTGAAGAAGGCGAGCGGCATCCGCTGCAGCTGGGTGTAGACGGCGGTGCGGAGGTCGTGCATGACGCGCTGGCCGACGGTGGTGGAGATGAGCGTCTGGAGCACACCGAAGACGCTGTTCATCACGGCGGTGAGGATCATGCCGAGGGCGAGCAGCGTGAGCAGCCCGGTCCGGCCCTGCGGGAGGGCGGTGTCCAGGATCTCGCGCAGCAGGAACGGCGAGGCGACCGACACCAGCGACGAGGCGCCGACGAGCAGTCCGACCACCGCGAGGCGGCCGCGGTACGGGCGGAAGAGGCGGAGGATGCGGCGCAGCTCGGCCGGCGGCTGGGCGGGGTCCTTGGGCGGGGGTGTCCACGCGGGTTCGTCGGGTTTCATGGGCTCCTTCGTCGGACGTGCGGCAATGGGGCGGGGCGGGGCCGCACGGACACGGGGATCGCGACCGTGACAGTCCAGCCGAATGAGAGCATAGCTCATTGTTACCCCTATTCACAATGAATGAAGTCCTGATACTGTTCTTCCCATGGACTCCCCCGACCCCGATGGCATGCTCGCCGAACAGCTGCTGCGGCTCACCCGCAGGCTCCAGCGCATCCAGGGCCGCCAGCTGGAGCCGATCGGCATCACGCCCGCGCAGTTCCGGCTGCTGCGCACCGTCGCCCATTACGACGGACCGCCCCGGATGGCGGATCTCGCGCAGCGCCTCGATGTGGTCCCCCGCGCCGTGACCACGCTGGTCGACGCCCTGGAGGCGAGTGGCAGGGTGCGCCGCGTCCCCGATCCGGACAGTCGTAGGGTGGTCAGGATCGAGATCACGGACGAGGGCATCGCCACGCTCCGCTCGCTGCGCGACGCGCGCCGGGCGGCCGCGGAGGAGATCCTGGCTCCGTTGACCGCCGAGCAGCGCGAGGTGCTCGGCGGTCTGCTGACCGCACTGGTCGACGGAATGCCGGAGCGCCGCTGCTGACCGGCCACGGGACGCGGCGCCGAGCCGTCTGACCGACAAGCCCGCCGAGGAGAACCACCATGCCGCTGCTGGAGCCCGACCCGGACACGCTGCGCCCCGCGGCGGTGCGCCCGCCCTCCCACGACCGCGTCCCCGACGCGCAGGCGAAGGGCACACCGGAGACGCTGCGCTCCGAGCTCACCGCCCTGCTCGGCGCGGACAAGGTGCTCTGGAAGGTTTCCGACCTGGTGAAGTACGCCTCGGACGCCAGCCCGTACCGCTTCGTGCCCCAGGTGGTCGTCGTCCCCGAGGACCTGGACGACATCTCCGCGATCCTGTCGTACGCGCACGGCAAGGGCCGCGACGTGGTCTTCCGCGCCGCCGGCACCAGCCTCAACGGCCAGGCCCAGGGCGAGGACATCCTCGTCGACGTCCGGCGGAACTGGGCGGGCATCGAGGTCCTGGACGACGGCGCCCGCGCCCGTATCCGCCCGGGGACGACGGTCGTACGGGCCAACGCGGCCCTCGCCCGGCACGGCAGGCTGCTGGGCCCGGACCCGGCCAGCGCCATCGCGTGCACGATCGGCGGAGTCGTCGCCAACAACGCCTCGGGCATGACCGCGGGCACCACCCGCAATTCGTACCGGACCGTCTCCTCGCTCACCTTCGTGCTGCCGAGCGGCACCGTCGTGGACACCGCCGACCCGGCGGCCGACGAGGATCTGGCCCGGGCCGAGCCGCAGCTGTGCGAAGGGCTGCTGGCGCTGAAGGCGGAGATCGAGGCGGACGCGGCGCTCACCGCCCGCATCCGCGCCAAGTACGAGATCAAGAACACCAACGGCTACCGGCTGGACGCGTTCCTCGACGGCTCGACCCCGGTCGAGATCCTGCGCGGCCTCATGGTCGGCTCCGAGGGGACGTTCGGCTTCATCTCCGAGGTCGTCTTCGACACCCTGCCGCTGGACCGCCGGATCTCCACGGCGCTGCTCTTCTTCCCCTCGCTGACCGCGGCGGCCGCCGCCGTCCCGCTGTTCAACGAGGCGGGGGCCATCGCCGTCGAGCTGATGGACGGCAACACCCTGCGCGCCTCCGTGAGCGTGCAGGGTGTCCCCGCCGACTGGGCCGGGCTGCCGAAGGAGACCGCCGCGCTGCTGGTGGAGTTCCGGGCCCCGGACGAGGCGGGCCAGGAGGCGTACGAGCAGGCTGCGGCCGAGGTGGTGCGGCGGCTGGAGCTGGTCCGGCCCGTCACCTCGGTGACCAACGAGTTCACCCGGGAAGCCCGCATCATCTCGGGGTACTGGAAGGCCCGCAAGGCGTTCGTCACCGCGGTCGGCGGCTCCCGCCCCTCGGGGACGACGCTGATCACCGAGGACTTCGCGGTCCCGCCGTCCCGGCTGGCCGACGCCTGCGAGGCGCTGCTCGCGCTCCAGGCCGAGCACGGCTTCGACGCCGCCGTCGCCGGTCACGCCGCCCACGGCAACCTGCACTTCCTGCTGGCGTTCGACGCGGCGCGGCCGTCCGACGTCGACCGGTACGCCGCCTTCATGGCGGACTTCTGCAAGCTGACGGTCGAGCGGTTCGACGGATCGCTCAAGGCGGAGCACGCGACGGGCCGCAACATCGCCCCCTTCCTCGAACTGGAATGGGGCCCGAAGGCCACCGAACTGATGTGGCGTACGAAGCAGGTCATCGACCCCGACGGGGTCCTGGCGCCGCGGATCGTCCTCGACCGCGACCCGAAGGCCCATCTGCGCGGGCTGAAGACCATCCCGAAGGTCGAGGCGATCGCCGACCCCTGCATCGAGTGCGGCTTCTGCGAACCGACCTGCCCCAGCCACGACCTGACGACCTCACCGCGTCAGCGGATCGTGCTGCGCCGCGAGATGATGCGCCAGCCCGATGGTTCACCCGTCGAGACGGGCCTGGTCGACGCCTACGGCTACGACGCCGTGGACACCTGCGCCGGTGACTCCACCTGCAAGCTGGCCTGCCCCGTCGGCATCGACACGGGCGCCATGATGAAGAACTTCCGCCACCAGCGGCACTCCCCGCGCGAGGAGCGGATCGCCGCGCTCGCCGCCAAGCACTTCCGTACGGCGGAGACGGCCGCACGGCTCGCGGTCGCCGCGGCGAGCCGGATCGACGACCGCCTGCTGCAAGGGGTCACCCGGCTCGCCCGCCGCGCCGTGCGCCCCGATCTGGTCCCCGAGTGGCTGCCGGAGATCCCCGGCGCCGCGCCCCGCAAGCTGCCGCGCACCTCCAGGACGGGGGCGAGCGCGGTGTACTACCCGGCCTGCGTCAACCGCATCTTCGGCAGCCCGGACAGCCATCGCGGCCCTTCGCTGCCGCAGGCCGTGGTGGCCGTGTCGGCCCGGGCGGGAAAGCCCGTCTGGATCCCGGACGACGTCAACGGCACCTGCTGCGCCACCATCTGGCACTCCAAGGGCTACGACTCCGGCAACGCCGTGATGGCCAACCGGATCGTGGAAGCGGCCTGGGGCTGGACGGCCGGCGGGAAGCTGCCGCTGGTGGTCGACGCCTCCTCGTGCACGCTGGGGATCGCCCATGAGGTGGTCCCGTATCTCACCGAGGACAACCGGGCGCTGCACCGCGAGCTGACCGTGGTCGACTCCCTGGTCTGGGCGGCGGACGAGTTGCTTCCGGAGCTGACGGTGGTGCGCAGGTCCCGTTCGGCCGTGCTGCACCCGACCTGTTCCATGGAGCATCTGGACGACGTCGACCGGCTGCGCGCGGTCGCCGATGCCTGCGCGGACGAGGCCGTGATGCCCGACGACGCCGCGTGCTGCGGTTTCGCGGGCGACCGCGGGATGCTGCACGAGGAGCTGACGGCGTCCGCGACCGCCAAGGAGGCCGCCGAGGTGCGGTCCCGGGAGTACGACGCGTACCTCTCGGCCAACCGGATGTGCGAGATCGGCATGGACCGGGCGACGGGCCGCTCGTACCACTCCGCCCTGATGGAGCTGGAGTGGGCGACCCGCCCCGGCCCCGCCTGAGCCGCCCGGCCCCCGCCTGACCCGCCCGAGCGGCGCGGGTCAGGCGCGGAGGCCGGCGCGGTCGCCCATGACGACGACCGGGTGCTGCTTCGGGTCGAGGGTGCGCAGCAGCTTCTCCATGGCCTCCTTGGGAACGCTCACGCAGGCCGAGGTGCCGCTGCCGTGGTCCATGTGCAGCCAGATGCTGCCGCCCTTGGTCTGGCCCTGCGGGCGCGTCGGGTCGTTGGGCGGGGTGCCCTTGACCCGGTTGTAGTCGATGGCGATGACGTAGTCGAAGTCGTGCCAGTGCGACTTGGCCCAGTAGTGCGGGGCCTGGATCGAGGCGGTCTGTGTGTACGGGAGGCGGGCGCCCGGGTCGGGCAGGACACCGGCCGCGTCGCTGAGGGTGTAGACGCCCACGGGGCTGCGGTTGTCGTTCTCGTGGTGGTCGGGCGTCCAGCCCTTCTTGCCGTTGTGGCCCTTCCAGGAGGCGGCCTTGTCCCAGGTGGAGCCGGACTTGGTGTAGAGCACGACGGTGGAGTCCGCCGAGTCCTTGCCCTCGCCGTAGACGGCGACGACCTGGCGGGAGTCGGCGGGGATCTTCGACTGGAGCCGGTCGCCCACATCGGGGATGCGCTTCAGGTCCTTGACGGGGGCCTTCGTGCTGCCCTTCGCGGCGGCCGACCGCTCGGCGGCGGCGCCCTTCTTCGTGTCCTGTCCGTCACCGCAGGACGTCAGGGTCGTGAGCAGGACACCACAGGCGGCCGCCGAGGCCACCATCCGAACCGCACCGGCTATACGCATCCGTCCATGCTCGCACCTGGCGATGTACGCCGTTGTCCACCCCGGGCGGCCCCGGGGAAAGCGTGCCGAATCTTTACCCGCGCCGCATAAAACCGTTTGCCGCGATCCCCGTGACCGGCAAGGCTTGCGCGGTCCGGTCCCCCCGCCCGCGTACTCCGTGGGCGACTCAGTGCTGCCCCGACGCGCTTTAGCGGCGCCTCGCGGCCCTGCCTCTTCCGATCCTTTGGGATGTCATGCGCATTCGCGATCTTCCGTTCTCGGACCCCGGTGATCCCGATGTCCGTTCAGGCCCCCGCTTCCTGCTGTGGCTGGGCCGCAATCAGATCCGCGGGCAGCTCAAGTCCTTGTTCTGGGGGCTGGTGCACCACTGTTCGATCGCGGGATACCCACTGGCGGTGGGGCTGGCCGTCCAGGCGGTCGTGGACCGGTCCGGCAGCAGGCTCGCGCTGGCCTGTGGGCTGACCGCGCTGCTGGGCGTGCTGACCGCGGTGGGCGACGCGATGCTCCACCGGGCCGCCGTCACCAACTGGATCACCGCCGCCGCCCGGATCCAGCAGCTGCTGGCCCGCAAGACCGCCGAGCTGGGCTCGCTGCTGACGCGCAGGGTCGCGGCCGGCGAAGTGGTCGCCGTATCAACCGGCGACGTCGAGAAGATCGGGTGGTTCGTCGAGGCGCTCTCGCGCTTCCTGGCCGCCGCCACGATCCTCGTCGTCATCAGCGTGGGGCTCGTCCTCTACCTCCCGTCGCTGGGCGTTCTCGTGGCGATCGCCATGCCGTTCCTCGCCCTGTCCGTCCTGCCGTTGCTGCCGCGCGCCACCCGGCGGGCGGACGTGCAGCGCGAGAAGGGCGGCCGGGCCACCGAGCTCGCCTCGGACACCGTGGCCGGGCTGCGCGTCCTGCGCGGCATCGGCGGCGAGGAGCTGTTCCTGGACCGCTACCGGCGCGCCTCGCAGGAGGTCCGCAAGGCCGCGGTGCACAGCGCCCGGATGTGGTCGCTGATCTCGGCGGTCCAGGTGTTGCTGCCCGGCGTCCTGCTGCTCGCCCTGGTCGTCCACGGGGCCTCGCTGGCCCGGGACGGCAGGATCGAGGTGGGCCAGTTGGTGACGGTGTACAGCGCGGTGACCCTGGCCCTGTTCCCGCTGCGGAGCTTCGAGGAGATCGCGATGGCGTACTCCTTCTCCCGCCCCTCCGCGCAGCGCGCCGTCCGCGTGCTGTCGCTGAGCCGGAACACCCGCCCGGCCACCGTCGACACCATCCCGTCCGGCGACCTGTACGACCCGGTCACCGGGCTGCTGGCCCCGCAGGGCCGCTTCACCGCCGTCGTCTGCGGCGACCCGGACGAGGCGGGCCGGCTGGCGGAACGGCTCGGCGGACACGCCCAGCCCGAGGCCCCGGAATCCGACGCCTCCGAGGCCCCGGACTCCGACGCCCCCGAGCCGCCCTCCGTGTTGCTGGGCGGCGTGCCGCTGGACGAACTGGAACCGGGCGCGGCACGGACCGCCGTGCTCGTCCAGGACAAGGACCCCGTGCTGCTCTCGGGCACCCTGCGCGAACTGCTGGACGTGCCGTCGTCCGGGCAGGTGGAGGCCGCGGCCGCCCTGTCCGCCGCGCAGTGCGACGACGTGCTGGCCGCGCTGGCGCAGGCGTCCCCCGATCGGGACTGCGAGCCGCTGGACACCCGGATCACCGAACGCGGCCGGTCCCTGTCCGGCGGCCAGCGCCAGCGGCTCGCCCTGGCCCGGTCGCTGCTCACCGACCCGGACACGCTCGTCCTGGACGAGCCCACCTCGGCGGTCGACTCGCACACCGAGGCCCGGGTCGCGGCGGGCGTCAAGGCGCTGCGTGAGGACCGTACGACCGTCGTGTTCTCCTCGTCGCCCCTGCTGCTCGACCTGGCCGACCGGGTGGCGCTGGTGCACGACGGCACGGTCGTGGCGGTCGGCACGCACCGCGAGCTGCTGCGCACCGAGGATCGCTACCGCAGGGTCGTCACCCGCGACACCGACGACGAAGCGGCCGCACACCAGGAAGCCCATCAGGAAGTACGCGAAGAAGCACACCAGGAAGCACACCAGGAAATCGAGGAACGGGCATGAAAGGCCAGGCAATGACCGGCGTCGCCCCACCGGCCCATGTACCCCCCGCTTTCGACCCGGCGGCCCCCGAGACGGCCACCACCCTGCCGGTCGGCCGGCCCGCGACCGTACGGGCCTACGTCCTGGAGCTGATGCGGCGCCACCGCAAGCCGTTCGTCGTGGTGACGCTGCTCAACACGTTCGCGGTGATCGCGTCCATCGTGGGCCCGTACCTGCTCGGCGGGCTTGTGGAGGACCTGTCCGACGGGGCCGAGGACCTGCATCTGGAGCGCACCGCCATCGTGTTCGCGTGCGCGCTCGTGGTGCAGACGGTGGCGACCCGGTTGATGCGGCTGCGCAGCGCCATGCTGGGCGAGGAGATGCTCGCCGACCTCCGCGAGGACTTCCTCGTCCGCTCGGTGCGGCTGCCTCCGGGCGTGCTGGAACGGGCCGGTACCGGTGATCTGCTGTCCCGGATCACCACGGACATCGACCGGCTGGCCAACGCCATGCGCGAGGCCGTCCCGCAGCTGACGATCGGCGTGGTGTGGGTGGGCCTGCTGGTCGCCGCCCTCACCGTCACCGCTCCCCCGCTGGCCCTGGCGGTGGTCGTGGCGCTGCCGGTGCTGCTCATCGGCTGCCGCTGGTACTTCCGCCGGGGTCCGGCCGCGTACCGCTCGGAGGCCGCCGGTTACGCGGCGGTCGCCGCGGCGCTGGCGGAGACCGTGGACGCGGGGCGGACCGTGGAGGCGCACCGGCTGGGGGCGCGCCGGGTCGCGCTGTCGGACCTGCGCGTCCAGCAGTGGACGGCGTGGGAACGGTACACATTGTTCCTGCGGACCGTGCTGTTCCCGGTCGTCAACATCACGTACGCGACGATTCTGGGCGCGGTCCTGCTGCTGGGCGGCTGGTTCGTCATCGAGGGGTGGATGACCGTCGGCCAGCTCACCACGGGTGCGCTGCTCGCCCAGATGATGGTGGACCCGATCGGTCTGATCCTGCGCTGGTACGACGAGTTGCAGGTGGCCCAGGTGTCGCTGGCGCGGCTGGTGGGCGTCCGGGAGATCGAGCCGGAGGCGGGCGACGCCTCGGTGTCCCCGGACGGCCGGGACGTACGCGCCGACGAGGTGCGCTTCGGGTACGTGGACGGGGTGGACGTGCTGCACCGGGTGTCGCTGGACGTCGCGCCGGGTACGCGGCTGGCGCTGGTCGGCCCTTCGGGTGCGGGCAAGTCGACGCTGGGCCGGCTGCTCGCGGGGATCTACGAGCCCCGGGACGGCGAGATCACGCTCGGCGGTGCGCGGCTTTCGCGGATGGTGACGGAGCGGGTGCGGTCGCACGTGGCGCTGGTCAACCAGGAGCACCATGTGTTCGTCGGCTCGCTGCGGGACAACCTGCGGCTGGCCCGTACGGACGCGGAGGACGCGGAGCTGTGGGCTTCGCTCGCCGCGGTCGACGCGGACGGCTGGGCGCGGGCCCTGGATCAGGGGCTCGACGCGGAGATCGGTTCGGGGGGCCTGGTGATCACCCCGGCGCAGGCCCAGCAGATCGCGCTCGCCCGGCTGGTGCTGGCCGATCCGCACACCCTGGTCCTGGACGAGGCGACCTCGCTGCTCGACCCCCGGGCGGCCCGCAACCTGGAGCGCTCGCTCGCCCGGGTGCTGGAGGGCCGCACGGTGGTGGCGATCGCGCACCGGCTGCACACCGCGCACGACGCGGACGTGATCGCCGTGGTCGAGCAGGGCCGGATCACGGAGCTGGGCAGCCATGACGAGCTGGTGGCGGCGGACGGGGCGTATGCCGCGCTCTGGCGCTCCTGGCACGGCTGACGGATCCCGGGGGCCGGTGCGCCGGCCCCCGGGTGGCTCAGATGACGTTCATCGCGGCCGCGGCGCCCACACCGCCGAGGATCATGAAGACCGGCATCAGCACCTTGATCTCCACCCAGCTGCCGGCCTTGAAGCGCATGACCTTCGGCGGGCCGATCGGGTACCAGCGCTTGCGGCCCAGCGGGATCGGCCACAGGATCGGGCAGCCGGAGACGGTCAGCGCGTCGCCGATGTCGTGGACGAGGGCGCCGAGCACGATCGGCAGTCCGAGCCACAGGTATTCCTGGCCGGGGTCGGTGAAGAGCCAGTCGGCGCCGTTGCCCGGCTTGTCGAGGATGCCGGCGAGGATCCAGGCGCTGGTCGCGCCGAGCAGCCACACCAGGACGTCGCTGGAGACCCGGGCCGCCCGCCAGAGCAGCCCCTCGACGGCGAGGACCAGGTGGACGAAGAGGATCGCGAGGACCCCCCAGCGCCCGCCGGTGTACGCGACGGCGGACGCGCCCGCCCCGATCAGGACGGCCCAGACCCAGGTGTGGGTGAGGGTGCGGTGGCCGCCGTTGCGGTTGGAGTCGCCCCGCAGTTTGGTGGCCTTGTAGACGGCGTGCGAGAGCTTGTCGACGATCTCGCAGACTCCGCGCGAGAGGGGCCCGAAGGCGCGCGAGATGGTCGCCGACTTGTGGTCGAGGTCGGGGGCGAGCGCGGCACCCGCGGTGATCAGCGCGCCGACGACGAGGACGGGCCACGGCATGGTGTGGCCGGTGGCCGCCGCCGCGGCACCCACCCCCAGCCAGGCCGCCGCCCCTGACAGAGAGTGTGCCGGTCCCATCATGACTGCCGAGCCCCCGTAGGTGTCGCCGTGTGCCCCGGGTGGTGCCCGGGCGCGTGATCCGGCCAGCGCCGTTGCGGTGCGGCCGAGTTGAGAGGGAAGCGTATCGTCCGTGATCTTCGGGCCGTCGTCCGGTTCCCTCATCGGGGTGGAAGACAGGCAAGATGGGGGCGTGACCCTTATCGATCAGCTGCCCCCGACCGACGATCCCGACGCTCTCTTCGAGGCTTTCTCGTCCTGGACCGAGACGCAGGGGATCACCCTCTACCCCGCTCAGGAGGAGGCGCTGATCGAGGTGGTGTCCGGGGCCAACGTGATCCTCTCCACGCCGACGGGGTCCGGGAAGAGCCTGGTCGCGGCGGGTGCGCACTTCACGGCGCTGGCCCAGGACAAGGTCACCTTCTACACCGCGCCGATCAAGGCGCTGGTGTCGGAGAAGTTCTTCGACCTGTGCAAGCTGTTCGGTACGGAGAACGTCGGCATGCTCACCGGGGACGCCTCGGTCAACGCCGACGCCCCGGTGATCTGCTGCACCGCCGAGGTGCTGGCCTCCATCGCGCTGCGTGACGGGAAGTACGCGGACATCGGCCAGGTCGTGATGGACGAGTTCCACTTCTACGCGGAGCAGGACCGCGGCTGGGCCTGGCAGATCCCGATCCTGGAGCTTCCGCAGGCGCAGTTCGTCCTGATGTCGGCGACGCTCGGCGACGTCCGGATGTTCGAGGAGGACCTGACGCGGCGCACCGGCCGCCCGACCTCCGTGGTCCGCTCGGCGACCCGTCCCGTACCGCTGAGCTACGAGTACCGGCTGACGCCGATCACCGAGACGCTCACGGAGCTCCTGGACACGCGGCAGTCGCCGGTCTACATCGTGCACTTCACGCAGGCGGCCGCGGTGGAGCGGGCGCAGTCGCTGATGAGCATCAACATGTGCACCAAGGAGGAGAAGGAGAAGATCGCCGACCTCATCGGCAACTTCCGCTTCACCACCAAGTTCGGCCAGAACCTCTCGCGGTACGTGCGCCACGGGATCGGCGTGCACCACGCGGGCATGCTCCCCAAGTACCGCAGGCTCGTGGAGAAGCTGGCGCAGGCGGGTCTGCTGAAGGTGATCTGCGGTACGGACACGCTGGGCGTCGGCGTCAACGTACCGATCCGCACGGTGCTGTTCACCGCGCTCACCAAGTACGACGGCACCCGGGTGCGGACGCTGCGGGCGCGGGAGTTCCACCAGATCGCCGGCCGGGCCGGGCGGGCGGGCTTCGACACGGCGGGCTTCGTGGTCGCCCAGGCGCCCGAGCACGTCATCGAGAACGAGAAGGCGGTTAAGAAGGCGGGTGACGACCCGAAGAAGAAGCGGAAGGTCGTCCGCAAGAAGGCCCCCGAGGGCTTCGTGGCCTGGTCGGAGACCACGTTCGACAAGCTGATCCAGTCCGATCCGGAGCCGCTGACCTCGCGTTTCCGGGTGACGCACACGATGCTCCTTTCCGTGATCGCCCGCCCGGGCAACGCGTTCGAGGCGATGCGGCATCTGCTGGAGGACAACCACGAGCCGCGCCGGGCGCAGTTGCGGCACATCCGCCGGGCCATCGCGATCTACCGGTCGCTGCTGGACGGCGGTGTGGTGGAGCAGCTGGACGAGCCGGACGCGGAGGGGCGCATCGTGCGGCTCACCGTGGACCTCCAGCAGGACTTCGCGCTGAACCAGCCGCTGTCGACGTTCGCGCTGGCCTCGTTCGAGCTGCTGGACCCGGATTCGCCGTCGTACGCGCTGGACATGGTCTCGGTGGTGGAGTCGACGCTGGACGATCCGCGCCAGATCCTCGCCGCGCAGCAGAACAAGGCGCGCGGTGAGGCGGTCGGGCAGATGAAGGCCGACGGCATCGAGTACGAGGAGCGGATGGAGCTGCTCCAGGAGGTGACGTACCCGAAGCCGCTGAGCGAGCTGCTGTGGCACGCGTACGACGTCTACCGGCGCAGCCACCCGTGGGTGGGCGACCATCCGGTGTCGCCGAAGTCGGTGATCCGGGACATGTACGAACGGGCCATGACGTTCACGGAGTTCACGTCGAATTACGAGCTGGCGCGGACCGAGGGCATCGTGCTGCGCTATCTGGCGAGCGCCTACAAGGCGCTGGAACACACCATTCCGGACGACCTCAAGTCGGAGGATCTGGAGGATCTGATCGCCTGGCTGGGCGAGATGGTCCGTCAGGTGGACTCCAGTCTGCTGGACGAGTGGGAGCAGCTGGCCAACCCGGAGGTGGAGACCGCCGAGCAGGCGCAGGAGCGGGCCGACGAGGTCAAGCCGGTCACGGCGAACGCCCGCGCTTTCCGGGTGCTGGTGCGCAACGCGATGTTCCGCCGGGTGGAGCTGGCCGCGCTGGACCGGGTCCGCGATCTGGGCGAGCTGGACGGGGACGCGGGCTGGGACGAGGACGCGTGGGGCGAGGCGATGGACGCGTACTGGGACGAGTACGAGGAGCTGGGCACCGGTCCGGACGCGCGCGGCCCGAAGCTGCTGAAGATCGACGAGGACACGGCGCACGGGCTGTGGCGGGTCCGCCAGACGTTCGCCGACCCGAACGGCGACCATGACTGGGGCATCAGCGCGGAGGTCGACCTCGCCGCGTCGGACGAGGAGGGCCGGGCGGTCGTGCGGGTCACGTCCGTGGGCCAGTTGTGAGAGTGGAGAAGAACGGCATGACGAACCCCGCCGAGCGCCTGGTCGACCTGCTCGACCTGGAGCGGATCGAGGTCAACATCTTCCGGGGCCGGAGCCCTGACGAGTCCCTGCAACGGGTCTTCGGCGGCCAGGTCGCGGGGCAGGCGCTGGTGGCGGCGGGCCGCACCACGGACGGGGACCGGCCGGTGCACTCGCTGCACGCCTACTTCCTGCGGCCGGGCCGTCCCGGTGTGCCGATCGTGTACGACGTGGAGCGCGTCCGGGACGGCAGGTCGTTCACCACCCGCCGGGTGACGGCCGTCCAGCAGGGCCGGACGATCTTCAACCTGACGGCGTCGTTCCACCGCCCGGAGGAGGCGGGCTTCGAACACCAGCTGCCGCCGGCCCGGATGGTGCCGGATCCGGAGGAGCTGCCGACGGTCGCCGAGGAGGTGCGCGAGCACCTGGGCGGTCTGCCGGAGGCGCTGGAACGGATGGCGCGGCGCCAGCCGTTCGACATCCGGTACGTGGACCGGCTGCGCTGGACGCGCGAGGAGATCAAGGACGCGGACCCGCGCAGCGCGGTGTGGATGCGTGCGGTGGGACCGCTGGGCGACGACCCGCTGGTGCACACCTGCGCGTTGACGTACGCGAGCGACATGACGCTGCTGGACGCGGTCCGTATCCCGGTGGAGCCGCTGTGGGGGCCGCGCGGCTTCGACATGGCGTCCCTGGATCACGCGATGTGGTTCCACCGGCCGTTCCGGGCGGACGAGTGGTTCCTGTACGACCAGGAGTCGCCGGTCGCGACGGGCGGGCGGGGTCTTGCGCGCGGCCGGATCTACGACCGGGCGGGCAATCTGCTGGTGTCGGTGGTGCAGGAGGGCCTGTTCCGGCGGCTGGACGGCGCCCCGTCCGCGTAACCCCCTCGGACGGTAGGGCTACTGTTCGACTTCCCGGTCATCGCAACGGAGGAGCGCGCACGTGGCCACCGTCCTGAATGTGAGTGCCGTCGCGACGGGGAGGAAGCCGCGCAAGGGCGCGCCGGCGCCCGCTCCCCTCTCGCCCTTCAGCCATGTCGTCAAGATCACGGACGAGCCGGGCGGAGAGTCGCGGGTGCTGGCGCATCTGGAGCGGGAACCGCCGCCGGGCGGCATACCGGCATACCTCGCCGCCCGGAAGACCGGCGCCCGCTCCTTCGTGCTGTGGGCCGACCCGGAGCGCCGCGCCCGGCTGGCAACGGTCGTCACCTCGGCGGCCGGTGACGGCGTTTCGGCGTACCAGGTGCTGGGTGGTCACGGGGAGGTGCTGGGCACCGTCGTCCGCGAGAAGGCGTGCTCGGGCAAGGGCCTGCGCACCCGCTGGACGGTCACCCGGCCCGGCTGCCCGGAGGCCGTCGGTCTCAAGGGCCGGATCTTCTGGTGGTACGTGTGGTGGCTGCTGTTCCCGCTGTGGCTGGCGATCGGCGTGGGCAGCCTGGTGAGCGGCGGCGGCGACGTGCCGCGCGGGCCCCGGCGCATCCGCTGGCGGGCGGCGGGTGAGACCCCGTTCGAGTTCCTGTCCGACGGCGAGGTCGTCGTACACGCCCAGGGCACCGACCAGCGGCTGGCGGCGGCCCTGACGGCGCTGATCACCTCGTTCGACAGCTGGCTGGGCGCGCCCTGGGACGACAAGCGGGAGTAGCGGCCCCGGTCACCCCCGGTACCGCTGGGCCACTGCGGCGAAGGCGGCCTTGGGCTCCCATTCCATGTCGGGGTAGGTCCGCCCCCGGCGCCCTTCGAGGAGCTTGACGATGCCCAGTCCCGCCCGGTCCAGGTCGTCCCTGGGGTCGCCGTCCGGGCGGTGCGGGTAGCCGGGCAGGGCGAACAGGAAGACGAACGCGCTGTCCACGCCCTCGGTCTCGAAGACCTCCAGGAGTTCGCTCAGATACGCGGCCTGGCCGGCCTCGTCGCGTTCGTAGACGCCGTCCAGCCGTACGGGGTCCTTGGTCACCGGGTCGTGCTCGACCACCTCCAGGACCCGCCCGCCCCGGTCCCCCGCGCCGCGGTAGGCCGCGGTGCCGAAGCCGGTGACGGCGAGCGGCTTCGGGCCCCGGGCGAGGGTGCGGATCGCGTCGCGGAACCGGTCGGCGATCTCGGCGGAGCGGATCAGCTCGTACGTCACGATGTCGAAGGGCGCCCAGTCGACCTGCTCGAACTGGATGGCCGCGTACGTGAGCGTGCCCTGGTAGTGCGCGCGGACGGCGGCCACGGCATCGCGGAGGAAATCGTTGAAGCGGACGCCGAGTTCGCGGATCGCCTCGGCCCGTCGCTCGGGGCGGCTCATCAGCTGTCCGACCCGTTCCTCGGGACTCTCTCCGGGCAGGAACCCCCGGTTCATCACGCTCAGCTCGACGCCCGCGACGAACACGACCGCGGCGCCCTCCCGCCGGAGCCGTTCCGCTCGTGCGGCGCAGTCACGGAAGAGCGTGAGGATCTGCTCCGGTTCCAGCTCCAGCGGGTAGGGCGAGAACCAGACCTCCAGGCCGAGCCCGGCGGCGGCGGCCGCGGCCTGTTCCAGCCGGTCCGGGTCGCCGCCGATGATCTGGACGGCGTTGCAGTGCAGGTCGTCGCGGATGATCGCGAGCTCCCGCCGGACCACCGCGAGGTCGAAGTGCTCGCGGGATGTGCGGCCGTGCATCACGAAGCCGGTGTCGTAGGTCATTCCTCGGGCCCGCATGGTGGCGTCCTCTCCGTCGATCCGTTCGGGTCGGGCCGAGACTGACAGGAAAAGTGCGTGCACGCAAGTTTGCGTGTGCGCAGCCTCTGTGGAACGCTGGCGCCGTGACGACACCACCGGGACTGCGGGAGCGCAAGAAGCAGGCCACGCGCGAGGCGCTGCGCGAGGCGGCGCTGCGCCTGGCCATCGAGCACGGGCCCGAACGGGTGCGGGTCGAGGACATCGCCGAGGCGGCCGGCGTCTCGCCGCGTACCTACAACAACTACTTCGCCAGCCGGGAGCAGGCGATCGTCTCGGCCGTCACCGCCGACCGGGAGGCGCGCGTCGCGGCGGCCGTCGCGGCCCGGCCGGCGGACGTCCGCCTGGCGGACGCCGTCACCGACGCGGTGGTCGGGCAGTACACGGACCCCGGCGCGGACGGCCGGGAGGCGCTGCTGCTCGTCACCACCCGGCCCGCGCTGCGCGAGGCCTTCCTCGACGCCACCGCCGGCGTCGAGCCCCCGCTCACCGCGGCGATCGCCGCGCGCCTGGACAACGCCTCGGCGCCGACCGCCCGCGTCCTGGCGGCGAGCGTGGCCGCCGCGATCCGCATCGCGCTCGAAGGCTGGATCCAGCCGGCCGGAGACGGTGCGGGGGCCGGAGGGCTGGTCGTGGCCGCCGGCTCACCGTCCGCCCTGCTCGGCGCGGCACTGGCCCCGCTCGCGCCCGCGTTCGACGCCGCCGAGGGGCGCGCCCGGCCGTGAGCGGATAGCCCGTCCGGGCGATCCCGGCCACTGGGTGCGCCTCCCGGCGCGAGCCCTCGCGGCCGGGCCGGGCGGCGGCGCGGAAGGTGGTCGCGCGCGCTGCTGTGCGGGTCGTGTCCGACGGCCGGGTGCGCCGGAGGAGGCGGGTCGATGACGGCGGACCAGGTGTACGTGGGGCTCGGGCTGATCGTGGTCCTCGCGGTCGGTTCGCAGTTGCTGGCGAGGCGGCTGCGGGTGCCGGCGCTGCTCGTGCTGCTGCCGGCCGGGTTCATCGCGGGGGCGCTCACCGATGACGTCGATCCCGAGCGGCTGCTCGGACCGGCGTTCTCGCCGCTGGTGTCGCTGGCGGTGGCCGTGATCCTTTACGACGCCGGGCTCGGCCTGGACCTGAAGCGGCTCAGGGGACACAACCGGCGGGTGGTGATCCGGCTGCTGTGGCTGGGGGCGCTGCTGACGCTGGTGTCCGCCGCGCTCTTCGCCGTACCGGTGCTGGACATGTCGACACAGGCGGCCGTCATGCTCGCGGCGATCCTCGTCGTATCGGGCCCGACGGTGGTGGGGCCGCTGCTCGCCTTCGTACGGCCCACGGAGCGGTTGCGGCGCATCCTCGTCTGGGAGGGCGCCCTGATCGACCCGGTCGGCGGCATTCTGGGGGCACTCGTCCTCCACGGGGTCCTGGCGGGCGGCCGGCCGGGGTTCGGCAGCGGGCTCGGGCACTTCATGGCCAGCGCGGGCGTGGGTGTCGGGGCGGGCTCGGCCGGTGCGGCAGTGCTGTGGCTGGTGCTGCGGCGGGTGCGGCTCAGCGAGGAGCTGGAGACCTCGCTCCAGCTGGCCGCCGTGGTCGGGGTGGCGGCGGCCTGCGACGCGCTGCGGGACGACACGGGGCTGATCTCGGCGGTCGTGATGGGGATGGCCATGGCCAATCTGCCCGGCCTGGATCTGCCCACGCGCCGCCCGTTCTTCGAAACGCTGGTCTCCCTGGTCATCGGCCTGCTCTTCGTCTCCATCTCGGCGACGGTCACCCCGGCGTCGCTGCGGCACGTGGTGCTGCCCTCGCTGGCGCTGACCGCCCTCCTCGTCCTGGTGACCCGGCCGCTCATCGCCCACCTCGCGGCGGCCGGCACCGACGTGCCCGCGCGGGAGCGGTGGTTCATCGGCTGGATGGCGCCCCGGGGCATCGTCGCGGCGGCCACCGCCTCCACGTTCTCCTCCGAGCTGGCCGGGCACCACGTCGCCGGTGCGGAGCGCATCCTGCCCGCCACCTTCGTGGTGATCGTGGCGACGGTGACGCTCTACGGCCTGACCGCGTTCCCGGTGGCGCGGCGGCTCGGGGTGCTGCGGCCGTCCCGGTCCCGGCCGCTGCTGGTGGGCGGGGCGCCCTGGACGGTGGACCTGGCGGGCGCCCTGCGCGGGGCGGGGCTCGACGTGCTGATGTGGGCGGGCGCGGACGAGGAGCGGGCGCGGATCAGGGCCGCCGGGCTGGAGCTGGCGCCGGGTGAGCTGTTCGCCTCGGCCACGGGGGCCGGTGCGGAGCTGGAGGGGATCACCTCGGTGCTGCTGCTCACCGGCGAGGACGACTTCAACGCGCTGGCGTCGGTCACGCTCCGGGAGAGCGTCGAGGGGGAGGTCGGCCGGCTCGCCCCGCCCTCCGCGAGCCAGGGTGTGGTGGCCCCGTACACCGGTGGCGACGCCCTGTTCGGACCCGGTCTCACCCGGCCCGAGATCGCCCGGAAGTACGAGGCCGGGGCGCGGGTGGTGACGCGGCCGGCGGACGGGCCGCTGACGCCCGGGGAGTACCTGCTGTTCGTGGTGCGCCCCGAGGGCCGGCTCGTCCCGGCCACACAGAGCGGTCGCCCGGAGCCGGCTCCGGGCGACACGCTCGTACTGCTGCGGGAGCCGTGAGGCCCCGTCAGGCTTTCGCGCGCTGGTCCGGGCCCGCGCAGAGCGCCCAGATGATGAAGATGTCGATGGCGATGAGCACGATGGACCACAGCGGATAGTGCGGCAGCCACGCGAAGTTGGCCAGTGCGCCGAGCCCGGCGAGGACCACGCCCACCGCCCGTGCCCAGAAGGCCCCGGTGAACAGTGCGCAGCCGGCGAGGACGATGACGATTCCGAGGATGAGGTGGATCCAGCCCCAGCCCGTGAGGTTGAACTGGAAGACGTAGTTGCGCGTGGCGACGAACACGTCGTCCTTGGCGATGGCCGCGATGCCCTGGAAGATCGCCATGGCACCGCCGAAGATCATCAGGACCGCGGCGAACGCGGTCCAGCCCGTGCGGGCGGGATGGTGTGATCCGTCGGTGCCGTGCGGAGCCGCCGGTGCGCTGCCCGTGTTGGCCATGTCGGCCTCCTTTGCTGGCACGGTCGCCCGGCGCGGCCCGGAGCCGAACCGGACGTTCCGTTTCCAGAGTGTCACGGGAAGGCGTGTCCGGCAGTACGGCGGGCAGGGGCTGACGGACCGGACGCCCGCTGCCGGCGGACACCCGCTTAGGATCACGTCGCGACCGGTCCGCGCGGGGATGCGGACCGGAGTTCCCCGGAAGGACCTCACCCCCATGACCGAGATCGTCCCGGTGTCCGGCCCCGAGCTGGTCACCTACGCCGATGAGCTGGCCGCCCTGCTCGTGGAGACCGTCGAGAACGGCTCGTCCGTCGGCTTCCTCACCCCGCTGGACCGCGACACCGCCGCCGACTGGTGGCGCGCCCGGGCCGCGTCCGTGGAGGCAGGACAGCTGCAGGCGTGGATCGCCCGGGACGGGGAACGCATCGCGGGCACGATCGGCCTGGTCCGGGCGCCGCTGCCCAACGCCCGCCACCGCGCGGAGGTGACCAAGCTGATGGTCCGCCCCTCGGCGCGCGGACGCGGGCTCGGCCGTGAGCTGCTGGCCGCGGCCGAGCGCACGGCGGCCGACGACGGCGTCACGCTCCTGGTCCTGGACACCGAGAGCGGCAGCCCGGCGGAGCGGCTGTACCGCGCGGCGGGGTGGACGGAGTGCGGTTCCGTTCCGGACTACGCGGCCGGTCCCGACGGCGTTCTGAAGCCGACGACCTTCTACTACAAGTCGGTCGGCCGCGTCGCCGACGTACCCCTGGGGTGAGAATGGGCCGGGAAGACACCGACGAGGAGACATCCATGACGCTGTACGACATTCCGCTGCGCACCCTCACCGGCGAGCCGACGTCGCTGGGCGACTACCGCGGCCGGGCGGTGCTGCTGGTGAACGTGGCATCGAAGTGCGGGCTGACCCCGCAGTACGCGGGCCTGGAGCGGCTCCAGAAGGAGTACGGGGACCGGGGCCTCACCGTGCTCGGTGTGCCGTGCAACCAGTTCGGCGGCCAGGAGCCGGGGACCGCCGAGGAGATCGAGACGTTCTGCTCGACCACGTACGGGGTGAGCTTCCCGCTGCTGGAGAAGACCGAGGTGAACGGCGCGAACCGGCACCCGCTGTACGTGGAGCTGACCCGGCTCGCGGACGCCGGGGGCGAGGCCGGGGACGTCCAGTGGAACTTCGAGAAGTTCCTGATCTCCCCGGCGGGTGAGCCGGTCGCCCGCATCCGCCCCCGCACGGAGCCGGACGCGCCGGAGCTGGTGAAGGCGATCGAGGCGCAACTGCCCGGCTAGGCGCGGCTGAGCAGTACGGAGCCCTTGGGGTAAGTGGCATCGCCGCCCACGTTCGCCACCTGGACGAGGACGGGGGTGCCCTCCTTGATGTTGCCGGTCTTCCACGGCGTGCAGTACGGCGAGGTGTGGCCGCGCGTGGTGGCGGTGCGGTCCCAGGTGCCGTCCCGGCCGATGTCCAGCTTGACCTCGATGCTCCAGCCGTCGGCCGAGGTGTCGCAGGCGCGGATCGAGTCGCCGGGGGCGGTGCCGTACGGGTCCGCGTTCCACTCCCCGTAGCCGCCGAAGGCCGCGTCGACCGGCCGGGGCTCGGCGTGCGCCGTCGTCTGCACGGTCACCACGAGCCCGAAGGCCGCCGTCGCGGTCACCGCGATCCGTGCCGCTCCGGATCTCGCCATGCCTGCTCCCTCCATCACCCGGTCACGATCTCCACGGGGAATCTACAGGTACATGGCAGGTGCACACCATCGTGAGCGCGCCGCGGCCCCCCCCCCCCGGTGTGTGCCGGGGGACGGGGGCCGCGGCCGCCGCACGCGCGGTCAGCGGATGGGCATGCCCGACAGGGTGCGGGCGATGACCAGGCGCTGGATCTCGCTGGTGCCCTCGAAGATCGTGTAGATCGCGGCGTCCCGGTGCATGCGCTCCACCGGGTACTCCCGTGTGAAGCCGTTGCCGCCGAGGATCTGGACGGCCTGGGCGGTGACCTTCTTGGCCGTCTCGCTCGCGTACAGCTTGGACATGGAGCCCTCGGCCGACTCGAACGGCTTGCCGGTGGTGGCCATCCAGGAGGCGCGCCAGACCAGCAGCCGGGCCGCGTCGATCTGCGTCCGCATGTCGGCGAGCTGGAAGGCGACGCCCTGGTTGTCGATGATCGGGCGGCCGAACTGGGTCCGCGTCTTCGCGTAGTCGAGCGCCACTTCGTACGCGGCCCGGGCGGTGCCGACCGCCATGGCGCCGACGGCCGGGCGGGACGCCTCGAAGGTGGCCATCGCGGCGTTCTTCACGCGCTCGCCACCGGTGGCGGCGCGCTCGCGGGCGCGGGCGAGGCGCTGGTCCAGCTTCTCCTTGCCGCCGAGCAGGCAGTGCCCGGGAACGCGCACGTCCTCCAGGACGACCTCGGCGGTGTGCGAGGCGCGGATGCCGTGCTTCTTGAACTTCTGGCCCTGGGAGAGCCCGGGGGTGTTCGGCGGCACGATGAAGGAGGCGTGGCCCTTGGAGCCGAGCTCGGGGTCGACCACCGCGACGACCACGTGGACGTTGGCGATGCCGCCGTTGGTCGCCCAGGTCTTGGTGCCGTTGAGCACCCACTCGTCCTTGGCCTGGTCGTACACCGCGCGGGTGCGCATCGAGGCGACGTCGGAACCGGCGTCGGGCTCGGAGGAGCAGAAGGCCGCGACCTTCACGTCGTCGGCGTCCCCGTACATCTGCGGGATCCAGGTGCCGATCTGCTCCTCGGTGCCGTTGGCGAGGACGCCGACGGCCGCCAGGCCCGTACCGACGATCGACAGGGCGATGCCGGCGTCGCCCCAGAACAGCTCCTCCATGGCCATCGGGATGCCGAGCCCCGTAGGATCGAAGAACTGCTGCGCGTAGAAGTCGAGGGAGTAGATCCCGACCTTCGCCGCCTCCTGGATGACGGGCCAGGGCGTCTCCTCACGCTCGTCCCACTCCGAAGCGGCCGGACGGATCACGTCCGCGGCGAAGCCGTGGAGCCAGTCACGGACCTGCTTCTGGTCATCGTTGAGCTCAAGCGTGAACTCGGCCATGTTCCCCTCCACGTGCTGCCGTCGAAACGCCTCGTTACTTGCGGTAACAACAGTCTGTTACTGGCAAGTAGCCTGTGTCAACCGCATGAGACGCCATCCGCACCCCGCCGGACAGGGTGTTACGTTGCGCAGGCACGACGGACAGGCACGGCCAGGGGTGGGAGAGACGACATGGAGACCACACGACAGGCCGAGCGCCAGCGGACCACGGCCGAGCGCCGCCGCCGAGAGCTGCTCGACGCCGCCGACCGCGTGGTGCTCAGGGACGGCCCCGGGGCCTCGATGAACGCCATCGCGGCGGAGGCGGGCATCACGAAGCCGATCCTCTACCGGCATTTCGGTGACAAGGGCGGGCTCTACCGGGCCCTCGCCAAGCGGCACACCGACGCACTGCTGAGCGCCCTGCGCGCCGCACTCGACGCCCCCGCCGAGCGGCGCGCCCGGGTCGAGTCGACGCTCGACACCTACCTCGCGGCGATCGAGGCCCGCCCCCAGGTCTACCGCTTCCTGATGCACCCGTCCGACGACTCGGCCCCCTCCCCCGAGCAGGGCTTCGACGTCGGCCGGCACTCCGCACCGCTGCTGCGCCGCCTCGGCGAGGAATTGGCCATGGTGATCGCGGAACGGGTGGACCTCGGCCCGGACAGCGAGGCGATGGCTCGGATCTGGGGCCATGGCATCGTCGGCATGATGCACGCGGCCGGTGACTGGTGGCTGGGCGAACGCCCGTGCTCGCGCGAGCAGTTGGTCCGGAGCCTCGCCGACCTCCTCTGGGGCAGGCTGGCCGCTGCGGGCGACCGCGCGGACGGCCCCGGCTTCTGACGGACCGCCCGGCCGGTCAGCCCTTACGCGCCCACGACGCCCGGCGCGCCGCGCGCAGCACCCGCGCCCGGCGCAGCCCGGTCAGCCGGTCGGTGTAGACCCGGCCCTCCAGGTGGTCGCACTCGTGCTGGAGGCAGCGGGCGAAGAACCCGGTGCCGTCGATCCGGACCGGCTCGCCGGTCACGGTGACACCCTCGACCACCGCGTGGTCGAAGCGCGGGGTGCCGGCCTCAAGACCGGGAAGCGAGAGGCAGCCCTCGGAGCCGCGCACGGTGACCCCGTCCGCCTCCACCAGGACCGGGTTCACCACGTGCCCGAGGTGGCGCACGTCCTCGTCGTCGGGGCAGTCGAAGACGAACACCCGTGACGGCACACCGATCTGGTTGGCGGCGAGCCCGACGCCCCGTGCCTCGTACATCGTGGCGAACATGTCCTCGACGAGCCGGGCGAGCGAGGGGCCGAACTCCGTGACCGGTTCGCACGCCGCGTGCAGGACGGGGTCGCCGAGCAGGCTCATGGTGCGGACGATTCCGGAGCTGCCGGGGATCGGGCGGTTGCGCATGGCGGTCATCGTACGTTCCACGGGATGGCGCCGGAGACGCCGGACAGCCCACCCGGAGCCCGCGTCAACGCCCCGGCCTCGGTCACCCGGGCGGACGCGGTCGGCCGTGGGCGATCATGGGCGGATGAACACCCGCTTCCTCGGCATCGCCGAGCTGTCCGCGACCCCTTCCGTGGCGGTCGTCGTCGACGTCATGCGCGCTTACACGGTGGCCGCCTGGGCCTTCGCGCGGGGCGCGGAGAAGATCGTGCTCGCCGGCTCACTGGACGAGGCACTGGCCCTCAAGGGCCGTCACCCGGACTGGGTGGCGCTCAAGGACGGTGCGCCCGCGCCCGGGTTCGACGCCGTCAACTCGCCGGGACAGCTGCGCTCGCGGGACCTGGGCGGCCGGACCGTGGTGCAGAAGACCACGGCGGGGACGGTCGGCGCCCTCGCGGTGAAGGACGCGCCGCTGGTGCTGTGCGCCGGCTTCGTGGTGGCCGAGGCGACGGCGCGGCTGCTGCGGGAACGCGGGGGCGACGACGTCACCTTCGTGGTCACCGGTGAGGACGGGCGCGCCGAGGAGGACCTGGCGTGCGCCCAGTACATCGCCCGCCGGGCGGCCGGGGAGGCGGCGGACGCGGCGCCGTTCCTGCGCCGGGCCGGCGATTCGCGCGCCGCCGCCGAGCTCGCCCAGGGGATACGCGCGGGGGCCCACCCCGATGACGTGGCGCTCTGCCTCGAACTCGACCGCTTCCCCTTCGCCATGGTGGCGACGCAGGAGGACGCCCTCATGGTGCTGCGCCCGTACACGTTCGCGTAGAGGCGTCCACCTTCACGCAAAGGCGCGGCATTCGGCGTTCACATATCCGATCACCGAACACATGCATGACCATTGACGTGCCCATGGCGCCACTCTACGGTCGACGGAAAGCGCTTGCACCATGCCGGGCGGCAGTCCGTCCGGTTCACTCCCCCCACCTGGAGTCGAAGATGCAGCTCAAGCCTGTTCTCGCATGTGCCGGCCTGCTGGCCGGTTCGCTCGCCGTCCTGGGTACCACCGCGCAGGCCGCCCCCGGCCAGGAAAACGCTTCCCTCGCAGCCGCCGCGTTGTACGTGGCACCGGACGGCACCGCCGACGCCGCCGGGACCGAGTCGGACCCCACCACGCTCGCCTCGGCGATCAGCCGGGTGAACGCCGGCGGCACGATCTACCTGCGCGGCGGCACGTACCGCTACGGGCAGACGGTCACCGTCCCGCCGGGCAACGACGGCACCTCGGGCGCCCGCACCACCATGGCCGCGTACCCGGGCGAGCGGCCGGTGCTGAACTTCTCGGAGATGAACGAGGACCCGGCCAACCGGGGGCTCGCCGTGAACGGCGACTACTGGCACATCGACGGGCTCACCGTCGAACACGCCGGCGACAACGGCATCTTCGTCGGCGGCAGCGACAACGTCATCGAGCACGTGGTGACCCGCTTCAACCACGACTCGGGGCTCCAGATCTCCCGGATCTCCTCGGACACCCCCGACAACGAGTGGCCCGCGAACAACCTCGTCCTGAGCTCCGAGTCCCACGACAACGCGGACTCCGACGGCGAGGACGCGGACGGGTTCGCCGCCAAGCTCACCGCAGGACCGGGCAACGTCTTCCGCTACACCGTCTCGCACAACAACATCGACGACGGCTGGGACCTCTACACGAAGAAGGACACCGGCCCCATCGGCCCCGTGACCATCGAGGACTCCCTCAGCTACGACAACGGCACCCTCTCCGACGGGACCGTGAACGAGGACGGCGACCGCAACGGCTTCAAGCTCGGCGGCGACGGAATCGAGGTCGACCACATCGTGCGGCGCAACATCGCCTACAACAACGGCCACCACGGCTTCACGTACAACAGCAACCCCGGCTCGATGACCGTGTCCGACAACGTGGGCATCGACAACGAGGAGCGCAACTTCTCCTTCGACAAGGGCACTTCGGTGTTCCGGGACAACACCTCCTGCCGCGGCGGTGACGGCTCCAACGACAAGACCGTCGGCGACGCGGACGGCTCCAACCAGTTCTGGACCGGCGCGAACGGCTCCCGCTGCTCCGCGTACGACGGGGCCCTGGACTGGTCGTTCGCCTCCGACGGCCGCCTGGTCGTCTCCTTCGGCGGGACCGTGGTCACTCCGTAACGCGTCCGGCGGTGCCGGGGGTGGCCGACCCCCGGCACCGCCGCCGTCTCACTCCTCCCGCAGGCTCGTGACCAGGTCGCGCGGCAGCCCGTGGGTGTCGTGGAGGTAGTGCAGGTCCTCCTCCGTCAGCGGGCCCCGGAAGCGGGGCCGGGCCAGCACCTGCCGGCCCCGTTCCAGGAGCCGGACGAACCGGCTCTCCTCGTCGGCCAGCACCCGCAGCACCTCGCCGGGGTCCACCTCCTGCCGGAAGTGGTCCAGGGTGTGCCGGACCGGCTCGGGCGGCAGATCGCCGAGCGTGCGCGAGGGGTCGTCGCGGCGGAGCACGGTCAGGGCCCGTCGCAGCAGCCGGCGCAGCACGTAACCGCGCCCGGTGGCGGCCGGGCGGACCCCGTCGCCGATGACCACGACGGCGGAGCGGAGGTGGTCGCAGACCAGCCGCAGCGAGGGCTCGTCCAGCGGCCAGAGACCCGGTACGACACGGCGCCAGGGGTCGAACACATCGCACTCGAACACCGACCGTTTGCCCTGGAGCAGCGAGGCCAGCCGCTCCAGACCGAGCCCGGTGTCGACATTGCGCTGCGGCAGGGGCACCAGCGATCCGTCGTCGAGCCTGCGGTGGCTCATCGTGACGTGGTTCCACACCTCGACCCAGCGGTCGTCCCCGGTGGGCGTGGACACGGGCGGCCCCTCGCCGCTCCACAGGAAAATCTCCGAATCGGGTCCGCACGGCCCGGTCGGCCCGTTGGACCACCAGTTGTCCTCGACGGTCGGCTCCACGGGCACGCCCAGCTCCTGCCACCTCCGCAGCGAGGCGGTGTCGGGCCCGGTGCGCTCGTCCCCGGCGTACACCGTGGCGTGCAGCCGGCCGGGGTCGATGCCCAGGCCCTCGGTGAGCAGCCCGTACCCCCATTCCAGGCTTCGCGGGCCCTCATAGTCGCCCAGCGACCAGCTGCCGAGCATCTCGAAGACGGTGAGGTGGGTGGCGTCGCCGACCTCGTCCAGGTCGGTGGTGCGCAGGCACCGCTGCCGGTTGACCAGCCGGTTGCCCAGCGGGTGCGGGCGGCCCTCCAGGTACGGGGTGAGGGGATGCATCCCGGATGTGGTGAAGAGCACGGGGTCGCCGGGCGGCGGCAGCAGGGTGGAGCCGGTGATGCGGCGGTGGCCGCGCTCCTCGAAGTACTCCAGGAAGGTACGGGCGAGCTGTTCGGTGTCCATGGGGACGGCTCCTTCGCGGGTGGCGGGGAGGCGCCGGAGAACGGGCCGTTCGGTCACCCGGCCGGGGAGGAATCACCACGGCAATCACCGACGGACCGTTTCCGGTCGCCGGGGGAGGGGAAAGTCAGACGGCGGCAACCGGCGAGCTGGTCGCTCGCGCGGTCGCGGTGGTGGTGATGCCGTTGACGTCCATACGCCGACGGTAACGCGCCCCCGGCCGCCCGTGCACCCGGATTTCGTCGTCGGCGGGCCCATGGAGAACGCGACGGCCCGCTCACGCGTCCTCCATTCCACGGGAAGTCCACGTGCCGGACGGTGCCGCCGTGCGGTCATAGTGCCGGACATCGATAGGCTGGGCGGCGGACCGATGCAAGGAGGATCTAGGACGATGGCAGGCAACACGGAGCCGTTGTCGCCGCGGGCCAAGCTGGCCGTGACGGCGGGCAAGGCCGCTGCGGCGGTGTCGCGGGCGGCCGGGCGGGGCAGCGGATCGGTGATCGGCGGCCGGGTGGCGCTCAAGCTCGACCCCGACCTGCTCGGGCGGCTGGCGCAGCACCTGGACGTGATCCTCGTCTCGGCGACGAACGGCAAGACGACCACCACACGGCTGATCGCCGAGGCGCTGCGTGCCGCCGGCCCGGTCGTGTCGAACGCGCTCGGCGCCAACATGCCGGCGGGCATCACATCGGCGCTGGCCGGCGGCTCCGACGCGCAGTACGGCGTGATCGAGGTCGACGAGAAGTACCTCGCCGGGGTGGCCCGCGACACGACGCCCAAGGTGATCGCGCTCCTCAACCTCTCGCGCGACCAGCTGGACCGGGCCGCGGAGACGCGGATGCTGGCCGAGAAGTGGCGCGAGGGCCTCTCCGGCTCCAAGGCCGTGATCGTCGCCAACGCCGACGACCCGCTGATCGTCTGGGCGGCCTCCTCCTCCCCCAACGTGGTGTGGGTCGCGGCCGGCCAGGCCTGGAAGGACGACGCCTGGTCCTGCCCGTCCTGCGGCGGGGTCATGCAGCGCCCCGGCGACGACTGGTTCTGCGGCGAGTGCGGTTTCCGGCGTCCGCCGCCGAGCTGGGTGCTGCACGGCGACTACGTGCTCGACCCGCACGGTTCGGCGTGGCCGATCCACCTCCAGCTCCCCGGCCGCGCCAACAAGGCCAACGCCACGAGCTCGGCGGCCGTCGCCGCCGTCTTCGGGGTGCCGCCGCAGGTGGCCCTGGAGCGCATGTACCAGGTGCAGGCCGTCGCAGGCCGGTACGACGTGGTGAACTTCCTCGGCCGTGAACTGCGGCTCCTCCTCGCGAAGAACCCGGCGGGCTGGCTGGAGACGTTCTCGCTGATCGACCCGCCGCCGACCCCGGTCATCCTCTCCGTGAACGCGCGCGGCGCGGACGGCACGGACACCTCGTGGCTGTGGGACGTCGACTACACCCAGCTCGCGGGCCACCCGATCTTCGTGCTCGGCGACCGCAAGCTGGACCTCGCGGTCCGCCTCGAAGTGGCCGGACTCGACTTCCGGGTCTGCGAGAACCTGGACGAGGCCGTCCAGCAGGCTCCGCCCGGGCGCATCGAGGTCATCGCCAACTACACCGCCTTCCAGGACCTGCGCCGCCGTGTCGGCAACTGACCCCGGCCCCGGGCCCCTCCGGAGAGGACGAAGCATGAGCAACAACAGCCTGCGGCTGGTGTGGGTGTACCCGGACCTGCTGAGCACCTACGGCGACCAGGGCAACGCCCTCGTGGTCGAGCGCCGGGCCCGCCAGCGCGGCCTGGACGTGGCGCGCGTCGACGTGCGCAGCGACCAGCCGGTGCCCACGTCGGGCGACATCTATCTGATCGGCGGCGGCGAGGACCGGCCGCAGCGGCTCGCGGCGGAGCGGCTGCGCCGCGACGGCGGGCTCAGCCGGGCCGCGTCCAACGGCGCGATCATCTTCTCGGTCTGCGCCGGCTACCAGATCCTCGGCCACGAGTTCATCAACGACCTCGGTGAGCGCGAGCAGGGTCTCGGTCTGCTGGACGTGGTCTCGACGCGCGGCGAGGGCGCGCGGTGCGTCGGCGACGTGCTGGCGGACATCGATCCGCACCTGGGGCTTCCGCCGCTCACCGGGTTCGAGAACCACCAGGGCGTCACGCATCTCGGACCGACGGCGCGGCCGTTCGCCCGGGTGCGGTTCGGCCGGGGCAACGGGACGGGCGACGGCACCGAGGGCGCGTACAACGACACCGTGTTCGGCACGTACATGCACGGTCCCGTGATGGCGCGGAACCCCATGATCGCGGACCTGCTGCTGAAGCTGGCCCTCGATGTGAACGCGCTCCCGCCGACCGACGACCGGTGGTACGAGGCGCTGCGCGCGGAGCGCATCGCGGCTGCCACCCAGCCCGCCTGACCAGGCATTTCGCTGGTCGTCCGATGAGGGGCGCATGGCTCGGATGAGCGGCGTCCAGCAGGCGGACGCCCGGTTCGGTCCCGCCACCCTGCGCCGGTAGGGTGGCGGGGATCCAACCGGACGACGTGGTCCGGTCGTCGGCCCACGTTGCAAAGGTTTCCCGGGCAATGCGAATTGGTGTGCTCACCTCCGGCGGCGACTGCCCCGGCCTCAATGCCGTCATCCGGTCCGTCGTCCACCGCGCTGTGGTCGACCACGGCGACGAGGTCATCGGCTTCCACGACGGGTGGCGGGGCCTCCTGGAGTGCGACTACCGCAAGCTCGACCTGGACGCCGTGGGCGGCATCCTCGCCCGTGGCGGTACGATCCTCGGCTCCTCCCGGGTCCAGCCGGCGCATCTGCGCGGGGGCGTCGAGACGGCCCGCGGCCACGTCCAGGATCTCGGGCTCGACGCGATCATCCCGATCGGCGGCGAGGGCACCCTCAAGGCGGCGAACCTGCTGTCCGAGGCGGGTCTGCCGATCGTCGGGGTGCCGAAGACCATCGACAACGACATCGCGTCGACCGATGTGACCTTCGGCTTCGACACCGCCGTCGGCGTCGCCACCGAGGCGCTGGACCGGCTGAAGACCACCGCCGAGTCGCACCAGCGCGTCATGATCGTCGAGGTCATGGGCCGCCACACCGGCTGGATCGCCCTGCACTCCGGCATGGCGGCCGGCGCGCACGCCATCGTCGTCCCGGAGCGCCCCTTCGACATCGACGAGCTGACCGAGGTCGTGGGCCGGCGCTTCTCGGCCGGCAAGAAGTTCGCGATCGTCGTCGTCGCGGAGGGCGCGAAGCCGCGTGAGGGCTCCATGGACTTCCAGTCGGGCGCCAAGGACATCTACGGCCACGAGCGCTTCACCGGCGTGGCGACCCAGCTCTCCGTCGAGCTGGAGCAGCGCCTCGGCAAGGAGGCCCGCCCGGTGATCCTGGGCCACGTCCAGCGCGGCGGCACGCCGACCGCGTACGACCGCGTGCTCGCGACCCGGTTCGGCTGGCACGCGGTGGAGGCGGCGCACCGCGGCGAGTTCGGCATGATGACGGCGCTGCGCGGCACGGACATCACGCTGGTGCCCCTCGCGCACGCGGTGGAGACCCTGAAGACGGTCCCGGCCGCCCGGTACGCCGAGGCGGAGTGCGTGCTCTGAGCGACACCCCGACACGAGACCGCCCCCGGCCGCATCCTCGGCCGGGGGCGGTTCTAGTCTGGTCGGGACAACCAGCACGAAACAGGGACGTCCCGGCGTTCCCGTCGGGAGTGAACAGATGGATCACAGCGGGCACGGCATGAACATGGACCTGCCGCCGTTCACGCTGGGACGCGGACTCCACTTCTCCGCGGACCCGTTCTTCCTGATCGGCTGCGTCCTGGCGGTGCTGCTGTACGGGTACGGGGTGCTGAAGCTGCGGCGGCGCGGGGACGCGTGGCCGGTGGGGCGCACGGTCGTGTTCGTGGTCGGTGTGCTGACGATCGCGCTGGTGATGTGCACCCGGCTCAACGACTACGGCATGGTCATGTTCAGCGTGCACATGGTGCAGCACATGGTGATCAGCATGCTGTCGCCGATCCTGCTGCTACTGGGCGCGCCGGTGACGCTCGCGCTGCGCGCGCTGCCGGTCGCGCCGCGTGGCACGAAGGGGCCGCGCGAGCTGCTGCTGATGCTCCTGCACAGCCGGTACATGAAGATCGTCACGCATCCGGCGTTCACGATCCCGCTGTTCATCGCCAGCCTGTACGGCCTGTACTTCACGCCGCTCTTCGACTACCTGATGGGCTCCACGGCCGGGCACCTGGCGATGATGGTGCACTTCCTGGCGGTCGGCCTGTTCTTCTTCTGGCCGATCATGGGCGTCGATCCGGGGCCGCACCGCCCGGGCTATGTGATGCGGATGCTGGAGCTCTTCGCCGGGATGCCGTTCCACGCGTTCTTCGGGATCGCCCTGATGATGGCCTCCACACCGATGGTGGAGGTGTACAAGAACCCGTCGCCCTCGCTCGGCATCGACGCGCTGTCCGACCAGAGCGCGGCGGGTGGCATCGCGTGGGCGTTCAGCGAGATCCCCTCGGTGGTGGTCCTGGTGGCCCTGGTGTTCCAGTGGTACCGCTCGGAACAGCGGACGGCGAAGCGCTCGGACCGGGCGGCGGACCGCGACGGGGACCAGGAGCTCCAGGCGTACAACGCGTATCTCGCGTCGTTGCAGGCGCGCGGACAGTAGCGGCGGACCCTCCTTTCGGGTGACGATGGCCTTTACGGCCGCGCGGCCGATGAGGAGGGTGCGCGCATGTCCGGATCCACGAAGACGATGGGGATGCTCACCGCCGGCGCCTTGGTGGCGGTGACCGCATACACGGTGGCCCTGGGAAGCAACGGCTGGCTCTGGTTCGGCTGGGTGATCCTGGGGCTGATTACGATCGGGATGGCGGCTACGCGGGAGACGTGAGTGGGCGGCGGAGCCGCCCACTGTCTGTTACGGGGCCGAAGCGCCGAGCCTGCCCGGAGCAGCTCCGGCGAACCTCACCTCGTCCGTCTTGGGCGGCGGATGTACCGGCGAACGCGGGGGTTCTGATAGCGCCGGGGGTGGTGGAGCGCTCCCATGCGGTGCTCCGGGAACTTCGGGCGGGCGGTTCCGGCGGCGTTACGCGAAGGTGAACCGGTGCATACGGTGACCGGCCGCAACCGGTTCCGGCCGGGGTGCGCAGTCGGGCCTGCGCCACCATGGGCACCCTGCCGTTGCGGCGTACACCTACCAGCCCGGCGGCAGCGTTGCGAACGGCGCAAACGCTCCGGGCGGCGGCCGCCGCTGCCGCACCTCTGGTCACTCCCCGTCGGTTTCGACGCACGGGTCGCTGTCGTCGCGAGGGCGGCACGCACCTCCCGCAGGTGCCGCTGCCCTGGTGGTTCTCCGTCGGCCGAGCACCGTGGAGCCCGTCACCGCACAGGGTGAATACCTCCCCCCGAGTGACCACCGCGGGGAGGCGTCCCGCCGCGCCCGCGGCCCCGCGCGTGCGATTGCGAACGTCTCCACGGGTGCGGCGGGACGCCTCCCCGGCCCGGTCACCGGCGGTTACCCGGTCGTCAACTCCGCTGCGCGGGCGGTCCGTTCGACGTGTGGCCGCGTTCACACCGCCGTAAGCCAGTTGCGCTTTAACTCTTGACAGGTGCCTGTCGCCACGCCACCTTGGGAGCGCTCCCACAATCAAGACTTGCACACTCCACCCCCTCCCCTTCTCCCCCAACGCCGTTGAGCCGCAGGGGCGTTACGGGGCGCAGCCGCGCTCCCCGTGACGTTCCGCGTCGTCGGCAGAGGAAGGCGTTTGTCATGAGCTTGGTGAAGCGTTGTAGGCCCCGCCGCTCCCCGGGGCTCCCGGCCCTCGTGGTCGGCGCACTGGCCCTGGCCACCGGCCTGGCGGCGGGTGGGCCGGCGTCGGCCGCATCGCAGGACACACTGCACGACCTCGCCACGGCCCAGGGCAAGTACTTCGGCTCCGCCACCGACAACCCCGAGCTCCCCGACGCGGCCTACGCGGCGAAACTGGGCAGCGAGTTCGGACAGATCACCCCCGGCAACTCCATGAAGTGGGACACCACCGAGCCGGTCCGGGGCCAGTTCGACTTCACCAAGGGCGATGTGATCACCGATTTCGCCCAGGAGCACGGCCAGACCGTGCGCGGCCACACCCTGGTCTGGCACAGCCAGCTGCCCGGCTGGGTGGGCTCACTGCCCTCCGCCGAGGTGGAGACGGCCATGACCGACCACATCACCGCGGAGGCGACCCACTACCGCGGCGAGGTGGCCGCGTGGGACGTGGTGAACGAGCCGTTCAACGAGGACGGGACCTTCCGTACCAGCCCGTTCTACAACGCGATGGGCAAGGACTACATCGCCAAGGCCCTGCGCGCGGCGCACGCCGCCGACCCGGACGCCAAGCTCTACATCAACGACTACAACGTCGAGGGCAAGGGCGCGAAGAGCGACGCGATGTACGACCTCGTGAGCGATCTGCTCGACGAGGGCGTGCCGCTCGACGGGGTCGGGATGCAGGCGCACCTGGCGATCCAGTACGGCTTCCCGTACCAGATGCAGGGGAACATGCAGCGGTTCGCCGATCTGGGCCTGGACGTCGCCGTCACTGAACTTGACGTGCGCATGCAACTTCCGGCGGACGCCGCCAAGCTCGCCACCCAGTCCTCCTACTACGCGCAGGTGGTCGACGCCTGCCTCGCCGTCCAGCGCTGCGTCGGCATCACGGTCTGGGACTACACGGACAAGTACTCCTGGGTCCCGAGCACCTTCCCGGGTGAGGGTGCGGCCAACCTGTACGACGACAACCTGGCCCCCAAGCCCGCCTACGCCGCCGTGCGCACCGCCCTGGGTGACGAGGACGGCGGGGGCGACGACGGCTCCACGCCGGGCACGTTGAAGGCCATGTACCGCGCCAACGACACCTCGGCCGGCGACAACCAGATCAAGCCCGGCCTCCAACTCGTGAACACCGGCACCACCCCCGTCAGCCTCCCCGCGGTGACCGTCCGCTACTGGTTCTCCGGTGACAACGGCGCGACCACGTACGGCAGTTGGTGCGACTGGTCCCCGATCGGCTGCTCCACCATCACGCACCGGGTGGTCGCGCCGAGCACCCCGAAGGCCGGCGCCGACCACTACCTCGAAGTCGGGTTCGCGAGCGGCACCCTCGCCCCGGGCGCCTCGACCGGCGAGATGCAGCTGCGCCTCAGCAAGACGGACTGGTCGAACTTCAACGAGTCCGACGACTACAGCCACGGCACCGGCGTCTCGTACGCGGACGCCTCGAAGGTCACCGTCTACGTCGGCGGCGAACTGGTCTGGGGCATCGAGCCCTGATCCCGGGGGCCCCGCTCAGGCCCCCGCACCCCCTCCGCACACACCCTCGCGCAACCGCCGCACCCCGTCCCCACCGCTTCCCCTCCTCCCCTCCCCCTCGACGACACCCGCCACTGGAGGATTTGTGTCGATATCACGTAGAACGTTCAGCAGCGCCCTCGGCGGCAGCGTGCTGGCCCTCGGACTGGCCCAGGGCACCGCGATCGCCCGGCCCGCCTCGGCACAGACCGGTACCGGAGCCCGCGCGGCCGCCGCCGGCGACGACCCGTACACGCAGGCGTTCCTCACCCAGTACGGCAAGATCAAGGACGCCGCGAACGGCTACTTCAGCCCGGACGGTCTCCCGTACCACTCGGTCGAGACCCTGATGGTCGAGGCGCCGGACCACGGCCACCAGACGACGTCGGAGGCCGTCAGCTTCTGGATGTGGCTGGAGGCGGCGTACGGCAGGGTGACCGGTGACTGGGCGCCGTTCAACGCGGCCTGGGCGGTGGCGGAGAAGACGATCATCCCGCAGCACGCCGACCAGTCCACCAGCGATTCGTACAACCCCTCGGCGCCCGCGACCTACGCCCCCGAGCACCCGCTGCCGAGCGGCTACCCCTCCGCGCTGGACGGCACGGTGCCGGTGGGCACCGACCCGCTGTCGGCCGAACTCGCCTCGTCCTACGGGACGATGGACGTCTACGGCATGCACTGGCTGATGGACCTGGACAACGTCTACGGCTACGGCAACAAGCCGGGCACCGGCGGCGAGGCCGGGCCGGGGGCCGGCGCCTCCTTCATCAACACCTACCAGCGCGGTGCGCAGGAATCGGTCTGGGAGACCGTCCCGCAGCCGACCACGGACCTCTTCAAGTACGGCGGTCCCAACGGGTATCTCGACCTGTTCGTCAAGGACTCCAGTTACGCCAAGCAGTGGAAGTACACCAACGCGCCGGACGCCGACGCCCGCGCGGTGCAGGCGGCCTACTGGGCGTACCGCTGGGCCTCCGAGCAGGGCAAGGAGAGCCAGGTCGCGGCCTCGGTGGCGAAGGCCGCCAAGATGGGCGACTACCTCCGCTACGCCATGTTCGACAAGTACTTCAAGCGCGTCGGCGACTGCACCGACCCGAACTCCTGCCCGGCCGCCTCCGGCCGCGACTCCCAGCACTACCTGCTGTCCTGGTACTACGCCTGGGGCGGGGCCGCCGCGGGCAGCGGCGGCGGCTGGGCCTGGCGGATCGGGGACGGCGCCTCGCACCAGGGCTACCAGAACCCGCTCGCCGCCTGGGCGCTGTCCAACGTGCCCTCGCTCACCCCCAAGTCGGCGTCGGCCAGGTCGGACTGGTCCAAGAGCCTGACCCGGCAGCTGGAGTTCCTGACCTGGCTCCAGTCCAGCGAGGGCGCCCTCGCGGGCGGCTGCACCAACAGCTGGGAGGGCAGCTACAGCGAGCCCCCGGCCGGCTCGCCCACGTTTTACGGGATGGCGTACGACTGGCAGCCGGTGTACCACGACCCGGCGAGCAACAACTGGTTCGGCTTCCAGGCGTGGGGTATGGAGCGCGTTGCCGCTTACTACTACGTGACCGGCAACGCGGCCGCCGAGGCGGTGCTCTCGAAGTGGGTCGCCTGGGCGTCGAGCGAGACGACCATCGGCTCCGACGGCAGCTTCCGCTTCCCCTCGACCCTCAACTGGACCGGGGAGCCCGACACTTGGAACGCCTCCTCGCCCGGTGACAACGCGGGCCTGCACGTGTCCGTGGTGGACTACGCCAACGACGTCGGCGTGGGCGCCGCGTACGTCAAGACGCTCACCTACTACGCCGCCAAGTCGGGCGACGAGGACGCGGCGGCGCTCGCCAAGGCGCTGCTGGACGCGATGGCGCTGAACGCCACGGACAAGGGCATCTCGGTGCCGGAGACCCGGCTGGACTACAACCGGTTCGACGACGAGGTGTACATCCCGTCCGGCTGGTCGGGCACCATGCCCAACGGCGACCCGGTCCGGCCCGGTTCGACCTTCATCGGCATCCGCAGCTGGTACAAGGACGACCCGGACTGGCCGAAGGTGCAGGCGTACCTGGACGGCGGCGACGCGCCCGTCTTCACGTACCACCGCTTCTGGGCGCAGGCCGCGCTCGCCCTGGCCTTCGCGATCTACGCGGAGCTGCTGGTGGAGGGCGGCGGCGGTGAGCCGGGCGGCGACACCGAGCCGCCGACCGCGCCGGGCGGGCTCACGGTGACGGCGACCACCAAGGACAGCGTCTCGCTCTCCTGGTCCGCGTCCACCGACAACACCGCGGTGACCGGCTACGACGTGTACCGCAACGGTGTGCTGGCGGGCAACGCGACCGGGCGGACGTTCACCGACTCCGGGCTCGCCGCCGCCACCGAGTACACCTACGCGGTCGCGGCGCGGGACGCGGGCGGCAATACCTCGGCGCTGTCGGACGCGGTCCTCGCCAAGACGAAGGCCGGCGGCTCGTCGGGGACCGGCGCGGTGAAGGTGCAGTACAAGAACACGGACTCCTCGGCGAGCGACAACCAGATCCGGCTGGGCCTCCAGGTGGTGAACACGGGCAGCGCGCCCATCGACCTGTCGACGGTGAAGGTCCGGTACTGGTTCACCGCGGACGGCGGACCGAGCACCTTCGGCACCTACTGCGACTACGCGGCGCTCGGCTCCTCCACCATCACGCACGCGGTGGTCGCCGTGTCGAGCCCGAAGACGGGGGCCGACCGTTATCTGGAGGTCGGGTTCGCCGGCGGCGCGGGCTCGCTGGCCGCAGGCGCCTCCACCGGTGAAATCCAGCTCCGGCTCAACAAGAGCGACTGGTCGAACTTCAACGAGGCGAACGACTACAGCCGGGCCACCAACACGGGGTACGCGGACTCCTCCAAGGTCGGCGCCTATGTCGCCGGCGCCCTGGCCTGGGGGGTCGAGCCGTGACAGGCCGGGCCGTGACGGGCCGACCGCTGCCGGCGCTGGCCGGAACCGCCGCCGCCCTGGTCCTGGCCGCCGCGTCGATGCTGACCGGCGCGTCCTCGGCCTCGGCGTCGCCGGTCACCGACTGCACGCCCTGGGGCACCACCGAACTGCGCGGCGGGGAGTACCTCTACCAGCAGAACGAGTGGAACTCCGACAGCCAGCAGTGCGTCGGCGTCGACCCGGACACCGGTGCCTGGTCGGTCACCACGGCCTCGTTCAACCTGCCGACGAACGGCGCGCCGGCGACGTACCCCTCCAGTTACAAGGGCTGTCACTGGGGGGCGTGCACGACGGACAGCGGGCTGCCGCTGCGGGTGGACGAGCTGGGCAGCGTACGCACCGACTGGTCGACCACCCAGACCGGCTCCGGCGCGTACAACGTCTCGATGGACGTCTGGTTCAACTCGGCGCCGGCCACCGACGACCAGCCGGACGGCACCGAGCTGATGATCTGGATGAACCACCGGGGCGGAGTCCAGCCCATCGGCTCCCGCACGGCGACGGTCCAGCTCGACGGCCGGACCTGGGACGTGTGGACCGGTCCCGGTGCCTCGGGCTGGAAGGTGATCTCGTACGTCCTCCAGGGCGGCGCGACCGAGCTGACCGGCTTCGACGTGAAGAGCCTGATCGACGACGGTGTCGGCCGGGGGCAGATCGACCCGGCGCACTACCTCATCGACGCCGAGGCCGGGTTCGAGATCTGGCAGGGCGGTCAGGGGCTCGGCATGAAGGAGTTCTCCTTCGAGGCGAGCGCCGGCCAGGACGGCGGCGACGGCGACGGGGATCCCGGCGGGGGTGGCACGACCGGCGCCCTCAAGGCCCAGTACAGGAACAACGACTCCTCCGCGACCGACAACCAGATCCGGCCCGGCCTCCAGCTGGTCAACACCGGCAGCACGGCGGTGGACCTGTCCACGGTGAAGCTGCGCTACTGGTTCACCCCCGAGTCCGGCGCCACCGGCTTCGGCACCGCGTGCGACTACGCGGTCGTCGGCTGCGGAAACGTGACGCACACGGTGAAGCAGGCCGGTTCCGCCGCCGGCGCGAGCCACTACCTGGAGGTCGGCTTCACCGGGGGCAGCCTCGCCCCCGGGGCCTCCACCGGAGAGATCCAGCTCCGGTTCAACAAGTCGGACTGGTCGGCGTTCGACGAGTCCGACGACTACAGCCGGGGCGCCGGCACGTCCTTCGCCGACGCCCCGAAGGTCGGGGTGTACGTCAACGGCGCCCTGTCCTCGGGCACCGCCCCCTGACCGGCCGCACCGCCGGTCACCCATCACTCCCGATGGCGGGTCGAACACTCACCCCGCTGAGCCCGCCATCGGGCAGCACCCCCCAAGAACCCGTCTGCGGGGAGTTTCCGCAGGCGTACGAGAGGAGCACGGAGCCGCAATGAGTACCAGAGGCACCATCAAGAACCGGCTGAGCAGGAGGCTGGCCGCAGCCTCCGCCCTGGCCATGGGCGCGGCGCTGGCGGTGGCGATCCCCACCACCGCCGACGCGGCGGCGGCCCGGGTCGACAACCCGTACGTGGGCGCCAAGGCGTATGTGAACCCGGACTGGTCCGCCAAGGCGGCAGCCGAGCCCGGCGGTTCGGCCATAGCCGACACGCCGGCCTTCGTCTGGATGGACCGCATCGCGGCCATCGGCGGGACGCCCGGGGCGATGAGTCTGCGCGAGCACCTGGACACCGCCCTCGACCAGGGCGCGAACCTCTTCCAGGTGGTCATCTACGACCTGCCGGGGCGCGACTGTGCGGCGCTGGCCTCCAACGGTGAGCTCGGCCCCACGGAGCTCGACCGGTACAAGAGCGACTACATCGACCCGATTTCCGACATCCTCGCCGACCCGGCGTACGCGAACCTGCGGATCGTCACCATCATCGAGCCGGACTCGCTGCCCAACATCGTCACCAACGCGGGCGGCACGGCCGGTTCGACCGACGCCTGCGCGACGATGAAGGCGAACGGCAACTACGAGAAGGGCATCGGGTACGCGCTGCACACGCTGGGCGCGATCCCGAACGTCTACAACTACGTGGACGCCGCCCACCACGGCTGGCTGGGCTGGGACTCCAACATGGCCCCGGCGGGCCTGGAGTTCAAGAAGGCCGCGACCTCCGAGGGCGCGACCGTGAACGACGTCGCCGGCTTCATTGTGAACACCGCCAACTACTCGGCCCTCAAGGAGCCGAACTTCAAGGTCACCGACTCGGTCAACGGCACCACCGTGCGCCAGTCCAAGTGGGTCGACTGGAACTACTACGTCGATGAGCTGTCGTTCGCCCAGGCGCTGCGCACCCAGCTGGTGGGCCAGGGCTTCAACTCGAACATCGGCATGCTGATCGACACCGCCCGCAACGGCTGGGGCGGCGCCGACCGTCCCACCTCCGCGGGCCCGCTGACCAGCGTGGACGACTACGTGAACGGCGGCCGCGTCGACCGGCGCATCCACGCCGGCAACTGGTGCAACCAGAGCGGTGCCGGCATCGGTGAGCGTCCCACCAGCGCCCCCGAGCCCGGGATCGACGCCTATGTGTGGGCGAAGCCCCCGGGGGAGTCGGACGGCAACAGCGCCCCCGTCGACAACGACGAGGGCAAGGGCTTCGACCGGATGTGCGACCCGACCTACGAGGGCAACGGGCGCAACGGCAACAGCAAGACGGGCGCGCTGCCGAACTCGCCGCTGGCGGGTCACTGGTTCTCCGCGCAGTTCCAGGAGCTGGTCCGCAACGCCTACCCGCCGATCAGCGGCGGTGGCGAGAACCCCGGCGGTGGCACCGACACCCAGGCGCCGACCGCGCCGACGGGTCTGACGTCCTCGGCGAAGACCAGCAGCAGCGTCTCGCTGTCCTGGTCGGCTTCGAGCGACAACAAGGCGGTCACCGGCTACGACGTGTACCGGGGCAGCGCCAAGGTGGGTTCGACCACCACCACCTCGTACACCGACACGGGTCTGTCGGCCTCGACCGCCTACAGCTACACGGTCAAGGCGAAGGACGCGGCCGGTAACGTCTCGGCGGCCTCCTCGGCCCTCTCCGTCACCACCTCCGCCGGGGGCGGCACCGGAACGGGCGCGCTGAAGGTCCAGTACAAGAACAACGACAACTCCGCGACCGACAACCAGATCCGGTTCGGTCTCCAGCTGGTCAACACCGGCAGCACGGCGGTGGACCTGTCCACCGTGAAGCTGCGCTACTGGTTCACCCCCGAGTCCGGCGCCTCCACCTTCGGCACCGCGTGCGACTACGCGGTCCTGGGCTGCGGGAAGCTGAGCCTGGCGGTGAAGTCGGGCGGTTCGACGGCCGGGGCCAGCCACTACCTGGAGGTCTCCTTCGGAAGCGGCACCCTCGCGGCCGGCGCCTCCACCGGTGAGATGCAGCTGCGGCTGAACAAGAGTGACTGGTCCAACTTCAACGAGGCGGACGACTACAGCCACGGCACGGGCAGCTCGTTCGCCGACGCTTCGAAGGTCGGCGTGTACACGGCCGGTGCGCTCTCCTGGGGCACCGCGCCCTGATCAGTGACCGGACAGCCCGGTGACTCCGTCCGGCCCCGCCACCTGTGTGGCGGGGCCGGACTTCTTTGCGCGCCGAGGGGCGGACCTCTTTACGTACAAGTGAGCGACGGGTTTTTGTTATGGTCTCCGGCCGGGCGGCATCTCCCAGGTGTGCGTGAAGCCAGAACAGGACTCCGGAAGAGTGAGCACAGCATGGGCCAGGACCGCGAACGGGCGTTGATCAAGGCGGCACGGGCCGGTGACGCCGCCGCCAAGGACCGGCTCGTCGCGTCCTGTCTTCCGCTGCTCTACAACATCGTCGGACGCGCGCTGAACGGCCACGCGGACGTGGACGACGTCGTGCAGGAGACGGTCCTGCGCATGCTGCGCGCCCTGCCCGGCCTGCGGAATCCGGAGAGCTTCCGCTCCTGGCTGGTGGCCATCGCGATGAACGAGATACGGGGGCACTGGCGCGACCGGCAGTCCGCCGCCATTCCCGTGGAACCCCTGGCCACCGGCCACGACCGGGTCGATCCCGCGGCTGACTTCGTGGACGTGACGATCCTGCGGCTCGGCCTGTCCGGGCAGCGCCGCCAGGTCGCCGAGGCGACCCGCTGGGTGGACGAGGACGACCGGGCGCTGCTCTCGCTCTGGTGGCTGGAGGCGGCGGGCGAGCTGACCCGGGCCGAGGTGGCCGCCGCGATGAATCTGTCGCCCGAGCACACCGCCGTACGCGTGCAGCGGATGAAGGCGCAGCTGGACACCGCCCGCGTGGTGGTGGGCGCGCTGGCGGCGCAGCCCCGGTGCGTCCTGCTGGACGACATCCTGATCGGCTGGGACGGGGCGCCCTCGCCGCTCTGGCGCAAGCGCATCGCACGGCACGCACGCGGCTGCACGGTCTGCTCGGGGTTCGGCTCGGGCCTGGTGCCGGCGGAGGGCCTGCTCGTGGGCCTCGCGCTGGTGCCGCTCGCGGTGGCCGGGGCGGGCCGGGACCCCCGGCTGACCGAGGTCGCGGCCGGCCTGCCCCTCGACGCGCCCGCGCGGCCGGGCCGGGCGGCGCGGCGGCGGGACCAGGCGCGCCGCCGCCGGCGCAACGCCGTGGTGGCGTCCGTCCTCGCGGTGGGCGTGCTGGGGGCCGGGGGCGCCGCCGTCCATCTGTCGACGGGCGACGACGGGGACGAGGAGGTCTCCGTCGCCTCCGCCCCCGAGGCCGACGGCTCCGTCACCGCGACCGCTTCGGCCGAGGAGTCCGCCTCCGCGACGCCGTCCGCCTCGCCCTCGCACTCCGCCGGGAGTCCGAGCCCGAGTGCCACGAAGAAGAAGGACCGGGCGAAGCCGAAGAAGACGTCCCCCGCGACCAGTCGTCCGCCGGCCACGAAGGCGCCCTCCGCGACCCGGCCGGCCCCGGACCGGCCCACGCCGAGCCCGCCCTCGGACGCGGAACAGGTCCTGGCCCTGGTCAACACCGAGCGCGCGAAGGAGGGCTGCTCGCCGGTGACCGGCAACGACGAGCTGACGACCGCCGCGCAGCGGCACTCCGAGGACATGGCCGCGCACGACTACTTCTCGCACACCTCGCAGGACGGCTCGGGCCCCGGCGAGCGGATCACGGCGGCCGGCTACCGGTGGAGCACGTACGGGGAGAACATAGCGAAGGGGCAGCGGACGCCGGCGGACGTGATGAACTCCTGGATGAACAGCCCGGGCCACCGGGCGAACATCCTGAACTGCTCGTTCAAGGAGCTGGGCGTGGGAATCCAGGACAGCCCCGGCGGCATCGTCTGGACCCAGGACTTCGGCGCGCGGATGTGAGGCCCCGGCGTCGCCCGGCGGGCGCGGGGTACACGTCTCCATCATCGACCCGCTGATACCACCGGACCGGGGAGAGACCGTGTTCTACTACGTCCTCAAGTACGTCGTTCTCGGGCCGGTGCTGCGGCTGCTGTTCAGGCCGGCCATCGAGGGCGCGGAGCACATCCCGGACGACGGCGCCGCGATCGTCGCGGGCAACCACCTGTCGTTCTCCGACCACTTCCTGATGCCCGCCATCCTCAAGCGGCGGATCACCTTCCTGGCCAAGGCGGAGTACTTCACGGGCCCGGGCGTGAAGGGCCGGCTGACGGCCGCCTTCTTCCGCAGCGCGGGCCAGATCCCGGTGGACCGCTCGGGCAAGGAGGCGGGGCAGGCCGCGATCCGCGAGGGCATCGGGGTGCTGGAGCGGGGCGAGCTGCTGGGCATCTACCCGGAGGGCACCCGCTCGCACGACGGACGCCTCTACAAGGGCAAGGTCGGGGTGGCGGTGATGGCCATCCGGGCGCGGGTGCCGGTGGTGCCGTGCGCGATGGTCGGCACGTTCGAGATCCAGCCGCCCGGCCGCCGGCTCCCCCGCCTCAAGCCCGTCACCATCCGCTTCGGCGAACCGCTGGACTTCTCGCGCTACGCGGGCCTGGAGGACCAGAAGGCGGCCGTCCGCGCGGTGACCGACGAGATCATGTACGCGATCCTGCGGCTCTCCGGACAGGAGTACGTGGACGAGTACGCGGTGAAGGTCAAGCAGGCGGCCGGGGAGAAGCAGCCGGGCCGGTTCCCGAAACGACGACGCCGACAGCGGATTCGCGAGCAGTGAACGCCCCTGGTCAGAGGGGTGGCCCGGGCCTAGCGTTCGGGCATGAGCAAGGGACACGCATGGGTGCTGGGAGCAACGGGACAGATAGGGCGGGCCGCGGTGCGCGCGCTGTCGGAGGACGGCTGGGAGGTGACGGCGGCCTCGCGCGGCGGGAGCCGTGACGGGCGGTGGGACGACGGGGTCAGGGCGGTCGCCCTGGACCGCGACGAGGAGGGCGCGCTCGCGGCGGCGCTCGGGCCGGGCTGCGACGTCCTGGTCGACATGGTGGCGTACGGGCGGCAGCACGCCCAACAGCTGACCGGGCTCGCCGACCGGATCGGCTCGGCGGTCGTCGTCTCCAGCGGCGCGGTGTACGAGGACGAGAAGGGCCACAGCTTCGACACGATGGGCGAACCGGGCGGGGAGCCCTGCTATCCGGTACCGATCCGGGAGTCGCTGTCCACCGTGGCGCCGGGCGAGGACACGTACGCGACGCGCAAGATCCGGCTGGAGCGCGATCTCCTCGCGGCGGGCGACGCGCTGCCCGCCACGCTGCTGCGGGCGGGCGCGGTGCACGGCCCGTACTGCCGCTCGCCGCGTGAGCTGTACTTCGTCAAGCGGGCGCTGGACGGCCGGACCCGGCGCGTGCTGGCGTACGGCGGGGCGTCCCGCTTCCACCCGGTCCACGCGGCGAACGTGGCCGAGCTGATCCGGCTGGCCGCCGCCCGGCCCGGATCCCGGGTGCTCAACGCCGCCGATCCGCAGGCGCCGACGGTCGCGGAGATCGGTGAGGCGGTGGACGCGGTGCTGGGCCTGAGCACGGAGACGGTGCTGATGCCGGGCGACCCGACTCCGGAGGGCGTCGGCTCGACGCCGTGGAGCGCGCCGCACCCCATCGTGTACGACATGTCGGCGGCCGAGCGGGAACTCGGCTACCGGCCGGTGACGGGGTACGCCGAGTCGCTGCCGGAGACCGTCGAGTGGATCGCCGGGCAGCTGGCCGGACGGGACTGGCGGGAGGCGTACCCGGCCATGGTGCGGGCGTACGGGACGGGCCTGTTCGACTACGCGGCGGAGGACGCCTGGCTGACGGAGCACGACCGCAAGGGGTGAGACCGGGCGGGGTCAGCCCGCCTTCACCGCGTCCATCGACATCAGCCCGCGCAGGCCGTTCTCCAGGGCCTCCGGGCCGGTGTCGCCGAACATGGCGAGCTGGGCGATGAACCCCTGGGCCGTCGCTATCAGGGCCCGGGCGACGTGCTCGTCGGGCACGTCCGCCCGGAGCACACCGGCCTCCCGGTAGAGCCCGACCAGCTCCGTCCAGGCGCCGAGCAGCCCGCCGAACGCCTCGGCGAGGGTGGCCGCCAGCCGCTCGCTGCGCAGGGTCTCGGACCACACCTGGATGATCAGCCCCGCGTACGCCCGGGGTTCGAGCCCCCGCCCCGCTTCGAGGCCGTCCGTGAACAGGCTCCGCGACACCCGGCCGATCAGGACGTCCGGGGTGGGGACGGGGGTGTCCCGGGCGGCCCCCTCGAAGGCCCGGCGCACTCCGTTCACGGCCTCGGTCGCGATGGCCGCGATCAGGTCCTCCTTGCCGCTGAAGTAGCGGTAGACCGCGCCCGCCGACAGCCCGGCCTCCTTCAGCACGTCCTGCATCGAGGTGCCGTGGAAGCCGTCACGGGCGAAGCAGCGCGCGGCGCCGTCGAGGATTTGTCTGCGGCGGGCGTCGAGGTGCGCCTGGGATACACGGGCCATGCCGCCAACCTAAAACGAACATTCATTCTTGACAACCACCGACCGTGAGGGTGACAGTGGCCGAGTCGTATAAAACGAACGATCCTTCTCTTTGAGAGATCGTTCTCCCTGAATCGAGGCCCGCCCCATGTCCCTCACCCCGAACCGCCGCCTGGTGGTGGTGGTCCTGCTGGTTCCGCTGGTGGTGACCCTCGCCCTGTGGGCCTTCGCCTGGCCCGCCGCCCGGACCGCACCGCGCGACCTGCCGGTCGGGATCGCCGGGACGGCGCCGGCCGCCGACCAGCTCCAGCAGCGGTTCGAGGAGCGCGACGGGGCCTTCGACGTGCACCGCTACGACTCCGAGGCCGCGGCCCGGGACGCGATCGAGGACCGGACCGTCTACGGCGCGGTCGTCGTGACCGCCAAGGGCCCCGAGCTGCTGACGGCGAGCGCGGGCAGCACGGTGGTCGCCCAGCTGCTGCGCGAGGCGGTGACCGCCGGGGCGCCGGCCGGCTCCGAGGTGCCGGTCACCGATGTGGTGGCCGCGCCCGCCGCCGACCCTCGGGGCGCCGTCCTCGGTTCGAGCATCCTGCCGCTGGCCATCGCGGGCGTCGCCGCCGGCGCGGCCGTGACCGTGCTGAGGCTGCGCGGGGCGCGGGCGGGGATCGCACTGCTCGGCGTGGCGATCGGGGTGGGGCTCCTGGCCACCGCCGTGACGGACAGCTGGCTCGGCGCCCTCACCGGCGACTGGTGGATGGAGGCGGGGACCATCGCCCTGACCGTGCTCGCCATCGGCGCGCCGGTCGCGGGCTTCGCCGCCCTGCTCGGGACTCCGGGCATCGGCATCGGCGCCCTGCTCATGGTGCTGCTGGGCAACCCCTTCTCCGGAGTGACCAGCGCGCCCGAGCTGCTCCCCCGCCCGATCGCCGTGATCGGTCAGCTGCTGCCGCCGGGGGCGGGCGGGTCCGCGCTGCGATCGGTGGCGTTCTTCGACGGCGCGGCGGCGGCCGTCCCCGCTCTGACGCTCGGCGTGTGGGCGGCGCTGGGGCTGGTCGCGGTGCTCGTCGGCGCGCGCCGCAGGACGGCCGCGGACACCACGGCGCCGGAGCCGGTGCGGGAGCCGGCACTGGCCGGCTGACCACGCTCAGGAGTGCGCCCCCGTCCGGCCGGACGGGGGCGCTTTCCTGCGTACGGAGGTCAGTCCTCGCGTCCGTGGTGGCCCCGGTGCTCCGCCGCGATGCCGAAGCGCTGCCGTTCGCCTGCAGCGGACGGGGCGGAGCCGATCGAGGAGACCGAGCGGATCACCTGCTCCTGCTCCGCCGCCTCCTCCTTCTCCAGTCGTTCGAGGTCAGCGGCCGATACGAGGGCGACGAGCGGTTTGCCGTGCCGCGTGACGACCACGCGTTCGCCGCCGTAGACGACGCGGTTGATCAGTTCGGCGAGTTCAGCCCGGGCTTGCGTCACCGGAATCTCGTAGGCCATGCTCCCATCATAACCTTCTGTACGTCCTGTACATTTTTTACGGAAGCGTGCGCGGGCGCCCCGCGGTGCCCGCGCGACCGGAGGAGAGGCACAGCCGTGTACCGTCCCGTCGCCCGTCACGTACTGCCCGAGTTCACCGAGCGCACGTCCCAGGGATCCCGGACCCTCGACCCGTACTCCAAGCTGCTCGCCGAGCGCGTCGTCTTCCTCGGCACGGCCCTGGACGAGACGGCCGCCAACGATCTGGTAGCCCAGCTGATGTATCTGGAGCACGACGCGCCGGACCGGCCCGTCTCGCTGTACATCAACTCGCCGGGCGGCTCGTTCGGCGCGATGACGACCCTGTACGACACGATGAACTTCCTCAGCTGCGAGGTGGAGACCTACTGCCTGGGCCGGGCGGGGGCCGGGGCGGCGGTGCTGCTGGCCGCGGGCGCCCCGGGCCGGCGGCACATGCTGCCCGGCGCCAAGGTGGTCGTGAGCCAGCCGGCGCTGGACGAGCCGCTCCGGGGGCAGCCGTCCGACCTGGAGATCGAGGCGCGGGAACTGGCCCGGATGCGCGCGACGATGACCGGCATGCTGGCCCGGCACACGGGGCGCTCCGCCGAACAGGTCACCGAGGACACCGAGCGCGACCTCGTCCTCGACGCGGAGGGGGCTCTGGCGTACGGGCTGGTGGACCACATCGTGCGGAGCCGGGTCCCGGGGCCGCCGCGCTCCGGGTGGTGAACGGGCGATGCAGCCACCGGAGTTCTCGCCGCTGCCCGCCCTGACCCGGGCCGAGTCCGAGTTCATCGACCGCTATCTGCGCGTGGTCGACCAGGTGGGCCGGATCAACCCGGCGCACGGTGACGACACCTATGCGGCCCTGCGCGCCGCCCAGGCGCTCGCCTCGCACGCGGCGGCCTTACGGGACGCCCTCGCGCTGATGCACCGGCGCGGCGAAACCCGTATCCACAGCTCCACGTTGACCCGCGCGCTGCGGGAGCTGGACGGTGAGCGGCGGGCGGCCCGGGTGGCCCTGCCGCCCGCCCCGCCGGACTGACGCCCCGCAGGTCACCGACACGCCCGAGGGAGGCGCGGGATTTCCTCGCTCGTTCGGCGTAGGCGTTCCCTCTCACGAGCGACGGGCCGATTTGCCCTTTCCTGATGCGCGTGGAGCGGATTCCTCCGCGACACCGCTGGTACGGCCACGGCCGAGGGCGGCCGGCGGACCGCCGTACGGGTTTCCGTCCACCTGAACGGGCCATCCGTGACGGTCTTCACCGATGGCTGTTCCGGCTCGGAAATCCGGCCCGAGGTGAGTCAAGATCCGTGGGACGACAAGCCCCCGCCACCGCGGCGGGGCGGTCCGGGCGGACGCCGAGTCCTGCCGCCGCCCGGATGACTGGTCGACAGGAGTGGATCGGCAGGAGTGGAGGACCCGAGCACTACGGGACCGCCGGATCTCCGGTTGTCCCTCGGGGTGAAGCCGCCTCGCGCGGCCGGGCAACTTCGCCAGCCCGAACCCGACAGGTCATCCTTCACAGGCGGCTGACGAAGGGTTGCGCATGAGTGCGCAGGTTCATGTCCCGTCTCTGCTCGCCCGGGCCACCACGGCCTCGGTCATGACTCTCGCCGCCGTCGGCGGCACGCTGTGCGTCCCAGGAGCCGCGCCCGAGGCGCAGGCGGCCGGCCACGCGATGAAGGCCCTGAAGATCGCCGCGTCGAAGAAGGGGGCGCCCTACCGCTGGGGCGCCACCGGGCCCGGCAGTTTCGACTGTTCGGGGCTGACGCTCTACTCGTTCAAGAAGGCCGGCAAGAGACTCCCCCGGACGGCCCAGCAGCAGTACAACAGGACCAGGCACATCTCGGCGTCGAAGCGCCAACGAGGTGACCTGGTCTTCTTCCATTCCGGGCGCAGCGTCTACCACGTGGGCATCTACGCCGGCAGCGGGAAGATCTGGCACTCGCCGAAGACCGGCGCCGTGGTCCGCCTGGAGAAGATCTGGACCCGGAGCGTCTTCTACGGCCGGGTCGCCTGACCCGGCCGCCTCAGGGCTGGACGGGAACCTGCCACGGGAGCGCCACCCAGACGGTCTTGCCGCCGTCGGCGGTGGGTGTGACGGCCAGCCGGCCGCCGTACTCCTTGGCCAGCGAGCGGATGATGACCATGCCGCGTCCGTTGTCCTGCTGGACGGCGGCGGGCAGCCGCTGGGGTCGCCGGGGGTGGCTGTCCGTCACCCCGAGGCGCAGCTCCTCGTCCCGCTCAAGGCGCAGGTCGACGGTGAAGGTGGGCGACTGCCCGAAGGTGTGCAGGACGGCGTTGGTGGCCAGCTCCGAGAGGATGAGGCGGACGGTGTCGGCCATCTCCGCGTCCTCGGGCAGGCCCCACTCCGTCAGCACCCGGGCGACGAACCCGCGGGCCGCGGAGACCGAGACCGGCTCGCTCGGCAGGGTGACACGTGCTTCCTGATGGTCTGCCATGGCGAGCCGTCCCTTTCCCACCCGATGCCGGCCCGGCGAGCGGTCCGGTTGCGCTTCGCGCCAGAGTGCCACCGATGCTGCCCTCCGTGGCGGCGATCCACCAAGATATGCATATATCTGTCGCTCAAACCGGTGAACTCTCCCCACGCGGGCCCCCTCCGGCGCCACACTGTCTGCTCGTCGGGCAGCGGAGGGAGCCATCGGATGCAGCACGGTCCTGCGGTGCGGCGCCGCAAGCTGGGAGAGGAGCTGCGGAGCCTGCGCCAGGCGTCAGGTCTCACGAGCCGGGAGGCGGCGGCGCTGCTCGGCTGGCACCAGTCGAAGGTGAGCAGGATCGAGACAGGTGTCAGCGGGGTGCGGCCGGATGACGTGAACCGGCTGCTCGACGCGTACGGCATGGACGATCCGAAGCTCCGCGAGGTCCTCGGCGCGCTGGCCGGTTCGGCGGGCGGGGGCGGCGCCGGCTGGTGGCACGCCTACCGGGGGCTCATCCCGCCCCAGTACCGCGACTTCATCAGCCTGGAGTCGCAGGCGCGCACCGCCCGCACCCTGGAGACCACGGTGGTGCCGGGGCTGTTGCAGACGGCCGATTACGCCCGCGCGGTGACCCGGGCGTCCCTGGACGGACTGCCGTCCGGTCAGCTGGACTCGCTGGTGGAGGTGCGGCTGACCCGGCAGGGGGTGCTGCGGAGCGATCCGCCGCTGCGGCTGAGCGCGGTCCTGGACGAGGCGGTGCTGCGCCGGGAGGTCGGTGGCCGAAGAGTGATGCGGGAGCAGCTGCGCCATCTCGCCCGGGTGGCACAACTTCCCCATGTGCAACTCCAGTTACTTCCGTTCTCGGTCGGCGGCTATGTCAGCCTCACCAGCCCTTTCGTTATCTTCTCCTTTCCGACTGCTTCCGACCTTGACGTGGTCGTTCTTGACCACTTGACGAGTAGCCTCTATCTGGAACGGAAAGAAGACCTTGCGGCGTACAGCTCGGCCTTCGAGACCCTTCAGACGCACGCGCTGTCGCCGGAGCACACGCTGGACCTGATCGCCGCGATCGACCGCGGCGACCGGTGACCCCCCACCGCCCGGAGGAAGCGTCATGTCCGAACACCTCGCCCGGCACGCCTTGCGCTGGCGTAGCAGCAGCTACAGCACGGGGATGAACAACTGCGTGGAGACCGCGCCGTCCGGAAGCGGGCGGCCGCTGGCCGTGCGCGACTCGAAGGACGTGGCCCGCACGCCCCTGGAGTTCTCCACGGCGGCCTGGACGTCCTTCGTCTCCGGCCTGAAACGCTGAGGCGGACCACCGCTCAGCTCTGCGGCGCGGTCCTCCGCACCGTTTCCACCGCCCGCGCGATCTGCTCGTCCGTCAGGTCCGCGCGGGCGGTCAGCCGGAGCCGCGAGATGCCGTCGGGCACGGACGGCGGCCGGAAGCAGCCCACCGCCATCCCGGCCGTCCGGCAGTCGGCGGCCCAGCGCACGGCGGCGTCGGCCGAGGGCGCCCGGACCGAGACGACCGCCGCGTCGGGCCGCACCGCGGTCAGTCCGGCCGCCGTCAGCCCCTCGTGCAGCGCGGTGGCGACCGTACGCGCCCTGAGTGCGCGCTCCGGTTCGCGGCGCAGCAGCCGCAGTCCGCCCAGGGCGGCCCCGACGGCGGCCGGCGCGAGTCCGGTGTCGAAGATGAACGTCCGGGCGGTGTTGACCAGGTGGTCGATGACCCGGGCCGGTCCGAGGACCGCACCGCCCTGGCTGCCCAGGGACTTGGAGAGGGTGAGCGTGGCGACGACGTCCGCGTCGCCCGCGAGCCCGGCCGCGTCGAGCGCGCCCCGGCCGCCCGCGCCGAGCACCCCGAGTCCGTGCGCGTCGTCCACCAGGAGCGCGGCGCCCTCCGCCCGGCAGACGGCGGCCAGTGCGGCCAGCGGCGCGGCGTCGCCGTCCACGGAGAACACCGAGTCGGTGACGGCCAGCTTCCGGCCTTCGTGCCCGCGCAGCGTCTTGCGGACGGCCTCCGGATCGGAGTGTGGGACGACGGCGGTCTCGGCCCGGGAGAGCCGGCAGCCGTCCACGATGGAGGCGTGGTTGCCGGCGTCCGACGCGATGAGGGCGCCGCGCCCGGTGAGCGCGGTGAGGGCCGCGAGGTTGGCGGCGTAACCGGAGGAGAGGACGAGCGCGGCCTCGAAGCCACAGAACGCGGCGAGTTCGCGTTCGAGCTCGGCGTGGAGCGCGGTCGAGCCGGTGACCAGGCGGGATCCGGTCGCCCCGCCGCCCCAGCGGTGCGCCGCGTCCGCCGCCGCGGCGGTCACCTCCGGGTGCCGGGTGAGGCCGAGGTAGTCGTTGCTCGCGAGGTCCAGGAGCTCCGCCCCGGCCTCGCGGGGCCGCAGTCGGCGGACCAGGCCCGCGTCCGCGCGCCGGCGCGCCTCGTCGTCGATCCAGTCGAACGGGGTGGCGGGCATGGGCGGTCCCTTTTGTAGGCAGCTCACAGACCCTAACCGGGCTCATGCCGAGACACGGTGTGGCCATGCACACACCCCGCGCGAACTCTGTTGTCCGGTTCCTCCTTGGCTCCGGGCGGTGCGGTGCGTCAGGATCATCGCCATGGACCTCCTGAACACGCTGGTGGACAAGGGGCTGCGGCGCGAGCTGCCGACCCGTGAAGAAGCGCTCGCCGTACTGGCGACCCCGGACGACCAACTGCTCGACGTGGTGGCCGCGGCCGGCAAGGTGCGCCGTCAGTGGTTCGGGCGGCGGGTGAAACTGAACTATCTGGTGAATCTGAAGTCCGGGCTCTGCCCCGAGGACTGCTCCTACTGTTCGCAACGGCTCGGCTCCAAGGCCGAGATCCTCAAGTACACCTGGCTGAAGCCCGAGGAGGCGTCGAAGGCGGCGGCCGCCGGGGTGGCCGGCGGCGCCAAGCGCGTCTGCCTGGTGGCGAGCGGCCGGGGCCCGACGGACCGGGACGTCGACCGGGTCTCGAAGACCATCGAGGCCATCAAGGAGGAGAACGAGGGCATCGAGGTGTGCGCGTGCCTCGGCCTTCTCTCCGAGGGGCAGGCCGACCGGCTGCGCACGGCGGGCGCCGACGCGTACAACCACAACCTCAACACGTCCGAGGGGACGTACGGGGAGATCACGACCACCCACACCTACGCCGACCGGGTCGACACGGTGCAGCAGGCGCAGGCCGCCGGGCTCTCCGCGTGCTCGGGACTGATCGCGGGCATGGGCGAGAGCGACGAGGATCTGGTCGACGTGGTCTTCTCGCTGCGCGAGCTGGACCCGGACTCGGTGCCGGTCAACTTCCTGATCCCGTTCGAGGGGACCCCGCTCGCCAAGGAGTGGAACCTGACGCCGCAGCGGTGTCTGCGCATCCTGGCGATGGTGCGGTTCGTCTGCCCGGACGTGGAGGTGCGGCTCGCGGGCGGGCGCGAGGTCCATCTGCGCTCGATGCAGCCGCTCGCCCTGCACCTGGTCAACTCCATCTTCCTGGGCGACTACCTGACCAGTGAGGGCCAGGCCGGGCAGGCGGATCTGGACATGATCGCGGACGCCGGTTTCGAGGTGGAGGGAGCGGGTACGACGACGCTCCCCCGGCACCGCGCGGACGCGTTGGCGGGCTGCGGCTCGCACGCGGGCGGCGGTTGTGCCTCCGAGGCCGAGGGCTGTGGTTCGCACGCGGGCGGCGGCTGCGGGCCGTGCGGGGAAGGCGCGGAGGCGGCGACCGTTCCCGCCGCCGAGGTGCCGGAAACCCCGGGTGCCCGGACGGATCTGGTGGCGGTCCGCCGCCGCGGCGCGGGCACGGACCTCGCTCCCAATGCCTGAGCCGCTCTCCCCCGCCGTACTCCGGGACCTGGACCGGGCGCACGTCTGGCATCCGTACGGACCCATGCCGGGCCGGCAGGAGCCGCTGGTCGTGGAGTCCGCGTCCGGGGTCCGGCTGCGGCTCGCCGAACCCGCCCACGGACAGCACGAGTTGGTCGACGGGATGTCCTCGTGGTGGTCGGCCGTGCACGGCTACAACCACCCCGTGCTGAACGAGGCGGCGCGCGGCCAGCTGGACCGGATGAGCCATGTGATGTTCGGCGGGCTCACGCACGAGCCCGCCGTGCGGCTGGCGGCCCGGCTGGTGGAGATCACCCCGGAACCGCTGCGCCACGTCTTCCTCGCCGACTCGGGCTCCGTGTCGGTCGAGGTCGCCGTGAAGATGTGCCTCCAGTACTGGCGGTCGGCCGGGCGGCCGGCCAAGAAGCGGCTGCTGACCTGGCGCGGCGGCTACCACGGGGACACCTGGCAGCCGATGTCGGTGTGCGACCCCGAGGGCGGGATGCACGAGCTGTGGTCCGGCGCCCTGCCCCGCCAGGTCTTCGCGGACGAACCGCCCGCCGGTTACGGTTCCGAGCCCGACCCCGCGTACGCGGCGCAGCTGCGCGAGCTGATCGCGCGCCACGCGGACGAGTTGGCGGCCGTGATCGTGGAGCCGGTGGTCCAGGGGGCGGGCGGCATGCGCTTCCACTCCCCCGGCTATCTGCGGGTGCTGCGCGAGGCGTGCGACGCGTACGGCGTGCTGCTCGTGTTCGACGAGATCGCGACGGGCTTCGGCCGTACGGGAAAGCTGTTCGCGGCCGAGCACGCGGGGGTCTCCCCCGATGTGATGTGCGTCGGCAAGGCGCTGACCGGCGGCTATCTGACGATGGCGGCGACGCTGTGCACGAGCGAAGTGGCCGACGGCATCTCGCGCGGCGAGGTGCCGGTGCTCGCCCACGGCCCGACGTTCATGGGCAATCCGCTCGCTGCCGCGGTGGCCTGCGCCTCCATCGACCTGCTGCTCGGCCAGGACTGGCAGCAGGAGGTCAAGCGGATCGAGGCAGGGCTGAACGAGGGCCTGGCGGCGGCGCGGGAGCTGCCCGGGGTCCGCGACGTACGGGTGCTCGGCGCCATCGGGGTCGTCCAGCTGGACCACGAGGTGGACATGGCGGCGGCGACCTCGGCGGCGGTGCGCGAGGGGGTGTGGCTGCGGCCGTTCCGGGACCTCGTCTACACCATGCCGCCGTATGTGACGGGTGACGACGACGTGGCACGGATCTGCCGCGCGGTGTGCGCTGCGGCGCGGGAGGGCTGAGACATGAGCGTGCTGGTGGTGACCGGTACCGGTACGGAGATCGGCAAGACGATCGTGACGGCGGCCGTGGCGGCGGCCGCCGCACACCGCCGCGTCGCGGTCCTCAAACCGGCGCAGACCGGCCTGGAGCCGGGCGAGCCCGGTGACGTGGCGGAGGTGGCGCGCCTGGCGGGCGCCCATGTCACGGCCGTCGAACTCGCCCGCTTCCCCGAGCCGTTGGCGCCCGCGACGGCCGCCCGCCGCGCCGGGATGGACCCGGTGCGCCCGTACGAGGTCGCCGAGGCCGCCGAGAAGCTGGCCGCCGACCACGACCTGGTCCTGATCGAGGGCGCCGGCGGGCTGCTCGTACGGTTCGACGACGAGGGCGCGACCCTGGCGGACGCGGCCCGGCTGCTCGCGGCCCCGGTCCTGGTGGTCGCCCCGGCCGGTCTCGGCACGCTGAACTCCACGGCCCTGACGGCGGAGGCGCTGCGGGCCCGGGAGCTCGACTGCTCGGGCGTGGTCATCGGCAGCATGCCGGCCGCGCCCGGTCTGGCGGAGCGCTGCAATGTGGCGGACCTCCCGGTGGCCGCCGGGGCCCCGCTGCTGGGCGTCGTCCCGGAGGGCGCCGGATCGCTCACCCCGGCGGACTTCCGGGCGCGGGCGGCGGATTGGCTGGCCGCACCGCTGGGCGGCGACCGGCCGCTGGGCTGAGCGGAGCGGGCGGCATCCTCGGGCCGGGAGCGCCCGGGGGGCGCCCGCGCGTCCGTTCACCGGCGTATTCGGACGGATTCCGTACCCCGGCCCCCCATGGGTCGAACACCTGGTCATAATTCCTGCTCAGGGCTCAGGTAGCCGAAGTCACCGCGGTCGGCCACGTCCTGGCGCAGCAGGCGCGCCAACCGACCAGTTCTCGCGACGACTCATGGAGTGACATTGAGTACGACGACGTTCCGTTCCCGCATCACGGCCCGGCTCGGGCGCGGCTACCTGGCCAGGATCCAGAAGCACGGATTCGGGTCGACCACGATGAAACTGCTCCCGGAACAGCTCCTGATGCCGCTGCGCAGGGACGGGCTCGACCCGGTGCGGCGGCTGGCCGAGACCCGGACGAACGCACCGGTGTCCAGGGTGGCGCTGCCGTTCGGGATGGACGCCTGGGTGGTCACCGGCTACGAGGAGTCGAAGGCCGTGCTCGGGTCGGCCGATGGCTTCAGCACGGACTTCGCCCATCTGGCGGGCAACGCGGGCATAGCCGCCGAGCACAGCCCCGGCGGCCTGGGGTTCAGCGATCCTCCGGTGCACACGCGGCTGCGCCGCATCCTGACCCCGGAGTTCACGATGCGCCGGCTGCGCCGGCTGACGCCCCGGATCGACGCCATCGTCGCGGAGCGGCTGGACGCGATGGCCGCCGCGCCGGGGCCGGTCGATCTGGTGCACGCGTTCGCGCTGCCCGTGCCGTCGCTGACCATCTGCGAACTGCTCGGGGTGCCCTACGAGGACCGCGACGACTTCCAGAAGCTGGCCATGGACCGCTTCGACCTGTTCCAGGGGGCCACCGCGCCGTTCGGCGCCATGTCCGAGTCGCTCGACTACTTCCGGGGCGTCGTCCGGGACCAGCGGCGCGCGCCGGGCGACGGCCTGCTCGGGATGATCGTGCGGGAGCACGGGGACAGCGTGGACGACGAGGAACTGGCGGGCCTGGCGGACGGGGTGCTCACCGGGGGGTTCGAGACGACCGCCAGCACGATCGCGCTCGGCGCCCTCGTACTGCTGCGCAACCCCGAGGTGGCCGACCGGCTGCGCGCGGACGACGCGGTGACGGCGCCCTTCGTGGAGGAGGTGCTGCGCTACCTGTCGGCCGTGCAGATGGCGTTCCCCCGGTTCGCCCGCGAGGACATCGAGATCGCGGGGGTGGTGATCCCGCGCGGCGACATGGTGCTCTGCTCGCTGAGCGGGGCCAACCGCGACCCGGCGTACGTCGCGGACGACGGGCGGTTCGACGTGGACCGGATCACTCCGGCAGGCCACCTCGCCTTCGGGTACGGCATCCACCGCTGCATCGGCGCGGAGCTCGCGCGGATGGAGCTGCGCTCCGCGTTCCCGGCCCTGGTCCGGCGCTTTCCCGCGATGCGGCTCGCCGTACCGCCGCAGGACCTGGCTTTCCGCAAGCTGTCCATCGTCTACGGCGTCGAGACGCTGCCCGCACGACTGCGCTGAGCCGCCCCGTACCGGCGGGAAAGCATTCGCCCCGGGGAACGGCCCTCTGATTGGCTCGCCCCATGAGTGATCTCTCCATACGCCCCGCCGCCCTCGCCGACATCGACCCCGTGCTGCTGTTCTGGCGGACGGCCGCGGAGGGCACCAGCATCAGCGACGACCACGACGGGGTGGCCCGGCTCATCGACCGCGATCCGGGGGCGCTGCTCCTCGCGGAACGGGAGGGGGTGCTCGTGGGGACCGTGATCGCGGGCTTCGACGGCTGGCGGTGCTCGGCCTACCGGCTCGCCGTCCACCCGGACCACCGCCGGCAGGGCATCGCGACCGCGCTCCTCGATGCGGCGGAGCAGCGCTTCGCCGCGCTGGGCGGGCGGCGGGTGGACGCCATGGTCCTGGAGGAGAACGAGCGGGCGCACCACGCCTGGCAGGCGGCCGGCTACCACCGCGAGAACCACTGGCGGCGGTGGGTGAAGCCGCTCGGGCCGGGCACAGGGGGCAGGTGACCGGCCACACCCGACGACTTTGCCGATCCTTTACTATGGGGAGGCAGTCCCGCCCCTCCGACGAAAGGTGTGAGCGTCCGCCCATGGGCGAGCCTCCCAGTCCCAGAAGCCACCGACATCGCGCGGTCCGCCGGTCCCTGCCCGATCATGGGACGGAGGTGAACCGATGACCGAAGTGCTTCTGCTGCTCGTTGCGGTACTGCTGTCGCTCGCGTGCGGCGCCTTCGTCGCGGCGGAGTTCTCCCTGACCACCGTGGAGCGCGGTCAGCTGGAGCGGGCCGTCGAGCAGGGCGAGCGCGGTGCCGCGAGCGCCATGAAGGCGGTCCGCAGCCTCACCTTCCAGCTCTCCGGGGCGCAGCTCGGGATCACCGTCACCAATCTGGTCGTCGGCATGCTCTCCGAGTCGTCCATCGCCAAGCTGATCCGGGGTCCGGTGGAGGCCGTCGGGCTTTCGCCCGGTGTGGCCTCGTCCGTCGCGCTCGTCATCGGCACGGCCCTGTCCACGGTGTTCCTGATGGTCGTCGGCGAGCTGGTCCCGAAGAACTGGGCCATCTCCTCGCCGCTCGCGGTGGCGAAGACGGTCGCCACCCCGCAGCGGGCCTTCACGGCCGTCTTCCGGCCCTTCATCAGCCACCTCAACAACACCGCCAACCGGATCGTGCGCCGCTTCGGGCTCGAACCGGCCGAGGAGCTGGCCTCCGCCCGCAGCCCGCAGGAGCTGGTGGCGCTGGCCCGGCACTCCGCCAAGGAGGGCGCGCTGGAGGCGGACACCGCCGAGCTGTTCGTCCGCACCCTCAACCTCCCGGAGCTCACCGCCGAGAACGTGATGACCCCGCGCGTGCAGGTCACCGCCCTGGAGGTCAGCGCGACCGCCGAGGACGTCGCCAACGCGACCCGGGCCACCGGCCTCTCCCGCTTCCCCGTCTACCGGGGCAGCCTCGACACCGTCGTGGGCGTCGCCCACATCAAGGACGTGCTGGCGGTCCCGGCCGAGGAGCGGCCCCGCAAGCGGGTCTCCGAGATGCTGCGCGAGCCGGTGCTCGTCCCCGAGACGCTGACCGTGGACCGGCTGCTCGACCGGCTGTCCGGCAAGCTCGCGATGGCGGTCGTGATCGACGAGTACGGCGGCACGGCGGGCGTCGTGACGCTGGAGGACATCGTGGAGGAGGTCGTCGGCGAGGTGCGCGACGAGCACGACCCGCACGAGACGCCGGACCTGGCCCCGGCCGGTGAGGACGCCGACGGGCGCGTCCTGTGGTCGGCGGACGGCGCCGCCCGTACGGACCAGCTGGAGACGATCGGGCTGCGGGTGCCGGACGGCCCGTACGAGACCCTGGCCGGCCTGATCGCCACGGAGATCGGCCGCATCCCGGCCGTGGGCGACTCGATCGAGCTGGCCGGCTGGCGGCTCGACGTGGTGGACGCCTCCGGGCGCCGCGCCGCCCGGGCGCTGCTGCACGCACCGCTGACCGGTTCCCACCAGCCGTCGGAGGACGAGCGATGACCGCCGTACAGCTCTTCATCGGTCTGCTGACGCTGGTCGTGAACGCCTTCTTCGTCGGCGCCGAGTTCGCCCTGATCTCGGTGCGCCGCAGCCAGATCGAGCCGCAGGCCGAGCAGGGGAACCGGCGGGCGCGCAGCGTCATCTGGGGCCTCGAACACGTCTCGGCGCTGCTCGCGGCGGCTCAGCTGGGCATCACGCTGTGCACCCTGGTGCTCGGTATCGTCGCCGAGCCCGCGATCGCGCATCTGCTGGAACCCGTCTTCGACGCGGTGGGCGTGCCGCACGGCCTGGTCCACCCGGTGTCGTTCGTGATCGCGCTGTCGGTGGCGACCTATCTGCACATGCTGCTGGGCGAGATGGTCCCCAAGAACATCGCGCTGGCCGAGCCGGTGCGGTCCGCGCTGCTGCTCGGTCCGCCGCTGGTGACGCTGGCCCGGGCGCTGCGCCCGGTGATCTTCGCGATCAACGCCTTCGCCAACGCCCTGCTGAAGCTGTTGCGGGTGGAGACGAAGGACGAGGTGGAGGCGACGTTCTCGGACGACGAGCTGGCGCGGCTGGTGAAGGACGCCGGTGACGCCGGGCTGGTGGACGACCGGGCGGCCGAGCGCCTGCACCACGCACTGGAGCTGGGCCGCCGCCCGGTGCGGGACGTGGTGCTGCCGGTCGACCGGGTGATGTACATCCGGGTCGGAGCGACACCGGAGGAGCTGGAGCGGCTTTCGTACGAGACGGGCTTCTCGCGCTTCCCGGTGATGGACGCGGAGCAGCGCATCCTCGGCTATCTCCATGTGAAGGACGCCCTGGACGTCTTCCCACGCGACATGCCGTTCCCGGTGTCCTCGATGCGGCCGATCGCCCGGGTCCGGGCGGCGACACCGCTGGACGACGCGCTCACGGCGCTGCGGCGCAGCCGTACGCACCTGGCGGCGGTCCTGGACGAGGACGGCAGGCTCGCGGGCATGGTCACGATGGAGGACGTGCTCCGGGAGCTGGTGGGACGGCCGCAGAGCCGCTGAGCCACGGCGGTTCCGGGCCCCGGTCCGGAGCCGCCCAGCGCCCGTCGGTGCCGTACGGCACCGCGATACGATCGCATCGCCATGGAAATCAATGCCTCATACACCAGTCTGGTCGCGGTCGGCGACTCGTTCACCGAGGGCATGTCGGACCTGCTGCCCGACGGCTCGTACCGGGGCTGGGCCGATGTGCTCGCCTCCCGGCTCGCCGCCCGTACGCCGGGGTTCCGGTACGCCAATCTCGCGGTACGCGGGAAGCTCATCGCCCAGATCGTGGACGAGCAGGTGGATGTGGCGGCGGCCATGCGGGCGGACGTGGTGACGCTGGTCGGCGGCCTCAACGACACCTTGCGCCCCAAGTGCGACATGGGCATGGTGCGCGGGCGCCTGGAGGAGGCGGTCGAGCGCCTGGCACCGTCGTGCAAGCAACTCGTGCTGATGCGCAGCCCCGGCCGCAACGGGCCCGTGCTCGACCGGTTCCGGCCGCGCATGGAGGAGCTGTTCGCGCTGGTGGACGAGCTGGCCGCCCGGCACGACGCGGTGGTGGTCGACCTGTACGGCGCCCCGGCGCTGGCCGACCAGCGCATGTGGGACGTCGACCGGCTGCACCTGACCGCCGAGGGGCACCGCCGGGTCGCCGAGGCGGTCTGGCAGACTCTCGGGCTGCCGCCGGAGAGCGACTGGCGGGCCCCACTGCCCGACTCGGCCCCGGCGCGCTGGGCCGCCCGGCGGGTGGAGGACGCGCGCTTCGCCCGGCAGCACCTGCTGCCCTGGATCGGCCGGCGGCTCACGGGGCGCTCGTCCGGCGACGGACGGGCCGGGGCGCAGTTCGACGCCGAGCTGGGGCGGGGCTTCTGGGTGTCCCCGGAGGAGGACGGCTGGGCGGAACCGGTGGCGACGTGGCGGCAGGTGGAGTCCGGTGAGCGGAAGGCGCGGGACGCGTCCGGTTCGTAGCAACGCACAAACCGGACCTCGGCGCTGAGCTGCACAAACCGCCAGTAGAATCCGTACACGTGACTGCTGTGTCTGCGAAGCCTCGCATCCCCAATGTCCTGGCCGGCCGCTACGCCTCCACGGAGCTGGCCGTCCTCTGGTCCCCCGAGCAGAAGGTGAAGCTGGAACGCCGGCTGTGGCTGGCGGTGCTGCGCGCCCAGAAGGACCTCGGGATCGAGGTGCCCGACGCTGCCCTCGCCGATTACGAGCGCGTCCTCGACCAGGTCGACCTGGCCTCGATCGCCGAGCGCGAGAAGGTCACCCGGCACGATGTGAAGGCCCGGATCGAGGAGTTCAACGCCCTCGCCGGCCATGAGCACGTCCACAAGGGCATGACCTCGCGCGACCTCACCGAGAACGTCGAGCAGCTGCAGATCCGGCTCTCCCTGGAGCTGATGCGCGACCGCACGGTGGCCGTCCTGGCCCGCCTCGGCAAGCTGGCCGCCGAGTACCGCGAGCTGGTCGTCGCCGGGCGCTCCCACAACGTGGCCGCGCAGGCCACGACCCTCGGCAAGCGCTTCGCGACCGCGGCCGACGAGCTGCTGGTGGCGTACGGCCGCCTCGATGACCTCCTCGGCCGCTACCCGCTCCGCGGCATCAAGGGCCCGGTCGGCACGGCGCAGGACATGCTGGACCTGCTGGGCGGCGATGCCGGGAAGCTCGCCGAGCTTGAGGAGCGCATCGCCTCTCACCTCGGCTTCGCGCACGCCTTCACCTCGGTCGGCCAGGTCTACCCCCGGTCGCTCGACTACGACGTGGTGACCGCGCTCGTCCAGCTGGCGGCGGCGCCTTCCTCGGTGGCGAAGACCATCCGGCTGATGGCCGGCCACGAGCTGGTCACCGAGGGCTTCAAGCCGGGCCAGGTCGGCTCGTCCGCGATGCCGCACAAGATGAACACCCGCTCCTGCGAGCGAGTCAACGGCCTGATGGTCATCCTGCGCGGCTACGCCTCGATGACCGGCGAGCTGGCGGGCGACCAGTGGAACGAGGGCGACGTCTCCTGCTCGGTGGTCCGCCGGGTGGCCCTGCCGGACGCGTTCTTCGCGTTCGACGGGCTGGTCGAGACGTTCCTGACGGTGCTGGACGAGTTCGGCGCGTTCCCGGCCGTCGTGGCCCGCGAGCTGGACCGCTACCTCCCGTTCCTCGCCACGACCAAGGTCCTGATGGGCGCGGTGCGCGCCGGCGTGGGCCGCGAGGTCGCCCACGAGGCCATCAAGGAGAACGCCGTCGCCTCCGCCCTCGCCATGCGCGAGCAGGGCACCGAGCGCAACGAGCTGCTGGACAAGCTCGCGGCCGACGAGCGCATCCCGCTGAACCGCGCCCAGCTGGACGAGCTGATGGCCGACAAGCTCTCCTTCACGGGGGCCGCGGGCGACCAGGTCACCGCGCTCGTCGCGCGCATCGAGGAGATCACCAAGCAGCACCCCGAGGCCGCCGGCTACGCGCCCGGCTCCATCCTCTGACCGCGATCCGGCCGAACCGTCCTCGCGGATGACGCCCGAAGAGCTCCAGGCCGCCCGCGACCGCGTCGTTCCCGACGTGGTCGCGGGCGGCCTGCGCGTCCTGTTCTGCGGGATCAACCCGAGCCTGACGACGGCGGCGACGGGCCACCACTTCGCCTTCCCCGGCAACCGCTTCTGGCCGGTCCTCCATCTGTCGGGCTTCACCCCGCGCCGGCTGGCCCCCGCCGAGCAGGCCCAACTGCTCGACCACGGGCTCGGCATCACCAACGTCGTCGCCAGGGCCACCGCCCGGGCCGACGAGCTGTCCGCCGAGGAGTACCGGGAGGGCGGGCGGATCCTGACCGCCAAGGTCGAGCGGCTGCGCCCGCAGTGGCTGGCCGTCGTCGGCATCACGGCGTACCGCACCGCGTTCGGCGAGCGCCGGGCCCGGATCGGCCCGCAGGAGCGGACGGTCGGCGGGGCCCGGGTCTGGGCACTTCCCAACCCCAGCGGCCTCAACGCGCACTGGACGGCCGCCACGATGGCCGAGGAGTACGCCCGGCTGCGCGCGGCCGTGGAGGCCGACGGCCCTCAGGGCGGGTCGGTCTCCGTCACGACCACGCTCAGCTCGCAGCCGGAGCCGCCCTCCTCCAGGTAGAGCGCCAGCGCTATCCAGCGCTCCTCGATGTACCAGAGGCGCAGATACTCGCAGCCCGCGGCGGTGTCCGCCCACGGCTGCGGTATCTCCTCACCGGCGAGCATCCGCTCCTGGGCGCTGAACAGACTGACCAGCTGCGGCTCGCCCCAGCGGCTGCCGAGCAGGGTGACCAACGCCTCGTGGTCCGCGAGGCACTGGGCGCGGCGCTCCAGCCGGCCCGCCTCGTCGTCCTCCCAGACATCGTCCACGTACAGGAACGCCGTGTGGTAACCGGGACCGCTGACTCCCGAATCCGACCGGACCCGTTCCTCGGGAAACTCTCGGGTGCGCATCCCGTCGATGAGGCGGAGGTGATGTGCGGTGGTCATGCCGTCAGTAAACCTCCCCCCACTGACAATCGGGGCCGCTCTCCGTACTTTGAGACGGTTTGGTCCACCTCGTACCCGCGAACCAGCCTGGCTGGAGCCCTTCCTTCGGATCAGGGCTTGTCGATCGGGTTCTAGGCGTCCCGGCGCTTCAACGCCCACCAGCCGCCGAGCAGGGCCGCGGCGGCCCAGGCTGCGGTGACGGCCAGCCCTGCCCAGGGGCCGAGGCCGCCCTCAACGTGCTGGTGCAGGATCAACTGCCCGGCCCGATCCGGCAAGTAGTCCGCCGCGCTGCCGGCGACATCTCCGACCACGAACGAGACGATGAGGATGAACGGTATGAGCATGCTGAGGACAGCGACCGCGCTTCGCAACAGGAACGTCAGACCTGCTGCGAACAGCGCCATCAGCGCCAGGTAGAGCCCTCCGCCGAACGCCGCACGCAGTGCGCCCGGTTCGCCCAGCCCTATCGCGTACTCCCCCATGAACAGCTGGCCCACGAGGAACGCGCCGAAGCTGGTGACGAGCCCTGCTCCCAGCCCTGCGGCGCCGATCAGGGACACCTTCGCCGCGAAGAAGCGGGTGCGGTCGGGGACCGCGGCGAGCGACATGCGCAGCGCGCCGTTGGCGTACTCGGTCGAAACCGCCGTCGCACCGAAGCCTATGGCGGCGATCTGGCCGAAGTTCAGGGCGTAGAAGGCCCGGAAGAGCAGTTCCGCGTCGGCGTCGTCCGCCTCCGCCTGGCCGACAGTGGCGGCGGTGAGCACGGTAATCGCCATTGTCACGAGAAGGATGGCTGCCAGCGATCCGAACACGGACCGCACCGACCTGATCTTGATCCATTCCGAGTGCAGAACAGCGGTGCCCGGCATGGTCAGACCTCCTGTCGGCCGGCGGACGCGAACTCCGTCGCGTCGGCGGTGAGGTCGAGGTAGGCCTGCTCCAGGGTGGTGTGCTCGTCCATCAGCTCCGTGATCGGAATGCCTTCCTTTGCTGCCATCGCACCTATCTCCTCTGCTCTGACGTCCTCGACCGTCCATCGGCCGTCCTCGCCCGGCGCGACTCGGTACCCCTCACGGGCCAGGAGCTCGGCGAGGCGAGCGGGTTCGGTCGTACGCACCCTCGCTCGGGGCCGGCTGCGGGATTCCAGGAACGCACGCATCGGGAGGTCTGCGAGGAGCCGCCCCTGTCCGAGGACGATCAGATGGTCGGCGAACGAGGACGTCTCGTTCATCAGGTGGCTGGAGACCAGCACCGTGCGCCCTTCGCGGGCGAGTCTCCGCATCAGTTCGCGGATCCAGACGATGCCTTCGGGATCCAGCCCGTTCGACGGCTCGTCCAGCATGACGACCGCCGGGTCCCCGAGCAACGCGGCCGCTATACCGAGGCGCTGGCGCATGCCGAGGGAGAACGTCCTGATCCTTCGCCCGCCTACGTGCCCGAGACCTGTCTCGTCCAGCACCTCTCCGACCCGGTTCGCGCCGAGGCCGTTGCTCACGGCGAGGGCCAGGAGGTGGTCGCGTGCCGTCCGCGCCGCGTGGGCGGCTTGCGGATCGAGCAGGGCCCCGACGTGCCGCATCGGTTCGGGCAGTGCCGCGTACGGCTGTCCGCCGATCGTCGCGGTGCCGCTCGTGGGACGGTCGAGGCCGAGCAACAGCCGCATGGTGGTGGACTTCCCGGCGCCGTTGGGGCCGAGAAAGCCGGTCACGCGGCCCGGCCGTACTTGGAAGGTGAGATGGTCCACGGCACGGGTGCCGCTGTAGTCCTTGGTGAGCTCGTGGACATCGATGCTGGTCATGCCCTCAGCCTCGCCGCCGGGGCCGGCTCCCTTCCTCCCCCGCGCGTGTGGATCACCTCCCTCGCTCGGGGGAGTTGGCGTGCCCGGTCCACTGGCACGATGGCGGCATGCGCCGCTTCCTTCGCCCGTTGACCCGCTCGGTCACGTACACCCGCTGGCTGCACCTGCTCATGCCCGCCGCGGTCGTGAGCGTGTGGCTGTTCATCTCGATGGAGACGCCCTGGGTTCCCATGCTTCTCGCGGCGATGGTCGGCCTGATGCCGGGGATGCGCCTCGCGGAGGGCATCCAGGCGCAGTTGCTGCTCACTCCCGCGGAACGCGGTGCTCCGGATGCCTCCATCTCCGTGGCCCCGTCGACTTCGTGGTCGGAGCGCTGGAGGACCGCTCTCTGGCTGGAGATACGACTGCTCGGTGCGGGCCTCGCCGGCCTCGCCCTGGTGACGCTGTCGACGACGACCGTCGACCTCGTCCGGTCCTCCTTCGGCACGGCGCCGTCCGGGCCGGGGTTCGCCGTCGGGCTGGGGACGCACTGGTGGGCCGCGGTGCTGGCGCCCGTCCCCGTCGTGATGCTGTTCGCCGTGGTGGTGAGCTGCGGCGAGATCATCACCGCAGCAGCCCGGTGGCTGCTCGGTCCGACACCGGTGCAGCGCCTGACCGCACTGGAGGAGCGCACCGAGCAGCTCCTCGAACGCAACCGGATCGCCCGCGAACTGCACGACTCGATCGGGCACGCGCTGACCGTGGCCGTGGTGCAGGCGGGGGCGGCGAGGGCCGCACAGGATCCGGCCTTCACCGACAGGGCCCTGGCGGTGATCGAGGAGACGGGCCGGAATGCCCTGGAGGATCTGGAAAGGGTGCTGCGGGTACTGCGCGAGACGGACGCACCTCCCGGGAAGCGGCCGTCCCTGACCGAGGCCGACCGCCTGCTCGATTCCGCTCGGGGGTCCGGTGCCGAGGTCGACGCCGAGGTGACCGGGCCACTGGAGCTGGTGCCGGGGCCGGTGTCCCGGGAGGGCTACCGCATCCTTCAGGAGTCCCTCACCAACGTCCTGCGGCACTCGGGAGCGGTCCCGGTCCGCGTCCGCATCCGGGTCGCGGACAGCCGGCTGGAGTTGGAGGTGAGCAATCCGCTCATGGGTTCCCCCGGAGCGCCGGGCAGCGGGAGCGGACTGCGGGGCATCCGGGAGCGCGCGGCTCTCCTGGGCGGAAGGGCCAGGACAGGGCCCTCGGACGGGGAGTGGACGGTGCACGCCAGCCTCCCGCTGCACGGAATAGGCTGACACGATGCCGGTAACCGTTCTTCTGGTCGACGACGAGCCCCTGGTCCGCGCGGGACTGCGGGCGGTTCTGGAGGCCCAGCCCGATATCGAGGTGGTGGGTGAGGCGGGGGACGGCGCCGCGGTCATCCCCCTGGTACGGCAACTGCGCCCCGATGTGGTGGCGATGGACGTCCGCATGCCGCTCATGGACGGTATAGAGGCCACCCGGGTGGTACTGCGTACGGTGCCCGAACCTCCGAAAATCCTGGTGGTGACGACTTTCGAGAACGACGAGTACGTCTACGAGGCGCTGCGCGCGGGGGCGGACGGTTTCCTGCTCAAGCGGGCCCGGCCGGCCGAGATCGTCCATGCGGTCCGGCTGGTGGCGGAGGGCGAGTCCCTGCTGTTCCCGGCGGCGGTCCGGCAGCTCGCCGCCGAGTACGGCACGAGCAAGGCGCGCGCTGCACTGAAGCGGGCCGCGCTCACCGAGCGTGAGTCGACGGTGCTCCGGCTGATGGCCCGAGGCCTGACCAATGCGGAGATCGCCGAAAAGCTCGTGTTGGGAGTGGAGACGGTGAAGACCCATGTCAGCGCGGTGCTCGCGAAGTTGGGCGCGCGTGACCGCACCCAGGCGGTGATCGCCGCGTACGAGTCCGGGTTCGTCGCTCCGGCCTGATCCCGGACGCTCGCGAACAGCACCGCAGCCCACGGTCGCTCTCCCCCTGAGCAGCGAGTACCATCCGCCTGACATGCGCACGAGCTGGGAGGACACACCGTGGGCCGGCTGACCGGCGGGGATCCCTCGCTGCTGCGGCGGATCAATTCCGCGGTGGTACTCCATGCCCTCCGGGGCGCCTCCTCCTCGACCCTCACGGACCTGACCCGGATCACGGGCCTGTCCCGCCCGACGGTCGAGGGCGTCGTGGAGGGGCTCTTCGAGGCGGGGCTGGTCGTCGAGTGCGCCCCGGACGGACCCGAGGCCCGACGACAGGGCCGTCCCGCCCGCCGCTTCCGCTTCCGGGCCGAGGCCGGGCACCTGCTGGGTATCGAGATCGGCCCGCACCGTGTCTCCGCCCTGCTCTCGGGGCTGGACGGCAGGATCATCGGCGCCGGCTCCCGCGAGGTGCCGGAGACCGCCGGTGCCGACGACCGGCTCGACCGGGTCCGGGCCGTGGTCGCCGACGTCCTGCGTCGTACCGGCGTGGCACGCAGCAGCCTGCGCGCGGTCGGCGTGGGCAGCCCGGGCATCGTGGAGGCCGACGGGACCGTGCGGCTGGGCACCGCGCTGCCGGACTGGACGGGCCTGCCGCTGGGCGAAAGGCTGAGGCGCTCCTTCCGCTGCCCGGTCCTCGTGGAGAACGACGCCAACGCCGCCGCCGTGGCCGAGCACTGGAAGGGCGCGGCCACCGAGTCCGACGACATCGTGTTCGTGCTGGCAGGGCTGAGCCCGGGCGCCGGTTCCCTGATCGGGGGGCGGCTGCACCGGGGGTTCGGCGGCGCGGCCGGGGAGATCGGCGCGCTGCACCTGCTCGGCCGGGACGTGACGCCGGAGCACCTGCTGTCCACGACGGACACCCCGCTGGACCCGCTGGACGAGCAGGCGGTGGCCGCGGTCTTCGCGAAGGCGCGGCACGGGGACGAGCAGGCGCAGGCCGCGGTGGAGCGGTTCATCCAGCGGCTGGTTCACGACGTGGCGGCGCTGGTGCTGGCGCTCGACCCGGAACTGGTGGTGGTCGGGGGCTGGGCGGCCGGTCTGGACGGGGTGCTGGAGCCGCTGCGGGGCGAGCTGGCGCGCTACTGCCTGCGCCCGCCCCGGGTGTGCCTGTCGCTCCTGGGCGAGGCGGCGGTGGCGACCGGTGCGCTGCGGCTCGCGCTCGACCATGTGGAGGAGCAGCTGTTCGCGGTCGAGGGAACGGTGACGGCCCGCCGCTGAGCGCGACGGGCCGTGGGTGCGGGCATGTGCCCGGGCTCAGGAAGCCTGGCGCTCTTCCTGGACCGGGTGGCTGATCTCCAGGTCGCCCGAGTCACCGAAGGTGAGCCGGCAGGTGTCGGCCCGGTACGTGGCGACCGAGACCGCCGCCGTGCCGCCCGCGGCGAGGTAGCGGGTGGTGACCACGAGGACGGGGGCACCGGGGAGCCGGTCCAGCTCCCGGGCGTCGTCGGCGCGGGCGGAGCCCAGCTCGACGGAGCGGTCCTGGCCGTCGAGGCCGAGGCGGTGCAGTTCGCGGACGACGTTGCGGGCGCGGGCCGCGCCGGACGGGGCGTCTATCCCGGACAGCTCCGGCACGGAGGCGGACGGCACGTAGAGCAGCTCGGCGGCGACCACCTGGCCGTGGCTCGTGCGGATGCGGCGCACGATGTGCACGGGCTCCTCGGCGCCGGCGTTCAGCTGCGCGGCGACGGCGGCCGGGGCGGGAGCGCTCTCGCAGTCCACCGGCTGCCAGGCCGTGTCGGCCCCGCCGTCGTTCCAGTCGTTGCGGGCGGTGGAGACGGCCACGCCGACGCGGGGCGGGGCGACCGTGGTCCCGACGCCCCGGCGGCGGTGCAGCCTGCCTTCGAGTTCGAGCTGCTCCAGGGCCTGCCGGAGCGTGGCCCGGGCGACGCCGAACCGGGCGGCGAGCTCACGCTCGTTGGGAAGGATCTCCCCCACCGCAAAGTCCGAGTCGAGTGCCTCACTGAGCACGGTCTTGAGGTGCCAGTACTTCGGCTCCTGCACCGTTTCCAGCTGCGTGGTCCCCACCCTGTCCTCCGCAATCGCCCAGCGGCTTATTCCGCGACGTTATTTATTAAAGGTTCCTGTCTTAACGTTGAGACCATAGGACGGCGCAACCCCTTGGTCAAGACCAATCGTGCGCCGGAGACCCTGTGAATGGACGGTGTGCCGCACAGCGTTCACAGGACGTTCGCGGACCGGCGCACCGCGCGCGGCCCGGTGTCCGCCTTCGGAGCAGGGGCTTCCGCCTGCGGGGCCGTACCTCCGCGCCGCCCCAGCACTCCCGAGCCGATCGCCACACCGAGGCCGACGAGGCAGGACCCGGCGGCCTGGGCGAGGCCGTAGGAACCGGTGCCGACGAGCGGGGCGGTGAGCGCTGCGGAGACCGGGATGAGGCCGGAGAAGAGGGTGGCGCGCTCGGCGCCGATGCGCTGCATGCCCATGTACCAGCAGACGAAGCCGATGACCGTCACGACGGCCGCCTGCCAGACCAGCGCCAGCGCCTCGGCCCCGGTCGGCACGCGCAGGAAGCCGCCGCCGTCCAGCACCAGGCCGAGGACCGTCGACTCGGCCGCCGCGATCGCGCACACGGTCGCGGACAGCAGCTTCGGGCCCAGCGGGCGCAGCACCGGCACCGCGATCACGGCGAAGCCCACCTCGCCGGCCAGCGCGCCGACGGAGCACAGGAGGCCGCTCAGGTCGGTGCGCCCCCAGCCCTGGACGGTGAACGCCCCGGCGGCGACCAGCCCCGCCGCGTACAGCACGGGGCGGGTGGGCCTGCGTCCTTCCAGCAGGGGCACGAGGACGGCGACGAGGATCGGGGCGCAGCCCACGAAGACGCCCGGTACAGCGGGTTCCGCGGAGCGTTCGGCGGCCAGGACGGCGAGGTTGAAGCCGACCATGCCGACGGCGGCGAGCAGGGCGAGGCGCCCCCACTGCCGCCCGGTGAGCAGGCGGAGCGTGGCGGCGGGGCGGGGTTCGCCGGGGCGGTGGATCAGGGGCAGCAGGAGGAGCGCCGCGAGGCCGTAGCGGAGCGCCTGGCCGCCCGCGTAGGGGTAGTCGCCGAGGACGCTGTTGGCGGTGAAGGAGGCGCCGACGAGGACGCAGGCGAAGGCGGCGAGCAGGGCGCCGCGCAGAGAGGTCACGTTCATGGGACCGACGCTAGGGAGCGCGGTGGTTCGGTTTAAGGTCCACTTCCATGACAGCTTCGGGGACCAATTCGCCTGTCGGGGACCGTGAATCCGGCTCGACGGCATGGGAGTTGCTGCTTCCGGTGGCGTCGGCTCCGGCGCGCGGCCGGGGCCGGGCGCTCCAGTCGGCGCTGCGCGAGGCGGTCCGCTCGGGCCGTCTGGCTCCGGGAACCCGGCTGCCGGCCAGCCGTGAACTGGCCGCCGATCTGGGGGTCTCGCGCGGCCTGGTGACCGAGGCGTACGAGCAGCTGACGGCGGAGAGCTATCTGCGCAGCGGGCGGGGCTCGGGGACCTGGGTGAGCGGGTCGGCGCGGGCGGCGGCGGGCGGTGCGCGGGATCTGGCGCCGCGCGCCCGTGGTGTCAGCGTCGACTTCCGTCCGGGCACGCCGGATCTTTCGCTCTTCCCGCGCAGCGCCTGGGCCGCCGCGCACCGCTCGGTGCTCGGTCGGCTGCCGCACGGCGCGCTCGGCTACCCGGACCCGCGCGGTCTGCCGGAGTTGCGCGTGGCCCTGGCCGCGCTGCTGACGCGGCGGCGCGGGGTGGTCGCCGATCCGGAACGGCTGCTGGTGTGTTCCGGGGTCGCGCAGGCGACGACGCTGCTCGGGTTCGTCCTGCGCGGGCGCGGGGTGCGCACGGTCGGTGTGGAGGATCCGGGAAGCCCGGAGCACACGGCGCTGTTCGCCTCCGCCGGGGTGGCGACCGCCATGGTCCCGCTGGACGACGAGGGCCTGGCCCTGGAGCCGCTGAAACGTTCCGGGGTGCGGGCCGTGGTGACGACGCCGGCGCACCAGTTCCCGACCGGAGTGGCGTACTCCGCCGCCCGTCGCAGCCGGCTCCTGGAGTGGGCGCGGGAGGTGGACGGGCTGCTGATCGAGGACGACTACGACGGTGACTTCCGGTACGACCGGGCGCCGGTCGGCGCCCTCCAGGGCCTCGATCCGGAACGTGTCGCGTACACCGGGTCGGTCAGCAAGTCGCTGGCTCCCGGGCTCCGTCTGGGCTGGCTGATCGCGCCCGCTTCGATGACCGCCGAGCTGGTGGAGCGGAAGCGGATGATGGACCTCGGCAACCCTTCCCTCGAACAGGCGGTGCTCGCCGACTTCGTGACCGGTGGGGGCTACGACCGCCAGCTGAGGCGCTGCCAGCGCGCGTACCGGGAGCGCCGTGACGTGCTCACGCGGGCGCTGTCCGAGCACCTCCCGGGCACGGAGGTGAGCGGGGTCGCGGCGGGGCTGCACGCCATCGCGCGGCTCCCCGGACGCTGGGGCCCCGACGAGTGGTTCGCGGAGCGCGCGGCGGGCGCCGGGGTCGCCGTGCGGCTGCTGCGCGAGTACGGGACGGAGCGGCCGGCGGACGGCTGCGTACGTCTCGTCCTCGGTTACGCGCATCTGGCGCCGGCCGACCTCGTGCGCGGGGTGCGCGCGCTGGCCACCCTTGCTCAATAGCGCTGTTTACCTGCGGCGATGACCGATTGTCAGTGGTGGGTTCTACGGTTTTTCCATGACCCGAACGTTGCAGGCCCTGGCCTACTCACGTCCTTCCGTCCTGGCCTCCTCACAGGCCGGGCGGTCGCTCGGCCTGGAGACGGCAGGCGGCTCCACACCGCTTGGCGCCGAGGCGCACCCCCGGTTCTTCTCCGGGTTCCTGGCCACGCCGCGGATAGCGGCGCGGGGGCTGCTCGCCGTCGCCGATGTCGCCGCCGCGCGCTATTACCAGCGGACCCTGCTGTCGTCCCTGGACCCGGTGGTGACGGGCAACGGCGACCGGCTGCGCTTCGAGTCGTTCTCCGGCTGCTGCGGGGTCTACGCGCGGCTTGACGTGCTCAGCGAGGGTCTGGAGGGCGTGGAGACGGGCCACGGCACCACCAATGTGGACGTGAACCACCCCCTGCGGGAGGCGCTTTCGCGGATGGGCGGTGACGAGCCGCTGCATCTGCGGGTGGGCCCGCAGGAGATGGCGGTGACCACGACGGACGGCGCCGTCGTGGAGAAGAAGGTGCCGCTGCCGGACCGCTGGCTGCGCGGCTTCGCGGAGGCGCAGGTGGCGTCCGCCGCCTTCGACCTGCGGGCGGAGCTCCCGGCGGCGGACGCCGTACGGTTCCTGAGGTCGCTGCCCGCGTCCTCGGGGGCGGCCGCGCGCGGCGCGCGGTGGGTGGTGCCGGCCGGGCGGACACTCCGGCCCACGACCAGGCCGGTGCCCGGTGCCGTCTGCCTTCCCGGACCGCAGCGGCTGACCGCCCTGCAACGGGTGCTGCGGTACGCGTCGGCGCTCCGCGTGTACGGGCCTCCGGCCGACGGCGCGGCCGCCGCGAGTGCCTGGGAGGTCGTGCTGCCCGGGATGCGGCTCACGCTGACGCTGTCGCCCGACGCCTCGCGCGGCTTCTCCGGCGAGGGCGGGGTCCTGGAGGCGCTGGCCACGGACGACGCCGCGGCCGACGCGGAGCTGGTGTCGGTGCTCCTGGCGTGGGAGCCCCGGATCGAGCCGGAGCGGCTGGCGGAGCAGGCGGGCCTTCCGGTGGAGCGGGTCCGGGCGGCCCTGGTCCGGCTGGGCACGGCCGGGAGGGTGGGCTACGACCTGGCGGACGCCGCGTACTTCCACCGCGAGCTGCCGTACGACGCGGACCGGGCCGAGCGCCACAACCCCCGGCTGGTCGCGGCGCGGCGGCTGGCCCGGGAGGGGGCGGTGGTCCTGGACGGCCCGCTGGCGGCGGTGCGCTCGGGCGACCGGCGCTACCAGGTCCGTGAGCAGTCGGGGGCGCTGAGCTGCACCTGCCAGTGGTGGGCGGACTACCGGGGCCGCCGGGGCCCGTGCAAGCACGCCCTCGCGGTCCGGATGGTCCGCCGTGGCGCGGCAGTCGCCGGAGGTGCGCGATGACCACCCTGCTGGACGCGGTCCGCGAAGGCCGCATGGACGACATCCGGCCCCGGCTGGCCCGGCTCGACCGAGGTGGACGCAAGGCCGCCCTCGACGAGTTGAAGGTCCTGCGCAAGGAGGCCCGGGGCTGGCGCTGGGGCGAGCGCACCCGGGTCCGCAAGGCGATCCTGGTGGCCGGTGCGGGCTGCCACACCGGGGCGGCGGCCTGCGCGACGTGGCTCGGCGCCAGGGACATGCGGGACTGGGTGCACTCGCCGTATCCGTGGGTCCTGGAGGTGCTGGGCGACCGTGAGCCGGACTGGCTCGCCGATCTCGCCCGCCGGCTGGCCGCGCGCGCTGTGGAGTCCGACGCGGAGTACCGGCTGGTCGAGGAGTTGGCCCGCCGGGCGGGCTGTCCGCTGCCCGTCTCGGACGGCATGGTCCGGGCGTGGGCGGAGCGGGTCAACAGCGCGCGGTGGCAGGGCGGGGCCGAGAAGCCCCTGATCGATGTGTTGCGGGCGGACGCCCATCTCGACGTCCTCGTGCCGCATCTCCTGACGTTGCCGGAGCTGCCCTCGGTGGTGGCGTGGGTCGACAGCGGCTCCCCCGCCGGGTACTGGCCGGCCGCGCTGGCCGCCCTGGTGGCGGAGGGCCGGCTCGACCGCGCGGCCCTGCTCGACAGCTGCACCGCGCGGCTGCTGCGGGGCGGGAAGCACACCGATCTCCGCTTCTGCCTGCTGGTCGTCCGGGGCCTCGGGCCCACCCCCGAGGAGGAGGCGGCTCGGGTCGCCGACTGGATGGCGATGGCGGCCGACGGGCCCTCGCCGGTGGCCGGGCACGCCCAGGAGGTGCTGGTCCGGCTCGACGCGCAGGGGGCGCTGTCGGTGCGGCAGCTGGCCGAGGTGTCCGGCGCGGTGCTCTTCCGTACGGAGAAGAAGCTGGTCCGCGCCCAGTTGGTCCACCTCGGGAAGGTGCTGCGCCGGGACCCTGCGGCGGCGGAGGGGCTGCTGCCGGTGATCGCGGACGTCTTCGGGCATCCGGACACCGACGCGCAGGAGCGCGCGCTCAAGCTGGCCGCCCGCGCCCTGCGCGCCGCGTCGCCGGAGGTTCGCGAGGAGGCGGCCGGGATGGCCTCGCTGCTCGCGCCGGTGCACCGGGAGGCGGCGCGCGCGGTGTTCGGGGAGCTGCTGGAGGACGCGCCGGGGATCGCCGCCTACGAGGAGGTCCTGCCGCCGCCCCCGGCCCCGCGCCCCCTCGGCCCGTCGGCCGCGTCCGTGGCGGAGCTCACCGAGGAGGTGACGGCTGCCCTGCTCCGGTCGGACCAGGCGGACGTCACCGCGTTCGAACGGGCGCTGGACGGGCTGATCCGGCACGTCCACACCGGCCGGGAGGAGCTGATCACGGCGCTGGAGTCCGCGCTCGCCGGACAGTGGTGGACCTCGGTCCCCACCGAGGACGCCGACCGCCGGATGCTCCGCGGCCGCGACGGCCTGCACATCGTCGCGGCCTCGCTGCTCGGGCGGATCTCGCGGCGCGCCGTCCACGACGGACAGACCCGTGGGACGGCGGCGGGCAGTTGCAGCCACGCGGCCCTCGACGCGATCGTGTACGCCCGCCTGTGGGAGGCGGCCGCCGGGGTACGGACGGGCAGGCTGCCGTATCTGCTGGCCACGCCCACCTGGCACACGGGGGCCATCGACGCCCCGGAGCTGGTCGAGCGGCTGCGCGGGTACCGGGCGCTGGGTGTCAAGGCCGGGCCCGTCGACTTCGCGCAGGCCCTGCTGCGAGTGCGGCGCACCGGCGAGGAGGAGGCCGCGGAGCGGGCCGCCGCGCTGGGCACCGCGGAGGGCGACCGGCTGGCGGAATGGCTCCGGGCGGACCAGCCGGTGGCCACCGTGCTCCCCCGGCATGTGGAGACGGATGTGCCCGTCGCCCGGGACTGGCTGCGGCAGACGGTGACCACGGTGCGCCGCGTGCTGCTGTCCACCGACGGGAACCGCCTCGTCCAGCACAGGTTCCCCCGCTCCTTCCACTGGCTCGGCAGCCCGCACGCGCCGCTCGACCACCGCTGCTACCACTGGGTCGTGGAGTCGCCGCACTGGACCGCCATCCTCCCCGAGGACGGCGAGACCCTGGCGACGTGGCTGCTGCCCACCGTCGCGTCGTGCGTGGAGGAGCAGCGGGGCACCACCTGGCTGCTGCCCGCGCTCGCCGAGACCGGCGGCCCGGCCGCCGGGGCGATCCATCTCGCCCTGGCCTACGGGCTCGGCGCCCGGGACGCGGAGGACCGGCTCGCGGCGGTGGACGCCCTGCTGGTGCTGGCGTCCCGGGGCCGACTGGACGCGGGGATGCTCGGCGGCGAGCTGGCCCAGCTGATCCAGCGGGAGTCGGTCAAGCCGGGGCGGCTCGCGGACGCGGCGCGGACAGCGGCGGGGACCGGGGCGTACGGGACGGTCCTGTCCGTCCTGGTGCCGGTGCTGCCCGCGCTGCTGGCGCGGGAGCGGGCGCCCCGGGGGCTGAGCGATCTGCTCGCCGTGGCGGCGGAGTGCGCGGAGCACAGCGGCCCGCCGAAGACCGGGCCGGTCCCGGGGCTCGCGGAGACGGCCGCGCGCGGCGGGACGACCCAGCTGGTGCGGCAGGCGATACGCCTGGAGACGGCATGCCGGGCGGGGACCGGCTGAGCCCCGTGCGGCGCGGGCGCCCGCTCCCCCGGGCGCTTTGCGAAACACCCCTCCAACGCCTTCGAAACCGACGACAGGAAGCCCGATCGCCCTTTAACCCATCGGTCACAAAGCGTTCGTGATCAGGCAACACCGTACGGTCACAGTGGATTCATGACTGATGTGACATCCGCGAAGAGTGCCCGCCGCCCCCACCACTGGCGGCGGGACGTGATCGAACTCGCCGCGCTGTTCACGGCGGTGGCGGTCGCCGACGCGATCGCCAACCTGATCGGGCACCAGCCGGACGGCCCCTACCTGCTCATCGCCTCGGCCGTGGCGTTGACCGCGACAGCCGCGTTCCACACCTGGTGGGCACGGCGCCACAGCCACGCCCCGCCCCCCGTACCGGCCCCGGATACCACCGCCGCATCCGACGCCCACGACACCTCCGCCGCCCCCGGCGAGACCGTGCTGTGGCGGATGCGGACCACGGTGCGGGACGTCCCGGGGAGCCTGGCCGCGCTGTGCACCGTGCTGGCTCGGCACGGCATCGACATCCTCACGCTCCAGACACACCCGCTGGCGCAGGGCACCGTGGACGAGTTCCTGCTGAGGGTGCCCGCGTCGCTGCCGGCCCGGGAGCTGTCCCGCGCGGTCGCCGCCGCCGGGGGCAGCTCCACCTGGACGGAGCGGGCCGACGCCCACGACCTGGTGGACGCGCCGACCCGGGTGCTCGGCCTCGCCACCCGTACCGCCCTGGATGCCGCCGAACTCCCGCTCGCCCTGCGTCAGCTGCTCGGCCGGTGCACGATCCACTCGCTGCCCGCCGTGTCGTTCACCGGACGCGCAACCGGTGAGACCGCCCCGGTCGAAGGGGTGCTGGAGGAGACGGTGATGCGGCTGCGCGACCCGTCGGGCGGGGTCATCACCGTGGAGCGGCCGTATCTGCCGTTCACGCCCACGGAGTTCGCGCGGGCCCGTGCGCTGGTGGAGCTCGACGCCCGGCTCGGCCCCCGGGTCCCGCGCGGCGAGCAGGTGCTCCGGCTGCCCGAGGGCGACGAGATCACCGTGCGCCGGGCGGACCGGGCCGACCTCGACGCGGCCGTGGAGATGCACGCACGGTGCTCCGAGCAGACCCTGCGGCTGCGCTACCACGGCCCGGTCCGGGACGCCGACCGCTATCTGGACCACCTGCTGAGCCCGCGCTTCGGCCGCACCCTCACCGTGCAGACGGCCTCCGGGCAGCTGGTGGCCCTGGGCCATCTGCTCTGGGACGGCGACGAGACCGAGGTGGCCCTCCTGGTCGAGGACGCGTGGCAGCGGCGCGGCATCGGCTCCGAGCTGCTGGCCCGCCTGGTGGCGCTGGCCGTCGAGGCGGGCTGCGAGAACGTCTACGCCGTCACCCAGGCGTCCAACACCGGGATGGTGGCCGCCATGCGCGCGCTCTCGCTGCCGCTCGACTACCAGATCGAGGAGGGCACCCTCGTGATCACCGCACGGCTCGCGGCGACCCCGGCGCGGACCCTGCCGCAGCTGCCGCCGTACGAGCAGGCCGAGCGTTGACCCGGGCGCCGGCCCCACCGCGTACGGGGTCGCCGCCGCCCAGCGCCTGACACAGGTCGGCCCACAGGTCCTCGACGTCCTCCAGGCCCACCGACATCCGCAGCAGCCGGTCGCCGACGCCGGAGGCGTGCCGGTCTCCCTCGTCCACGATGCGGTGGCTGATGGAGGCCGGGTGCTGGATGAGGGTGTCCACGCTGCCGAGGCTGACGGCCGGGGTGATCAGCCGCACCGCCGCGATCACCCGATGCGGGTCCCCGTACACCTCGAACGAGACCATGGCGCCGCCGATCTCCGGGTAGTGCACCCGGGCCACCCGGGGGTCGGCGGAGAGCCGGCGGGCGAGTTCGGCGGCGCTCGCGGAGGCGGCCCGGACCCGCACCGGCAGGGTGGACAGGCCGCGCAGCAGCAGATAGCCGGCCATCGGGTGCAGGACCCCGCCGGTGGCGAAGCGGACCCGGCGCAGCAAAGAGGCGAACTCCTCGTCACACGCGACGACCCCGCCCATCACGTCCCCGTGCCCGCCCAGGTACTTCGTCGCGCTGTGCAGCACGATCCGCGCACCGAGTTCGACGGGACGCTGGAGGACGGGCGTCGCGAAGGTGTTGTCGACCAGGAGCGGCACCGAACCGCAGGAGTGGGCGACGGCCCGGATGTCCACCTCGGCCAGGGTCGGGTTGGCCGGGGTCTCCACGATCACCAGACCCGTGTCGGGCCGGATCGCCTCGGCGATGCCCGCCGGGTCCGTCCAGGTCACCTCGGTGCCCAGCAGCCCGGCGCCCAGCAGGTGGTCGCTGCACCCGTACAGCGGCCGCACGGCCACCACATGGCGCAGCCCCACGCTCGCGCGGGCCAGCAGGACGGCGGTCAGCGCGGCCATGCCGCTGGCGAACGCCACCGCGCTCGCGGTGGATTCGAGCCGGGCCAGGGCCGTTTCGAAGCGACCGGTCGTGGGGTTGTCGAGCCGTGCGTAGACCGGCGGGCCGTCCGGGCGGGCCCCGGTGGTCGCGAAGGCGTCGATCCGCTCGGCCTCGGCGCGGGAGTCGTACGAGGGGTAGGTGGTCGACAGGTCGATCGGTGCGGCGTGCAGGCCGAGGGCCGCGAGGTCGTCGCGTCCGGCGTGCACGGCTTCGGTGGCGAGCGCCCGGGACGGGGTGGTCGAGGGCGGCAGCACGGATTCGTTGTCCATGCACGCACTCTGAACGCTCACCGGAAGATGCGGTCCAAAGGCCGTGCTACGTTCGCCGAATGACTGATTCCGTCGCTCTTGACACGGTCGATCTGCACATTCTGCGGCTGTTGCAGAACGACGCCCGGACCACGTACCGGGAGCTGGCGGCCGAGGTCGGCGTGGCTCCCTCGACGTGTCTGGACCGGGTGGCCCGGCTGCGCCGCACCGGTGTCATCCTCGGGCACCAGCTGCGGCTGGATCCGGCCAGGCTCGGCCGGGGTCTGGAGGCGCTGCTCTCCGTACAGGTGCGGCCGCACCGGCGGGAGCTGATCGGGCCGTTCGTGGAGCGAATCAGGTCGCTGCCGGAGTCCCGGGCCCTGTTCCATCTGACCGGCCCCGACGACTATCTGGTGCATGTGGCCGTGGCGGACACGGCGGATCTGCAACGGCTCGTGCTGGACGAGTTCACCTCGCGGCGCGAAGTGGCCCGGGTGGAGACGCGGTTGATCTTCCAGCAGTGGGAGTGCGGACCGCTGCTCCCGCCGGTGCCGGGGGCGTCGGTTCCGGTCCCCGGTCAGGTCCGTCCTGCCGATTGATGGTGACGCGGAGGCCCTCTCCGTACGAGGATGTCCACATGTCAGACTCTTCCAGCAGCGCACTGCCGCGCCAGATCGCCGACTCCTACGTCGACGCCTTCATCGAACTCGACCCGATCTCCGGCACCTATCTCGGTGTCGCGGCAAGCTCGCGCCGCCTTCCCGACTTCTCCCCCGCCGGCCAGGAACAACTGGCCGCGCTGGCCCGGGACACGCTCGCCCGGCTGGACCGGGCGGAGCAGCTGCCCGGGGCCGCCGATGACTCCGAGCGCCGCTGCGGCCGGCTGCTGCGGGAGCGGCTGACGGCCGAACTCGCCGTGCACGAGGCGGACGAGGCGCTGCGGGCCGTCTCCAACCTGCACTCCCCCGCGCACTCGATCCGTGAGGTGTTCACGGTGACACCGACCGAGACGGACGAGGACTGGGCGGCCGTCGTGGAGCGGCTGCGGGCCGTCCCGGCGGCGCTCGCCGGCTACCAGGAGTCCCTGGCGCTCGGTCTGGAGCGCAAGCTGTACGGCGGTCCGCGCGCCACCGCCACCTTCGTCGGGCAGTTGGACGAGTGGGTCGGGGACGGCACGAACGGCTTCTTCCAGGACTTCGCGGCCGGCGGCCCGGACAGCCTGCGCGCGGAGCTGGACGAGGCCGCCGCGCAGGCCACCGGCGCGCTGGACGAGCTGCGGAGGTGGATGCGCGAGGTGTACGCCCCCGAGATCGAGGGCGAGTCCGACACGGTGGGCCGCGAGCGCTACGCCCGCTGGTCGCGTTACTTCAACGGCACCGACCTGGACCTGGACGAGGCGTACGCGTACGGCTGGTCCGAATACCACCGGCTGCTCGCCGAGATGAAGACCGAGGCCGGGAAGGTGCTGCCGGGTGCGGGCCCCTGGGAGGCGCTGGCCCATCTCGATGTGCACGGCAAGCACATCGAGGGCGTGGACGAGGTCCAGGCGTGGCTCCAGGGCCTGATGGACGAGGCGATCGACGCGCTGGACGGGACGCACTTCGAGCTGGCCGAGCGGGTCCGCCGGGTGGAGTCGCGGATCGCCCCGCCCGGCGGCGCCGCCGCCCCGTACTACACGGGCCCCTCCGAGGACTTCTCGCGGCCCGGCCGCACCTGGCTGCCGACCATGGGCGAGACCCGCTTCCCGGTGTACGACCTGGTGTCCACCTGGTACCACGAGGGCGTTCCCGGCCACCACCTCCAGCTCGCCCAGTGGGCGCACGTGGCGGAGAGCCTGTCGCGCTACCAGGCGTCGATCGGCATCGTCAGCGCCAACGCCGAGGGCTGGGCGCTGTACGCGGAGCGGCTGATGGACGAGCTGGGCTTCCTGCCCGACGCGGAGCGCCGGCTCGGCTATCTGGACGCACAGATGATGCGCGCCTGCCGGGTGATCGTGGACATCGGCATGCACGTGGGCCTGGAGATCCCGGCCGACTCGCCGTTCCACCCGGGTGAGCGGTGGACGCCGGAGCTGGCGCAGGAGTTCTTCGGCAACCACAGCGGCCGGCCCGCGGACTTCGTGGAGAGCGAGCTGACCCGCTACCTCTCGATGCCGGGCCAGGCCATCGGCTACAAGCTGGGCGAGCGCGCCTGGCTGCTGGGCCGGGAGAACGCCCGGGCGGCGCACGGTGACGCCTTCGACCTGAAGGCGTGGCACATGGCCGCCCTGTCCCAGGGTCCGCTGGGTCTGGACGACCTGGTGGACGAGCTGTCGAAGCTCTGACCGCGTGCGGCCGGCCCCGGGGCGCCGTCCCGGGGCCGGTCGTCGTCAGCAGCCGCAGTCGTCCGTGCCGGCCGGTGCGGTCAGCGGGTCGGCGGGGCGCTTCCCTTCGCCCTCCCAGGTCTCGTACGGGAATCCCTCGCGCGCCCAGTACTCGAAGCCGCCCAGCATCTCCTTGACCCGGTAGCCGAGCCGGGCCAGGGCGAGGGCGGCGCGGGTGGCGCCGTTGCAGCCGGGGCCCCAGCAGTACGTGACGACCGGCACGGCCGGGTCGAGGAGCCGGGGCGCCTGCGCGGCGATGAGCGCCGTAGGCAGGTGGAGGGCGCCCGGGATGTGTCCCTGGTCCCAGGATTCGGCGGACCGGGAGTCGAGCAGGACGAAGCCGGGGTCCCCTCCGGCGGCCAGCGCCGCCGCGACGTCCGAGACATCGGCGTGGAAGGCGAGCGAGGCTCCGAAGTAGGCGACCGCGTCGGCCGGTTCGGCGGGCGGGACGCTCAGGACGGGGTGGGCGACGAGGGCGGCGCCGGGCTGGGGAGTCATGCCTGAAAATCTATGAGCGGCGGCCTCGCTCCGGAAGGCGGGATCCCCGGCAGCAGCCTTGATCCGCCGGGGATTCCACGGTTCCCTGTCCGTATGAGCGACTATTCCCCGGACGCCACCGACTGGCGCATTCTCGACGTGCTGCAACGCGAGGGGCGCGCCTCGTTCGCGGAGCTGGCGCGGGCGGTGGCCATGTCGCCGAGCGCGGTGACGGAGCGGGTCCGCCGGCTGGAGGAGGCCGGGGTGATCAGCGGTTATGCGGCCGTGGTCGATCCGGAGCGGCTCGGGCTGCCGATCCTCGCCTTCGTACGACTGCGGTATCCGAACGGCAACTACAAACCGTTCCACGACCTGTTGGAGACCACGCCGGAGATCGTGGAGGCCCATCACGTCACCGGCGACGACTGCTTCGTGCTCAAGGTGACGGCCCGCTCGATGAGCCATCTGGAGAGCGTCTCCGGGAAGATCGGCGCGCTCGGCTCCGTCACCACCAGCGTCGTCTACTCCTCGCCGCTGCCGGGGCGGCCGATCAGTCGCTGAGCCCGTCCGCCCCGGCCCGGAGCCGCACGGCCGACCCGTGCCGCTCCTTCACCACCTCCAGCTGGGCGGGGATGCGGCGGCGCAGGTCCGCGACATGGCTGACGATGCCGACGCTGCGGTCCCGTTCCCGCAGTGAGTCGAGCACGTCGAGTACTTCGTCCAGCGTCTGGTCGTCCAGGCTGCCGAACCCCTCGTCGATGAACAGCGTGTCCAGGCGTACGCCTCCGGCCTCGTCGGTCACGACGTCGGCGAGGCCGAGTGCCAGGGCGAGCGAGGCGAAGAACGTCTCGCCGCCGGAGAGCGTGGCGGTGTCGCGCTCGCGGCCGGTCCAGGCATCGATCACGTGCAGGCCGAGGCCCGCCCTGCGGCCGCCGGTACGGGCGTCGGAGTGGACGAGCTGGTAGCGGCCCGAGGACATCCGCTGCAACCGGGCGGTGGCCGCCGCCGCGACCTGCTCCAGCCGGGCCGCGAGCACGTACGACTCCAGCCGCATCTTGCGCGCGTTGTCCGCCGAGGTGCCGGCGGTGAGCCCGGCGAGCCGGGCGACGCGTTCGTACTCCTCGCGCACCGGCCCGAGGGCGCGCACCTCGTCCGTCACGCGGCGGGACAGCCTGGCGAGTTCGGTACGGCGTTCCCGCGCCGCGTCCAGGCCTGCGGCGGCCTCGCGCAGCGCGCGGTCGGCCCGGTCGAAGCGCTCCCGGGCGGCTTCGGGGGCGGCGGGCGGGCGGTTCGCGGCGTCCCGGGCGTCGGTCTCGGCGAGCCGGTCGGCGACCGCGGCGGCCTCGGCCTGCCAGGCGTCGATGCGGTGCTGGAGCGTACGCTGCGCCGCGTCGTCCAGCAGGGTCGCGGCGGCGGCCTCCGGCGTCTCGAACCCGGCCCGGAACGCGGCGTCCGCGAGCCGGTCGTCGGCCTCCTTCAGCCGTGCCGCCGCACTCTCCTCCTCGCGCACCGCCGAGCCGGCCCCGGCGAGCAGGGCGACCCGCCGCTGAAGCACGGCAGCGTGCTCGGCGACGCTCGGGTATCCCCCGCGCGCCCGGTCCAGCACCGCGTCGATGTCCGTCTGCTCCCGGTCCAGCGATTCGCGCCGCGAGGTCCGCGCGGCGCCCCGCTGCCCGACCCGCTGCCGCTCCTCGGCGCGCCGCCGCTGCTCCCGCTCGGCCCCGGCGAGCGCTTCCCGCGCGGAGTGCGCCCCGGCGGCCAGGCGGTACGCCTCGGCGTGCGCGGCGGCGAGCCCGTCCACGAGGTCGGCGAGTTCGGCGGCGGTGGGGTCGCCGTCGGCCGCCGCGCCCCCGGCCGGCTCGGTGTCGGCGGCCCCCGCCGCCTCCGCGCGGGCCGTCGCGTGGCGTTCGCGTACCAGTGCCAGGGACTGTTCCGCCGAGGCGCGGGCCTGTTCCGCGTCGCGGTGGGCGCGTTCGGCGGCTTCCTCCGCCGCGCGGTCCACGTGACCGTCGCCGGGCCGGGCCGGGGACGGGTGGGCCGTCGCGCCGCAGACCGCGCAGGGGGTGCCGTCGGCCAGCTGGGCGGCGAGTTCGGCGGCGATGTCGCGCAGGCGGCGCTCGCGCAGGTCGAGCCGGCGTTCGTGGGCGGCGGCGGCGTGTTCCCGCGCATCGGTCAGCGCGTGCCCGGCCGTGGCCACCTCGGCGGCCAGCGCGTCGCGGCGGCGCGCCGCGTCCAGGCGGCGGCGGGCCGGGTCGAGGCGGCGGGCCAGGAGTTCGGTGCGGGTGGCGGCTTCGAGGGCTGCGTCCAGGCGGGTCTGGAGGTCCTGCCGGGTGGACTCCCAGCCGGCGAGCCAGTCCTCGGTGTCCCGGACCAGCTCCTCGTCGGCCCTGGCCTGCCGGTCCAGCGCGGCGCGCTCCTCGGCGATCTCGGTGGCCCGCTGCTCGGCGCGCCGGGCCGATTCGAGGCCGCCCAGGTCCTCGCGGAGCCGGTGTTCCAGGGCCGCCAGCTGTTCGGCGCCCGCGTCGGCCAGGGTCTCGGGCAGTCGGCCCCGGGCGCCGTCCCGCTCCTCGCGCGCCCGCCGGTACGCCCGGTCCGCCGCCTCGCGCAGCTCAAGGGCCGGGGCGACGAGGTCCGCCTTGCGGGCGCGCGCGAGGCGGTCCCGCGCCTCCTCGCAGGCGCCGCGGCCGGTCTCCACGGCGTCGGCGCGGTGCCGGGTCTCGGCGTACCACTGCTGGAGCGCGGCGAGTTCCCGTTCGGCGTCCAGGGCGATACGGGCTGCGGCGTGCCGTCGCTCCGCCGTGGCCAGGACCGAAGCGGCGATGTCGTGGCGTTCGACGGCGCCGCTGCGGGCGTTCGCGGCCCAGCCGAGGACCGCGTCCGCGAGCCCGGGGTCGCCGGGCTGGAGGTCCGGCAGCGGGCACTCGCGGGCGGCGGGTCCGGCGGCCTGGGCGATGCGCTGGGCGAGCGCGAGGATCTGGTCGTCACCGGCCTTGACCTGGGCCTCGGCCACCCGGCGCAGCTCGGCGAGGCGGTCCTCGACGGCCGCGAAGCGCCGGGTGTCGAAGAGCCGGCCGAGGAGCCGTCCGCGCGCCTCGGCGTCGGCGCGCAGGAAGCGGGCGAAGTCGCCCTGCGGCAGCAGGACCACCTGGCAGAACTGCTCGCGGCTCATGCCGACGAGCTGGGTGATCTCCTCCCCGATCTCCTGGTGCGACCGGCTGAGCGCCCGCCAGCCGTCCTCGGGGTCGTACTCGCGCAGCCAGCTCTGCGCCTTCTCCGTGGTGTGGCCACCGCCCCGCTTCTTGGGGCGGGGCTGGGCGGGGCGCCGGGTGATCTCCAGGCGGCGCCCGCCGACGGTGAGGTCGAGCAGGACCTCGGTCGGCAGGTCCGCCGGGGCGTGGTCGCTGCGCAGGGAGGTGCCGGGGCTCTGCCGGGCGCCGGGGACCGCTCCGTACAGGGCGTAGCAGACGGCGTCCAGGACGGAGGTCTTGCCGGCTCCGGTCGGCCCGTGGAGCAGGAAGAGGCCGGCGGCGGAGAGCGCGTCGAAGCCGATCTCCTGGGTGGCTCCGAAGGGGCCGAACGCGGTGATGCTGAGGGTGTGGAGCCTCACCGGTTCACCTCGCGTACTCCGTCGTCCACCCGGACGTGGTCGAAAGCGCCCCGCAGCACCGCCCGTTCCCGCTCGTCGGTCCCCCAGCCGCCGCGCACATGGGCCACGAAGTCCTCCGCGATGGTCTGGTCGTCGCGGCCGCGCAGCCGGCGGGCGTAGGAGAGGTCCGGGTCGTCGGGTGCCCGGTCCGGTTCGAAGACGAGGGCGAGGGTGTGCGGGAAGCGCTCGGTGAGGCGGGCCATGGGATCGGCGGGGCGGACCGCGTCGGTGAGGGTGGCCTCCACCCAGGCGTCCTCGTGGCGGTCGAGCGCGGGGTCGTCGAGGAGGTCGTCCAGCCGGCCGTGCAGCCGGGCGAGGCGGCGGGGCACCGGGCAGTCGATCCGTTCGCCGGTGACCGCCCCGGAGGCGTCCAGGTCGATGAGCCACATGGTCTTGCGGTGGGTGGCCTCGGAGAAGGAGTAGGCGAGCGGGGAGCCGGAGTACCGGACGCGGTCGGTGACGGCCTGGCAGCCGTGGAGGTGGCCGAGCGCCACGTAGTCGACGCCGTCGAAGACCCCGGCCGGGACCGCGGCGACGCCGCCGACGGTGATGTCGCGCTCGCTGTCGCTGGGCTCGCCGCCGGCGACGAAGGCGTGGGCGAGGACGACGGACCGGGTGGCGTCCGGGCGGGCGGCGAGGTCGGCGCGGACGCGGTCCATGGCGGCGGTCAGCACGGCCTCGTGCCCGGCGCGCTCGGCCTTGAAGACGTCCTTGACCAGGGCCGGTTCCAGGTACGGCAGCCCGTAGAACGCCACGTCGCCGTGCGCGTCGGGGATGACGACGGGCGTCGCGCAGTGCGCGGGGTCGGTGCGCAGGTGGATGCCTGCCCGGCCGATGAGCCCGGCGCCGACGCCGAGGCGGCGGGCGGAGTCGTGGTTGCCGGAGATCATCACCGTGGGCACCCCGGCGCCTGCGAGCCGGTGCAGGGCGTCGTCGAAGAGCTGGACCGCGCTGAGCGGGGGCACCGCCCTGTCGTACACGTCACCCGCCACGACGACGACGTCGACCTCGTGCTCGGCGACGGTGGCGACCAGGTGGTCGAGGTAGGCGGCCTGGGCGTCGAGCAGGGGGACCCGGTGGAACGACCGGCCGAGGTGCCAGTCCGATGTGTGCAGAATCCTCAAGACCCGGCTCCGGTCCGCATGCGCTTCCTCCGCCCCTGTGCCCTCACGCCCCACAGTGTCCCATCCCGCCGGGGGTCCGGGGGCGCGTCCGTCAGGTCCCGCCGGTCCGGGCCCGCGTCACGCGTCGTCGTAGGCCTCGCCGCCCAGCTCCACCCGCGCCTCGCCCGCCGTCGCGTCGGCGAGCCAGCGGCGGAACGCCTCGACGTCGGCGTCCGGCAGCGCGATCTCGATGGTCACCTCGGCCGCGTACCGGACCTCGCGCACGGTCCGTCCGGTGGCGCGCAGCTCGTTCTCCAGCCGGCCCGCCCGCTGGTGGCCGACGGTGACCGTGGCGAGGCGGAAGCGGCGGCGGGTGCGGGTGCCGAGGGCGTCGAGGGCTTCGCCGACCACTCCCCCGTACGCCCTGATCAGCCCGCCGGCGCCCAGCTTCACACCGCCGTAGTAGCGGGTGACGACGGCGACGGCGTAGCAGACCTCGCGGCGGGTGAGCATCTGGAGCATGGGGACTCCGGCGGTGCCGCCGGGCTCGCCGTCGTCGCTCGCCTTCTGTACGGAGGAGTCGGCGCCGATCACGTACGCGTAGCAGTTGTGCGTGGCGGTCGGGTGCTCCCTGCGGACGCGGGCGATGAACTCCTGCGCCTCCTCCTCGGTGGCCGCGGGGGCGAGCGCGCAGAGGAAGCGGGACCGGTTGATCTCGCTCTCGTGCACGCCCGCGCGGGCGACGGTCCGGTACTCCTCCTGCATCCCGCCACCCTATGCGCACCTGCGGGAATGGCCCGGGCGGGCCGCCGGTTGTGCGGTGCATGTACGCAGACACGGAGACGATCCGCAGGATCCTGGAAGACACCGGCGACACCTGGGCGGTGGTGGGCCTTTCCAACAACCGCTCGCGCGCGGCCTACGGGGTCGCCGAGGTGCTTCAGCGCTTCGGCAAGCGCGTGGTCCCGGTGCACCCGAAGGCCGAGCGGGTGCACGGCGAGGAGGGGTACGCCTCGCTGGCGGACATCCCGTTCCCGGTGGACGTGGTCGACGTCTTCGTCAACAGCGACCTGGCGGGCGCGGTCGCCGACGAGGCGGTCGCCCAGGGCGCCCGGGCCGTCTGGTTCCAGCTCGGCGTGGTGGACGAGCAGGCGTACGAACGCACCCGGGCGGCCGGCCTGGACATGGTCATGGACCGCTGCCCCGCCATCGAGATCCCGAGGCTCGGCTAGGACGCCCCGGGGACGCGCACGCCCAGCCCGTCGAGGATCACCGCACCCGGCAGGGCGCCCAGCGCCTTGCCGGTCACGATGAGCTTGCCCCGGCGCGAACCGCTGCCGATGAGGACCCACTCCTCGTCCACGACGGCGGAGTCGATCAGCAGCGGCCAGGCGGCGGGGAGCCCGATGGGCGTGATGCCGCCGTACTCCATGCCGGTCTCGCCGACCGCCGTGTCCATCGAGGCGAAGCGCGCCTTGCGCAGGCCGAGGTGCTTGCGGGCGACGCCGTTCACATCGACGCGGGAGTGCGACAGGACCAGGCAGGCGGCGAGGGTGACGTCGGCGCCGCGCTTGCCGGAGAGGACGACGCAGTTCGCCGAGTGGTCGAGCAGGCCGGCCCCGTGGTGGGCGACGAAGGCCGCCGTGTCGGCGATCTCCGGATCGGTGTCGACGTGCAGGACCTGGTCGGGATCGATGCCGCCCCAGCCGGTGCGCACCGCCTCGGCCACCGGCGCGGTGAGGAGGTCCTGACGGTCGACGGCGGGGGTGGCGTCCTCGAAGGAGCCGATGGGTGCGCGCATGCGCGTCACGCTAACAGCGCCGTACGCGGGGCTGTGCGCCGTCTCATCCGACGGGCGGAACGCTTACGGCCATGGTGAGTTCGACCGGTTCGGTGCCGTCGTTGCGGTAGGCGTGCGGGTGGTGCGCCTCGAAGGTGGCGGAGGTGCCGGTGCCCATCTCGTAGGGGGTGTCGGCGACGACGAGCGTGAGCGTTCCGGCGGTGACGTGGAGGAGTTCGACCGTGCCCTCGGGGTGCGGGTCGGAGCGGGTGCCCTCGCCGGGCATCAGCCGCCAGGAACAGAGTTCGAACGGGCCCCGGGCGTCCGTGCCGACCAGGAGCGTGGTGGCGCTGCCCGCGTCGGTGGACCAGAGGCGGACGGCCTGGTCGGGGGGGACCAGGCGGACCGGGGAGCCCTGTTCGTAGTCGAGCAGGCTGGTGATGCTGACGCCGAGCGCGTCGGCCAGCTTGACCGTGGTGCCGACGCTCGGATTGGTGCGGGCCTGCTCGATCTGGATGATCATGCCGCGGCTGACTCCGGCGCGCGTGGCCAACTGGTCCAGGGTGAAGCCGCGTTCACCGCGCCAGCGTTTGAGATTGCGCGCGAGGGACTGGGTCAGCTGATCGAGGTCGGTCACATTCCGTCCAATATTCTGTATGACGCGGTCCATCATCCTGCACTACGGTGTGGTGCACCCACCCGTTCGCCGCACTGTACTGCGAGGCCCCCATGACCGCGTTGCTCGCCCTGGCCACCAGCATCCTGTGGGGGCTGGCCGACTTCGGGGGCGGTCTGCTGACCCGGCGTACGCCCGCGCTGACCGTGATCGTGGTCTCGCAGAGCATCGCGGCGGCGGTGCTGGGGGTGATCGTGACCGTCACGGGCGGCTGGAGCGAGGCGGGACCCCGGCTCTGGTACGCGGTCGCGGCGGGGGTCGTCGGACCGGTGGCGATGCTCTGCTTCTACCAGGCGCTCGCGCTCGGCCCCATGGGGGTGGTCTCCCCGCTCGGCTCGCTCGGCGTCGCCGTGCCGGTGGGCGTCGGGCTGATCGCCGGGGAACGCCCGGACCTCCTCCAGGGCGCCGGGGTCGCGGTGGCCGTCGTAGGCATCGTGCTGGCGGGCGGCCCGCAGCTGCGCGGGGCGCCGGTGCAGCGGCGGGCGGTCCTGCTGACGCTGGCGGCGGCCTTCGGCTTCGGGGCCGTGATGTCGCTGATCGCCGAGGCGTCGACCACGGTGACCGGGCTGTTCCTCGCCCTGCTCGTACAGCGCGTCACCAACGTGGCGGTGGGCGGCGGGGCGCTGTACGTCTCCGTGCGGCGCGGCGGCCGGGCGCTGCCGGAGGACGGGGGCGCCTCGGCGGTCCGGGCGGCGCTTCCGGCGCTGGCGTTCGTCGGCCTCGCGGATGTCGCGGCCAACGGTACGTACTCCGTGGCCGCGCAGCACGGCCCGGTCACCGTCGCCGCCGTGCTGGCCTCGCTCTACCCGGTGGTGACGGCGCTGGCCGCGCGCGGGTTCCTGAAGGAGCGGCTGCGGCGCGTGCAGGCGGCGGGCGCGGGGCTGGCCCTGGTGGGCACGGTGCTGCTCGCGACGGGATAGCGCCTTCAGCCCTCTTCGAGCTGGGCCACGGCGAGGAGTTGTTCCGGGGTGACACCCTCGGGGATCGGGACCGGGGGCGGTGTCCGCAGGGGCGGCTGCCAGCCCTTCTCCGGGTCCCAGTCGCGTACGACACGGGCGGGCGCTCCGGCCACCACCGCCCGGTCGGGCACCTCGCCCCGGACCACCGCCCCGGCGGCCACGACGACGTTGCGGCCGAGGCGGGCGCCGGGCAGGATCACCGCGCCGGTGCCGATCCAGCAGCCGGGGCCGATGGAGACGGGCTCCATCCGGGGCCACTGCTTGCCGACCGGCTGGTGCGGGTCGTCGTAGCTGTGGTTGGTCGAGGTGATGTAGACGTACGGACCGCAGTACGTGTCCGAGCCGATGGTCACCGTCGTGTCCGCGACGACATGGCTGCCCCGGCCGAGGACGACACCGTCGCCCAGGGTGAGGATCGGGTCCGGCCCGAGGTCCAGATCGGGCATGAGGCCCGCGGTGAGCGTGACCTGTTCGCCGATGATGCAGTGGTCGCCGAGCCGGATCCACGGCTCCCCGAAGACCGTGCCCTGCGGGAACGCCAGGCGTGTGCCCTCGCCGATCCGGGCGAACCGCAGCCCCCCGGGGTGCTCGGCGGTGACCGCGCCCGCCTCGCGCGCCCAGCGCCAGCAGCGGTGGACGGCCCCGGACAGGGCGCGCCGCCGCCAGGCGGTCAGGGGGGCGAGCGGATTCCGGTTCTTCGGCACGCGCTCACCGTAAGCCGCGCCCACCGGGCGGGCGGCGGGACCGGCCTGTGATCTTCACCCCAACAGGGGGCCGCGCCGTCGCGTCGCATACGGTTTCCCCGGCGGCGACCGACGGCACCGGAGCACGGAGGAACGGGCGATGGCGGAGCAGGCGATGATCATGGGCATCGGCGGCAAGGAGCCGGTCATCGACGCGGAGGCGTTCACCGCCCCGACGTCGGTGGCGATCGGCGACATCACCATGGCGGCGGGCTCCAGCCTCTGGTACCAGGCGGTGCTGCGCGCGGACTGCGGGCCCATCGTGATCGGCGCGGACTCCAACATCCAGGACAACTGCAGCGTCCACGTCGACCCCGGCTTCACGGTGACGGTCGGCGAGCGGGTCTCGGTCGGCCACAACGCGGTCCTGCACGGCTGCACCATCGAGGACGACGTCCTCATCGGCATGGGGGCGACCGTCCTCAACGGCGCGCACATCGGCGCGGGCTCGCTGGTCGCGGCGCAGGCCCTCGTACCGCAGGGGATGCGCGTACCGCCGGGGTCGCTGGTCGCGGGCGTCCCGGCGAAGGTGAAGCGGCAGCTGACCGGGGAGGAGCTGGAGGGCGTCCGCTTCAACGCGGTGGGTTACGTGGAGCTGGCCAAGGCCCACCGCGCGGCCTGCGAGGGCTGAGGGCTGCCGCTCAGTCCGCGACCGGCACGGTATCCGGCTCGGCGGCCTCGGCGGAGTGCGCGGCGGCGGCCTTCTTGGCGCGGTTCTTCAGGATCAGCATCGAGGCGAGGCCGATCAGGACCGCGATGGCCAGGCCCAGGTAGGAGAACCGCTTGAGCCATGCCTCGGCGACGACGCCCACCGAGTAGATGACGGCCGTGGTGCCGCCGGCCCAGGCGATCCCGCCGAGCACGTTGGCGATGAGGAACTTCCAGTACGGCATGTGCAGCACACCGGCCAGCGGACCGGCGAAGATGCGCAGCAGGGCGACGAAGCGGCCGAAGAACACGGCCCACATGCCCCACTTCTGGAAGGAGCGCTCGGCCATGGCGATATGGCTCTCGCCGAAGTGCTTGGGGAACTTCCCGCCGAGCCAGGCCAGCAGCGGCCGTCCGCCCTTGCGGCCGATGGCGTAGCCGATCGAGTCCCCGATCACGGCTCCGGCGGTGGCGCAGGCGCCGAGGATCCAGGGGTTGATTCCGTCGTGGCTCGCGGCCAGCAGCGCGGCGCTGACCAGGACGATCTCGCCCGGCAGCGGGATACCCAGGCTCTCCAGCCCGATGACGGCGCCCACCAGGATGTAGACGCTGATCGCGGGGACGGTCTCCAGCCACTCCTGGATGTGCAACGCCGTTTCCTCCGTGTCGATGTGCTGTCGCCCGCCGGACACTCATCGGCGCACCGCCGGGAAGCCTACCCTCAGCTTCACGGAGGCGGACAGCGAGAAGGGCCGCCGGTGCGGGGCGGCCCTTCTCGTACGGATGCGGGGCTACGGCTCAGGAATTCGGGCGCAGCGTCCAGACCACGGTCATCTCACCGGTCACGGCGCCGTCCGCGCGCCGGATCTCCACGGTCACCGGGAATTCGGGGCGCTCGCCCGCGTCGAGTTCGGCGACGACCTCGGCGGCGGGGCGGCCGAGGACGGCGGTCGCGGTGACCTCGCCCATGGCCAGCTTCTTGTAGCCGATCTCGGCGCTGACCGCGAGCGGTACGGCCCGGGAGAGCTGGTCGCCGAAGGCGGCGATGACGATGGCGCCGCTCGCCGACTCGGCCAGCGTGAACATCGCTCCGGCGTGCGGTCCGCCGACGTGGTTGTGGTAGTCGGCCTGGTCCGGCATGCGGACCACCGCGCGGTCGGCGGTGGACTCCAGGAATTCGAGGTTGAGGGTCCGGACCATGGGGACCGTCGCGGCGAGCATCTCGCCCGCGGTCATCTGTTCAGCGCTCATGGACGGGATGTTACTCATGAGTAGACAGCTTTGGCCATGCCTTCCTGACACTCACCGGCCGGGCCGCGCCCGCTCCTTCACCGTTCGCACACGGGGGCGGACGTAGCACGCCGGGCGGGGCCCCTCTATCGTTACTCGCCATGTGGCCAGGACAGCAGCCGCCCGGGGGCGAGCAGAACCCGCAGGACCAGAACCAGAACCCGTACCAGCAGCCGGGGTACCAGCAGCCGAATCCCTATCAACAGCCGGGATATCAGCAGCAGGGCCAGCAGCCCGGCCAGCCGGGGCAGCCCGGTTACGGCTACCCGCAGCAGGGCGGGCAGGGGGGGTACGGACAGCCCAACCCGTACCAGCAGCCGACCGTTCCGCAGTACGCGGTGCCCGGTCCTCCCGGTGACCCGCAGCCGGGCAACGACAAGAAGAAGACGACGGTCATCGCCATCGTCGCGGCGACCGCGGTCGTGGTGGCCGCCGCGGTCACCGGTGTCATCGTGCTGAACAAGGACGACGACAAGGACGGAAAGAACGTCGCCGACGACAAGAAGTCGTCCGCGCCCGTCAAGCCGTCCGGCTCCGCGTCGCCCGAGGACAACCCGCGCGGCGGCGAGGACGCCAAGCCGCAGATCGCGGGCTGGAAGGTCGTGACGAACCCCAAGTGGGGCACCCAGTTCGACGTGCCCGGCGACTGGGAGGTGTCCGCGCCCGACGTGCTCTCCTACTTCGACGACGAGAAGAAGGACGACGCCCCGCCGCTCATCGGCTTCACCGGTCCCGCGGACCTCAAGGAGAAGTGGTGCACCGACGACGCCGACAAGGACGGCGTCGAGGACAAGTACAGCCTGGCCGGCGCCGGCACCCGGGGCGCGCAGGGCGCCACGGACCCCGACCTGAACGCCCGTAACGAGGCGGGCACCTGGGCCTGGGCCGCGTTCGCGCAGCACATGCCGAAGAAGACCATCAAGATCAGCAAGGCCAAGCAGTACACCACCAAGTCGGGGGTGACCGGGAGCCTGGTCACCGCGACCGCGCCCAATGTCACCAAGCGCTCCAAGTGCAGCAGTGACGGCAAGACGTACGCCTTCACGTTCAAGAACAAGAAGAACGAGTTCGCCTCGTGGGTGCTGTACGCGGCCGCGGGCGTGGACGACGAGCTGCCGAACGCGACGATCGAGAAGATCCTCAGCACCGTGCGTCTGGTGCCCGTCGTCGACCCCGACGGCGATTCCTGACCCCGGTCCGGCAACGCATTTGCACAACCGGGCGGCGGCCGCGATAGTCCCTGGGTGACCGACGCAGCCGCCCCCGCCCCCCGCACCACCCGTCCCGTCCCGGCGGGCCGCAACTACCGGCTGCTGACCGCCGCCTCGATCATCACCGCCCTGGGCACCCACGGCGCGCTGATCGCGGCGGCGTTCGCGGTTCTCCAGGCGGGCGGCGACGGCGGTGACGTCGGTCTCGTCGCCGCCGCCAGGACGGTGCCGCTGGTGCTGTTCCTGCTCATCGGCGGGGCGATAGCCGACCGGATGCCGCGCCACCGGGTGATGGTCGCGGCCAACACCCTCAACTGCGTCTCGCAGGGCCTCTTCGCCCTGCTGGTCCTGGCCGGCGACCCGAAGCTGTGGCAGATGATGCTGCTCACCGCGCTCTGCGGCACCGGGCAGGCGTTCTTCAGTCCGGCGGCCGAGGGCATGCTGATGTCGAGCGTCAGCGGCGAACAGGCGAGCCGGGCCTTCGCGCTCTTCCGGATGTCCACCCAGGGCGCCGCGATCGGCGGCGCGGCCCTCGGCGGCGCCATGATCGCGGCCATGGACCCGGGCTGGGTGCTCGCCGTCGACGCGGCGGCCTTCGCGGTCGCGGGCGCCCTGCGCGCCTTCCTCGACGTCAGCCACATCCCGGCCCGCGAGCCCGGGGGCGGGCTGCTCGCGGACCTGCGGGACGGCTGGAAGGAGTTCATCGGCCGACCGTGGCTCTGGTCCATCGTCGCCCAGTTCTCCGTGGTGGTCGCCGCAGTCGGGGCCGCCGAGGCGGTCTACGGACCGCTGGTCGCCCGCGACGAGCTGGGCGGCGCCCGGCCCTGGGGCTTCGCGCTCGCCGCGTTCGGCGTCGGCAACCTCGCCGGGGCGCTGCTCATGATGCGGTGGAAGCCGCGCCGGCTGCTGCTGGCCGGAACGCTCTGCGTCTTCCCGCTGGCCCTGCCGTCGGCCGGGCTCGCGGTGCCGCTGTCGGCGAGCTGGCTCTGCCTGGTGATGTTCGTCAGCGGTACGGCGATCGAGGTGTTCGGCGTCTCCTGGATGACGGCCATGCACCAGGAGATCCCGGAGGAGAAGCTGTCGCGCGTCTCGGCCTACGACTGGTTCGGTTCGGTGGCGATGGTGCCGGTCGCCACCGCTCTCGCCGGACCGGTCGAGTCGCTGGTCGGGCGCTCCGAGGCGCTGTGGGGGTGCGCGGGCCTGGTCGTGCTCGTCACGGGTGCGGTGCTGTTCGTTCCGGACGTACGCAACCTGACCCGCCGGACCGCGACGGTCGAGGTGGCCGCCGCCGCCCCGCTCCTGCCGCCCACCTCAGCCGAGGCTGAAGGCGCCGTCGGGCGGCTCGGGTGACGCCACCGCGTCCTCGTCCCCGACCGGCCGGGCCCCGTTGACGAACGCGGCCAGCGACGCGCCGTGCTCCACCCGCGCCGGGAAGGCGTCCGCCGCGCACCGGCGGGCCAGCGCCGCCGTGTCGAACGGGGCGCGGGAGGCGACCAGGACCACGTTGCCGAAGCGGCGGCCGCGCAGCACCCCCGGCTCCGCGATCAGCGCCAGCTCGCCGAAGACCTCAGCGAAGGTGGCCAGCTGCGAGCGCAGGAAGCCGAACGGCGGCCCGTCGGCCAGGTTCGCGGCGTAGACCCCGTCCGGGCGCAGCGCCAGCGCCGCCGCCCTGGCGTACGGGACCGAGGTGAGGTGGGCGGGGACCCGGGACCCGCCGAAGACGTCCGCGATCAGCAGGTCCACCGAGCCGGGAGCGGTCCCCTCAAGCCGGGCGCGGGCGTCCGCCGCGTGCACGGTGATGCCGGAGTCCTCGGGCAGCGGCAGGTGCTCCGCGACGAGGCCGAGCAGCCCGCGGTCCGCGTCCGCCACCTCCTGCCGGGAGCCGGGGCGGGTGGCCGCGACGTACCGGGGCAGGGTGAGGCCGCCGCCGCCCAGGTGCAGGACGTCCAGCGGCTCGTCCGGGTCCGCCGCGCAGTCCACGACGTGGCCGAGCCGACGGGCGTACTCGAACTCCAGGTGCTCGGGCGCGTCGAGGTCGACGTAGGACTGCGGGGCGCCGTCGACCGTGAGCAGCCAGGCCCGTTCCCGGTCCACGTCCGGGAGGAGGCGTGCGGTGCCGTGGTCCACGTCCCGGATGACGGGTATCGACTCGTTCACTCCCCCATTGTGGGGGCTCCCGGTGGAGGGGCCCGCCCGGGCCGACGACGGACGGGCCCGCCTCCCCCGGGGTCGGGGAAGGCGGGCCCGGGGCCCGTACGGCTCAGAGCAGCTCCGTGACCGTGCCGGCGCCGACCGTGCGGCCGCCCTCGCGGATCGCGAAGCCGAGGCCCGGCTCCAGCGGGATGTCCCGGCCCAGCTCGACGGTCATGGTGACCGTGTCGCCGGGCCGCGCGACCGCCGCCTCGCCGAGGTCCACGTCGCCGACCACGTCGGCCGTGCGGATGTAGAACTGCGGCCGGTACCCGGTGGTGACCGGGGTGGTGCGGCCCCCCTCGCGCCCCGACAGGACGTACACCCGCGCGGTGAAGCGCCGGCTCGGGGTGACGCTGCCCGGCGCCGCGACGACATGGCCGCGTCGCACCCGGTCGCGCTCGACGCCGCGCAGGAGCAGCGCGACGTTGTCGCCGGCCTCGGCGGACTCCATCGGCTTGCCGAAGGTCTCCAGGCCGGTGACGACCGTCTCGATGTCCGGGCCGAGCACCGACACCCGGTCGCCGACACGCACCGTGCCGCGCTCCACGGCGCCGGTGACGACCGTGCCCCGGCCGGTGATGGTCAGGACGTTCTCCACCGGCAGCAGGAACGGCGCGTCGGTGTAGCGCACCGGCATCGGCACATACGTGTCGACGGCGTCGAGCAGCGCCTCCACGGCACCCGTCCAGCGTGGGTCGCCCTCCAGCGCCCGCAGCCCCGACACCCGTACGACGGGCACCGTGTCGCCGCCGTAGCCGTGCGCGGACAGCAGCTCGCGGACCTCCAGCTCCACGAGGTCGGTCAGCTCGGGGTCACCCGCGTCCGCCTTGTTGAGGGCCACCACGATGTGGTCGACACCCACCTGGCGGGCGAGCAGGACGTGCTCGGCGGTCTGCGGCATGATCCCGTCGACCGCGGAGACGACGAGGATCGCCCCGTCGAGCTGGGCGGCCCCGGTGACCATGTTCTTGATGTAGTCGGCGTGACCGGGCATGTCGACGTGCGCGTAGTGCCGGGTGCCGGTCTCGTACTCGACGTGCGCGATGTTGATGGTGATGCCGCGCTGCGCCTCCTCGGGCGCGCGGTCGATGCGGTCGAAGGGGACGAAGGTGCCGGTGCCGCGGTCGCTGAGCACCTTGGTGATGGCGGCGGTCAGGGTCGTCTTGCCGTGGTCGACGTGGCCCATGGTGCCGATGTTGAGGTGCGGCTTGGTGCGCACGTATGCCGTCTTGGGCATGGGTTCATTCCTTGGGATGCGAAGCGTGACGTGAGGACCCCGGGGCCCGGCCGACCCTCCCCTCGCGGGGTCCGCCGGACAGTCGGGGGAGGGTCAGCTTCGGGCGCCGCCGAGGGGCGCTGCGGCAGCGGTGACCGCTGCGGCGCCACCTGCTGCGAGTGCGCACACGGCAGCCTTCGGCGCGTCCGCGACTGCGGACGGCGCGGCGAGGAAGGCGTACCGGGACATGCGCCGATCATCTCCGAAGGGCCGCCCGCCCGTCGAGCGAATTACGGCGGGGCGTACGGGGATTGGGCGCGGGCGGCCGTTGGACCGGCGGGGGCGCATTACGGCGATCACACACCTTTTCGGTTACTCTCCCCGAATGCTCGACGTCGTCCCCGCCACCCGGCCCGCCCCCGGCCTCGCCGTGCGCTGCACGCGGGTGCTGCTCTCGCCGTGGTCCCGGCTCTCGCTGCTCGTCGCCGTGCTGGTGGCCGCCGCGACGGCCATGCTGCTGCTGGACCCGCAGCAGCTGCTGACCTCCGGGAGACTCGGGGAGCTGAGCGGCGGCTCGACGGCGGTGGTGCTCTTCGGACTCGCGTACGGCGTCTGCACGGTGGCGTTCGTGCCGCGTCCGTTGCTGAATCTCGCGGCGGGCGCCCTGTTCGGGGTGCAGGCGGGCCTCGCGGCGGCGATCGGCGGCACGGTGCTGGGCGCGGGGGTCTCCTTCATGCTCGGCCGGGTCCTGGGCCAGGACGCGTTGCGGACCCTGGTCCGGGGGCGCTGGCTGCGGGCGGCTGACGGGCAGCTGAGCCGGCACGGCTTCCGCTCGATGCTGGCGCTGCGGCTCTTCCCCGGGGTGCCGTTCGCCGCCGCCAATTACTGCGCGGCCGTCTCGCGCATGGGCTATCCGCCGTTCCTGGTGGCGACGGGCCTGGGCTCGATCCCGAACACCGCCGCCTATGTGGTGGCGGGCAGCGAGGCGTCGTCGCCGACCTCGCCCGCGTTCCTGGCGGCGATGGGCTTCATCGTGCTGACGGGGGCCGGCGCGGCCGTGGTCGCCTGGCGCCGCCGCCACCGCCTGGGCGGCTGAGGACGACGGGGCGGGGCGCGCGGGGGTTGTCGCCGGGCGTTCACCCGGGGGCGATACGCTGCCCGCGACCGACAGACGAGACAGGGCCCGGCCGGGCCCTGTTCTCGCGTGACCGCACACCGCACGCCGCCTGCGCCCGACGCCGGCGGCCGGCGCACGAGTATCCCGGGATGGCCCAAGCCCCATGAGCTGGTTCGAATCGTTCGTCCTCGGCCTCGTCCAGGGACTGACCGAGTTCCTGCCGATCTCCTCCAGCGCGCATCTGCGGCTCACCGCAGCGTTCGCCGACTGGCACGATCCGGGTGCGGCCTTCACCGCGATCACCCAGATCGGCACGGAGGCCGCGGTCATCATCTACTTCCGCAAGGACATCGCGCGGATCGTCTCGGCGTGGTTCAGGTCGCTGACGAACCGTTCGATGCGCGGCGACCACGACGCGAAGATGGGCTGGCTGGTCATCGTCGGCTCGCTGCCCATCGGTGTGCTCGGCCTGGCGTTCCAGGACCAGATCGAGGGTCCGTTCCGCGATCTGCGGCTGATCGCCACCACCCTGATCGTGATGGGCATCGTGCTCGGCATCGCGGACCGGCTGGCCGCGCGCGACGAGTCGGGCGGCCGGCACCGGGCCGGCAAGCAGCGCAAGACCCTGCGCGAACTGGGCGTCAAGGACGGCCTGATCTACGGGTTCTGCCAGGCGCTCGCCCTGGTCCCGGGCGTCTCGCGCTCCGGCGCCACGATCAGCGGCGGTCTGCTGATGGGCTACACCCGTGAGGCGGCGGCCCGTTACTCGTTCCTGCTCGCGATCCCCGCGGTGCTCGCCTCGGGCGTCTTCGAGCTGAAGGACGCGGGCGAGGGGCATGTGGCCTGGGGCCCGACGATCTTCGCGACCGTGATCGCGTTCGGGGTGGGATACGCGGTCATCGCATGGTTCATGAAGTTCATCACGACGAAGAGCTTCATGCCGTTCGTGATCTACCGGATCGCGCTGGGCGTGCTGCTCTTCATCCTCATCGGTGCCGGCGCGCTGTCCCCGCACGCGGGTGAGTCCGCGGGCTGACGTGCATACGGTGCCGCCCCCGGCCGTGACCGGGGGCGGCGCACCGCGTCAGATCTCCGTGTCGTCGGGGCCCTCGGCGCCGAACTGCTCGGCGCGCAGGGCGAGGTCCTGGAGCACGTCCGCCGAGGTGACGTCCGTCTGCCCGGAGTCGTGGACCTGGGCCAGCATGGCGAACGCCAGCGTGAACGCGCCGACGAGCTGTTCCACCGCACCGCCGACCTCGCGCCCGACGACCACCACCACGTCCTCGACGGTGGCGTCCTCCGGGATCGCGATCCGGGGCATGGTCTCGTTGAGGAGGGCGGTCACCACGGTCGAGTCGGTGTCGGCGTCTTCGCGGTCCGGGTTCTCCTCCAGCAGCCGGCGCATCTCCCCCGCTTCGGTGAGGATGCCGACCACACGCTTCACCACTTCGCTCTGCTCCATACGGCGAGCATAGGCGCAGCCGGACCGGCCCAGAGGGACAAACGACGTGCAAGGTCATGCCGTGCCGGGGCCCGGACGGCCGCCTCCGCCTCGGCACCGGTGCCCGGGCCGCCGTAGCGTACGGAGCAGGTCAGGACGGCGGAGAGGAACCCATGAGCGGCACCGAGCTTCCCGTGATCGCGGCGGTCGACGGCTCCTCGCACAGCTGGGACGCGCTGGACTGGGCGGCCCGTGAGGCGGTCGTACGGGACTGGCCGCTGCTCATCGTGCATGTCAGGCAGCTGGCCCGGCGCACCGACCAGGAGGTCCAGGAGCGGGAGGCGGGCGAACTGCTGGCCTCGGCCGTGCGCCGGGTCGCCGGGACCGCTCCGGGGCTGCGGCCCACCACGCTCGCCCCGCTCGACTTCCCGTCGGCGGCGCTGGTCTCGCTGAGCCGGGACGCCTCGCTGCTGGTGCTCGGCTCGCGGGGGCTCGGCGGATTCCGGTCCCTGATGCTCGGGTCCAACAGCCTGGCGACGGCGTCCATGGCGAAGTGCCCCGTGGTGATCGTGCACGGCGGCCGGGACGACGAGGAACCGGCCGGTGAGGGCGCGGGCGAGGTCTTCCCGGACATCGTCGCCGGGGTGGCCGCCGACGAGAGCAGCGAAGGGGTGCTGGACTTCGCCTTCGAGACGGCGGCAGCGCACCCGGGCGCCCGGCTGCGGATCGTGCACGGCTGGACGATGTTCTCGTCCATGCTGTCCGGCGGGCCGGTCTTCGACCGGGACGCGGCGGCGAACGCGGCCGAGCGGTCGCTGGCGGAACTGACGGCCGGCTGGCGTGCCCGGTATCCGCAGGTCGAGGTCATGAAGGAGCCGGTGAACGGCTCCGCCACACGCACACTGGTCACCGCCTCGGCGACGGCCTCGCTGACCGTCATCGGGCGGCGGCGCGGCGGTGAGTCGCTGGGCCTCGGGCTGTCCCCGGTGGCACACACGACGCTCACGCACGCGATGCGCCCGGTGGCCGTGGTCCCCTGCTGACGCCCGGGCCGCGTCCGCTGCCGCACACTGGGCAGAAGATCGGGACCGGACGGCGGACGGACCTGCCGGCGGGCGGGGCGAGGAGGTGCGGCATGGATGCGCGGACCGGATGGCGCGAACGGGGCGCGCGCGTGCTGGACCGGACCCCGGGGCGCGCGGCCGCCGCGCTGGTGGCCGGTGCGCTGCCGGCCCTGGCCTTCCCCGCGCCCTCGCTGTGGTGGTTCGCCTATGTCTGCCTGGTCCCGCTGCTGTTGCTGGTCCGGTCCGCCGGGACGGGGCGCGCGGCGGCGCGGGACGCGTGGCTGGGCGGCACGGGTTACATGATCGCCGTGCACCACTGGCTGATGCCGAGCCTGCATGTGTTCATCGTGATCCTCGCGGCGCTGCTCGGTCTGCTGTGGGCGCCGTGGGGGCTGCTGGCGCACCGGCTGCTGCGGGGTCCGGTGAGCGGGCGGGCTGCGGTCGCGGCGGTGGTCGTGGTGCCGTGCGGCTGGCTGGTGATCGAGCTGGTGCGGTCCTGGGAGGCTCTGGGCGGCCCGTGGGGGCTGCTCGGGGCGAGCCAGTGGCAGGTGGAACCGGCGCTGCGGCTGGCCTCGGTGGGCGGGGTGTGGCTGGTGAGCCTGCTGGTGGTGGCGGTGAACACGGCGGTCACCGTGCTGCTTGTGCACTCCGCCGCCCGGGCCGTGGCCGCCGTGTCGCTCCTGGTGGGCGCGTTGGTGGTCGGTGCGGCCTGGGTGTGGGCGCCGCAGCCGGAACGGGCGGGGACGGCCAAGGTGGCCGTCGTGCAGCCCGGGATCGTGGAGGGACCGGGGAGCATTCAGCGCAGGTTCGCCCTCAGCGAGGAGCTGACCCGGTCGCTCGCCGGCCAGGGCGTCGACCTGGTGGTGTGGGGCGAGAGCAGCGTCGGTGTCGATCCGGTCCGGCGGCCGGAGACAGCGGCCCGGCTGGCGGCGCTGTCGCGGACGGTGGGCGCGGACGTCCTGGTGAACGTGGACGCCCGGCAGACCGACGCGGTGGGGCGCACCGGGATCTTCAAGAGCGCCGTGCTGGTCGGGCCCCAGGGGCTCACCGGGGACCGGTACGACAAGATGCGGCTGGTGCCGTTCGGTGAGTACATCCCGGCCCGGGCGGCGCTCGGCTGGGCGACCTCGATGGGCCGGGCGGCAGGCGAGGACCGGCTGCGCGGTACGGGCCCGGTCACGATGCGGGTGCCCGGCGCGGACGGACTGCGCATCGGCCCGCTGGTCTGCTTCGAGTCCGCGTTCCCGGACATGAGCCGGCGTCTGGTCCGGGACGGGGCGGGGATCCTGGTCGCCCAGTCCTCCACCTCGTCCTTCCAGCACGGCTGGGCCCCGGGCCAGCATGCCTCGCTCGGCGCGCTGCGGGCTGCGGAGAGCGGCCGCCCGATGGTGCACGCCACCCTCACGGGCGTGAGCGCGGTGTACGGGCCGCACGGCGAGGCGGTCGGGCCCCGGCTCGGCACGGACACCAGCGGCGCCGCCGTCTACGGGGTGCCGCTGGCCCGGGGCACGACGCTCTACGTACGGCTGGGCGACTGGCCGGTGTACGGGGCGCTGGGGGTGCTGGCGGTCTTCTGCGCGGCGGAGGGCGTACGGGGGGTGCGGGCCCGGAGGCGTACGCGGGCGGCGGCGCAGGCTGTCTAGGGCCTGTCTGACAATTCCCGTCGTCCGCCCGGAGGGCGGGCCGGGCGGCGTCAGGTGCGTGCTCTCGGCGTGCCGGCCCCAGACCCCTGTACTGGATGTACTGGGGTCTGGGGCCGGTGCGGCGAGAGTGCATGCATGGCGTCGCCCGGCAGACGGGAATTGTCAGACAGGACCTAGGCCGCGTCGAGTTCCCTGAGGACGCGTTCGCACAGCTCGTGGGTTTCCAGGGCGTCGCGAGCGCTCAGCTGTCGGCCCTCGCGTACGGCGTCCAGGAAGGCCAGCACGGCCTGCTCGATGCCTCGCTGACGGGCCACCGGGACCCAGTCGCCGCGTCGGCGCACGCTCGGCTGGCCCTTGTGGTCGATGACCTCCGCGAGGTTGAGCACCTCGCGCTTGGAGTCCTGGCCGGAGACCTCCAGCCGCTCCTCGGTCGAGCCGCTGAGCCGGTTCATCGCGCCGATCGCGGTGAAGCCGTCGCCGGAGAGCTGGAGCACCACGTGGTGGAGCAGACCGTCCACGAGCCGGCCGCTCACCACGGTGCGCTCGACGGGGCCGGGTGCCAGGAAGCGCAGGGTGTCCACGACGTGGATGAAGTCGTCGAACACCATGGTCCGGGGCTTCTCGGGGAGCCCGACCCGGTTCTTCTGCATGAGGATCAGCTCGCGCGGGTGCTCCGCGCACTGGGCGTAGCCCGGGGCCAGCCGGCGGTTGAAGCCCACGGCGAGGGCGGTGGAGCGCGCCTCGGCGAGCTCCACCAGCCGGGTGGACTCCTCCAGCGTGTACGCGAGCGGCTTGTCGACGTAAGTGGGAACGCCGGCGTCGAGCAGCCGGCCCACGATCTCGGGGTGGGCGGCGGTCGAGGCGTGCACGAACGCGGCGTCGAGCCCCTGGGCGAGCAGCGAGTCCAGGTTCTGGTGGCACCGGTCCGCCGGGACGCGGTGGGCGGCGGCGACCGCGTCCAGGGTGGCCTGGGTACGGGTCTGGAGGTGGAGTTCGATGCCCGGCAGGCTGCCGAGCACCGGCAGGTACGCCTTCCGCGCGATGTCCCCGAGCCCGATGCAGCCGACCTTCACAGGGTGTTCCTCTCGCTGGTCAGCGCCGTGTGCCGGGCGCCTCCTCCGTGGTCCCGGCAGCATACGCGGCGCCCGGCGGCCGCCAGTCGGCGATCCCGTCGAAGGTGCGCAGGACGAGCCCGGGGCCGAGCCGGGAGACGGTGGACATGAGGAAGTCGCGTGCGGCGACGGCCGGGGCGCTGCTCAGGCTCATGAGCCGGGAGACACGGTCGGCCTTGCGGACGACGGCGGAGGTACGCGGCAGCCGGTCGGCGGTGTACGCGGCGAGGCCGGCGCCCAGGTCCCGGCCGGGGGCCACGTGGTGGGCGAGGACGATGCCGTCCTCGATGGCCTGGTTGCCGCCCTGGCCGAGGGTGGGGGCCATGGCGTGGGCGGAGTCCCCGAGCAGCACGGTGCGGCCCCGGTGGAACGCGGGGAGCGGGTCGGCCATCCGGTACACGTCGTTGCGGAGGATCTCCTCGGGTGCGGTGGCGGCGACGATCTCGGGGACCGGGTCGTGCCAGTCGCCGAAGCGGCGCAGGAGTTCGGCCTTCTCGTCGTCGGCCGCCCGGTCCCCGGCGGGGGCGGTCATCGCCGCGTAGGCGTAGATCCTGCCGTCCTTGAGCGGCTGGGTGCCCCAGAGCGCGCCGCGCCCCCAGGTCTCGTGCGGCGGGAAGGGGCGGTCCGGTGCCGGGACGACGACGCGCCAGGTGGTGAAGCCGGCGTAGGAGGGGCCGGGGGCGTCCGGGAAGAGGGCGCCGCGGACGCCGGAGTGGATGCCGTCGGCGCCGACGACGAGTTCGGCCTCGATCGCCCCGGCCGGCGTGGTGACGACTGCGGGGGCGCCGCCCGCGGTGCCGGGGTCGGTCAGGCGGGCCGGGCAGCCGGTGCGGAGGGCGGAGGCGGGGAGCCGGGCGGCGATGCGGTCGATGAGAACGGCGCGGTGCACGAGGACGAGGGGGCCGCCGAACCGCTCGGCCGCGGCCGAGGCGTCGGTGCGCGAGAGCCAGCGGCCGGACGGGGCGCGCATCCCGCCCTCGCCCTGCCAGGCGGCCAGGGACCTGATCTCGTCGCCGAGGCCGACGACGTCGAGCGCGCGCTGGGCGTTGGGGGCGAGCCCGATGCCGGCGCCGACGGGCTCCAGGGAGGCGGCGCGTTCCAGCACGGTGACCCGCCAGCCGGACCGGTGCAGGGCGAGGGCGGCGGTGAGCCCGCCGATCCCGCTGCCGATGACGACCGCACGGTGCTTGTCCATGACTTCCCTCCGGTCCGAGGAGCACGGCGACTACACCTGTAGTGCCACCATCCAACCTACTACAGCTGTAGTCACGACGGTAGGTTGGGCCCATGACCGCACGCCCCACCGGCTCCGACCGGGCCGAACTGATCGCCGACGCCGCGCTCGCCCTCCTCGCGGAGCGCGGCATGCGGGGGCTGACGCACCGGGCGGTGGACGAGCGGGCCGGGCTGCCCCAGGGCTCGACGTCGAACCACGCCCGGACCCGGCAGGCACTGCTGGAGGCGGCGGTGCGACGGCTGGCGGAGCGCGAGGGGCGGGTCCTCGCACCCGGCGGGCTGGGGGCGGGAACGGACACCGCCGAGCTGGTCGCGGGGCTGGCCCGGGCCCTGCACCGCTATCTGACGCACCACCCGGAGCTGCTGGTCTGCCGGTACGAACTGGCGCTGGAGGCCACCCGACGCCCCGAGCTGCGGGAGTTCTTTGACGCGACGGGCACGCAGTTCCGCGCCCCGCTGGTGGCGCTGATGACGGCGGCCGGGTCGCCGGAGCCGGAACGGCACACGCTGTCCCTGGTGGCCTGGTGCGAGGGGCTGATGTTCTCGTGCGCGGCCGGTTCCTACCACCGCGACGTGCCCGGCGAGGCGGAGCTGCGGACGGGATTCGGTGAGCTGCTGCGCGGGATGCTGGGGCACTGACGCCCCGTTCCCGCGGCGCCGTGCTGACCGACGTCACTCGTGCGGGCGGATCGGGGGCGACGGCGGCACGGACCAGTCCCTGGCCCCGCAGAGTTGATCACGTGCAACGAACGAGAACCGCCGTGAAACTCCTGGTCTGCCTCACGGTCGCGGCCCTGTCCGGGTGCGTGTCCGTCCAGCCGCACCCGGCCGCCCCGCCGCGCCCGGGGGTCAGCCGGCCGGCCCACGACCTGGCCCCGCAGACCGCCGGGCCGCCGGTGCACGACACGCTGGAGGCCGTACCGAAGGCGAAGCCGTCCCGCGCGGCCCCGCCGTCCGCCGCGCACACGACGTCGCCGGGGCGCCCGGCCGCGCGTCCCGGCGCACCGCGGCTGCCGCTGCCGCGACGGCCCGTGCCCGCCCCGGACCTGCCGCTGCCGCGCCGGATCGCCCCGCCCGGCCCCGCGCCGGTCCTGCCCGCGCCCGGCGGCGGGTCCGGGGTGTGCGATCTCGGCCGGGGCTACGGCCACTGGCCGGCGGGCAGCCCGCAGTCCCGGATCTGCGACCGCGCCTACGGGCGGTGACGCGGCGGAGCTCCGAGGTCGCCGGTCACCACTCGCGCAGCCGCCGCTCCAGCCGGCCGATCGCCGCCCGGACGCCGCCCCCGTATCCGTCGTCCGTGCCGTCGTCGGCCAGCACCGCCGAGGCGGCCCGGGCCCGCTCCAGGTGGTCCCGGGCGGCGCCCGGCCGCTGGAGCTTCATGTAGTCCGCGGCGAGGTTGAGGTGCAGCGACGGGTAGAAGGCGCGCATCGCGAGGGCGTCCCGCTCTCCGGCCGCGCCTTCGTCGGCCAGGGCGCGGGCGGCCGTCAGCGCACGCAGGTCCCAGGCCAGCTCGTCGGCCGGGTCGTCCTGCGTGTCGGCCATGTAGTGCGCCAGGGTGCACCGGTGCAGGGCGTCGCCCTCGTCGCCGATCTCGGACCAGAGCACGGTGAAGCGGTTGCGGGCCTCCTCCCGGTCCCCTCCGTGCAGCAGCATGACCGCCTGGCCGATCCTGGTCATGAAGACGTCCTCCGACGCCTCCCGCTGCTCCGTCACCACGGCCTCCTCGCGCCCGTCCGCCCGAAACCGGCGGTCCGGCTTCCGACGCTAGCCGCCGGGACGGGCGGACGCGTGGAGGCTCAAGGGCGCTCAGCCCAGGTCGGGGATGCGCCAGTCGATGGGCTGGTGGCCCTGCTGGGCGATGGCCTCGTTTATCTGGGTGAAGGGGCGGGAGCCGAAGAACTTCTTCGCGGACAGCGGCGAGGGGTGGGCGCCCTTCACCACCACATGGCGCTCGGTGTCGATCAGGGGGAGCTTCTTCTGCGCGTAATTGCCCCAGAGGACGAAGACCGCCGGGTCGGGACGAGCGGCGACGGCGCGGATCACGGCGTCGGTCACCTTCTCCCAGCCCTTGCCCTTGTGCGAGTTGGCCTCGCCCGCGCGGACGGTGAGCACGGCGTTGAGCAGCAGGACGCCCTGTTCGGCCCACGGCATCAGATAGCCGTTGTCCGGGACGGGCAGGCCCAGCTCCTCCTGCATCTCCTTGTAGATGTTGCGCAGCGAGGGCGGGGTCTTCACGCCGGGCCGCACGGAGAAGCAGAGGCCGTGTCCCTGGCCCTCGCCGTGGTAGGGGTCCTGGCCGAGGACCAGGACCTTCACCTTGTCGTACGGGGTCGCTTCGAGGGCCGCGAACACCTGCTCCCGGGGCGGGTAGACCGGTCCGGCGGAGCGCTCCTCCTCGACGAACTCGGTGAGTTCCTTGAAGTAGGGCTTCTGCAGCTCTTCGCCGAGGACGCCGCGCCAGGACTCGGGCAGCAGGTCGGTGTCGGTCACGTGAACAACCTCCGGTAAGCAATCCGTTCTTGCTTCCAGAACCTACCGGGCGCCACTGACAACGCGGTCCGGGCGGGCCACCGGGGCCCGCAGGGACCGCGGGATCACCAGCTGGCCTTGCGGTACAGCTCCCACATCTGCATGACGGTCTGCGGGTCCAGGGCGCGCTCGCCGCCGCCGATGTCCTCGCCCTCCGCCACGTACAGCTTGCCCTGCCACAGCGGCAGCAGCCGCACGTCGTCCACCAGGATCTTCTGCGCCCGCTCGAACTCCTTGGCGACCGTGCCCCGGTCGCTCTGCTTGCGGGACTGGGGCAGCAGCTGCTTGGTGATCTCGTCCTGCGCGTACGGCATGCCGGTGACGCTGTTCTTGCCCACGAAGGGGGCGATGAAGTTGTCCGGGTCCGGGAAGTCGGGGAACCAGCCGCGGCCGAAGACCGGATACTCCCCCTTGGTGAAGCCCTCCTGGAAGGTCTTCCACGGCCGGTGCTTCAGGGTGATGCGGAAGAGTCCGGACTGCTCCAGCTGGCGCTTCAGTTCATCGAACTCGGGCTCGGTCGAGGAGCCGTAGCGGTCGGTGGTGTACCAGAAGGTCATGGGGACGGGCGTGGTGATGTGCGCGTCGGCCAGGATCTGGCGGGCCTTGTCCTTGCTGGGGTTGCCGAAGGTGTCGAAGAAGCTGGTGGTGTGCGTGGCGATGCCCTTGGGGACCATCGAGTACAGCGGTTCGGCCGTGCCCCGGTAGACCTTGGCGACGAGCGCGTCCCGGTCGACCAGCTGGGCTATCGCCCGCCGGACGGCCGGTTTCCCGGCGGCGGGGTCGTCCGGGTTGAAGACCAGGAAGCGGATGTCGGCGCCGGTGGACTCCACGATCTGGAGGTCACTGCCCTTCCCGTCGCCGCTGCTCCTGCTGTCCTCGATGCTGACGACGTCCTCGGCGGACAGGCCGCGGTAGGTGGCGTCGATCTCGTTCTCCCGGAGCGCCTTCACCATGGCGCCGGACTCCTTGAAGTACCGGATGGTCACGGCGTCGTTCTTGCGGTCGGCGAAGCCCTCGTAGTCGGGGTTCTTCACCAGTTCGGAGCGGTCGCCCTGCGTGTAGGAGTCCAGCAGGTAGGGGCCGGAGCCGGTGACCTTGCCGTCGTCGCGGATCTTGTGCTTCGAGTACGCGCTCGGCGCGACCAGGGACATGGCCGGGGTGGCCAGCACGAACGGGAAGGTGGCGTCGGGCTTCTTCAGGTTGAAGATGACGACGTCGTCGCCCTTGGTCTCGACCCGGTCGAGCGAGCCGAGCATGCCGACGGGTCCGCCCTTGACCGCGATCTCCGAGATCCGGTCGATGGAGTACTTCACGGCCGCCGCGTCCAGCTTGTCGCCGTTGGAGAACTTCAGCCCCTTGCGGAGCGTGCACCGGTAGGCGGTGCTGGTGCGGTCGGTGAACCTGCACTCCTCGGCCGCGTCCGGCTCGGGCTTCGTACTGCCGGTGGGGAAGCTGACCAGGGTCTGGAAGACGTTCCGCATCAGCTCCCAGGAGCCGTCCCACGCCGCCGCCGGATCGAGGGTCGACGGCTCACTGGTCGTCCCGACGGCGAGCTTCTGGTCCACCTCCGAGCCGCCGCCGGGCAACAGCCCGCAGCCGGCCAGCAAGGACAGGGACGCAAGGGCTGCAGCGGCTTGCAGACTGGCCCGGTAGAACACGTGCACGCTCCTCGATCAGCCATGGGTCGGCAGACCATACCGCAGCGCCCCGCCGGGTCAATCCGCAGGTCCGGCGGGGCACTTGAGGCAATCGGGGCCATATCGGCCCAGGCCGGATCAGCCGACTCCGGCATTCAGGAAAATGCCCCCGTCGACCACCAGGGTCTGGCCCGTGATCCAGGCGGACTGGCCGGAGGTGAGGAAGGCGGCGGCGCCGCCGATGTCCTCCGGGACGCCGAGCCTGCCGAGCGGGTAGGCGGCCGCGGCCTCCTCCTCGCGGCCCTCGTAGAGCGCCTGGGCGAAGCGGGTCTTGACGACCGCCGGGGCGATCGTGTTGACCCGGACCACCGGCGCGAACTCGTGCGCCAGCTGGAGGGTCAGGTTGACCATGGCCGCCTTGCTCATCCCGTACGCGCCGATGAAGGGCGAGGCGGAGACACCGGCGACCGAGGCGATGTTGACGATCGCGCCGCCGTTCTCCTTCTGCCACGCCTTCCAGGTCTGCTGGGCGAAGCCGAGCGCCGAGACCACGTTGGTCTCGAAGACCTTGCGGGCGACGTTCAGGTCGAGCTCCGCGATCGGCCCGAAGACCGGGTTGGTGCCGGCGTTGTTGACCAGGAAGTCGACCCGGCCGAACGCCTCCATGGTGCGGGCGACGGCCACCGCCTGGTGCGCCTCGTCGTGCGCCTTGCCGGCGACGCCGATGACCCGGTCGGCGCCGAGCGTCTCGACGGCCTCCTTCAGGGCGTCCTCGTTGCGCCCGGTGATGCACACCCGGTCGCCGCGCTCCACGAGCGCCTGCGCGATGCCGTAGCCGATGCCCCGGCTCGCGCCGGTGATCAGCGCGACCTTGCCGCTGTCCTGCACAGTCATGTTGTCCGCAGCCCTTCGGGTCAGTTGAGCGGTCCGCCGGCCACGTACATGACCTGGCCGGAGACGAAGCCGGCGGCGTCGCCCGTGAAGAAGGCGATGGCGTTGGCGATGTCGTCGGGGACGCCGACGCGCTGGACCGGGATCTGCGTCGCGGCGGCCGCCTGGAACTCCTCGAAGCCCATGCCGACGCGGGCGGCGGTCTGCGCGGTCATCTCGGTGACGATGAAGCCGGGCGCGACGGCGTTGGCGGTGATGCCGAACTTGCCGAGCTCCTTGGCGAGCGTCTTGGTGAAGCCCTGGAGACCGGCCTTGACCGCCGAGTAGTTGGCCTGGCCGCGGTTGCCGAGCGCCGACGAGGAGGACAGCGAGACGATACGGCCGAACTTGGCGTCCACCATGTGCTTCTGGACAGCCTTGGCCATCAGGAACGCGCCCTTGAGGTGCACGTTCATCACGGTGTCCCAGTCGGACTCGCTCATCTTGAAGAGCAGGTTGTCGCGGAGCACGCCCGCGTTGTTGACGAGGATCGTCGGGGCGCCGAGCTCGGCGGCGACCCGCGCGACGGCGGCCTCCACCTGGGCGCTGTCCGACACGTCGCAGCCGACGGCGAGGGCCTTGCCCCCGGCGGCGGTGATCTTCTCGACGGTGTCCTTGCAGGCCGCCTCGTCGAGGTCGAGTACGGCGACGGCGCGGCCCTCGGCCGCCAGACGTACCGCGGTGGCGGCACCGATGCCCCGGGCCGCTCCCGTCACGATGGCTACGCGCTGCTCGCTGGTCGACATGCTTGGCTCTCCTCGCCCTTGGATAGCGGCTCAGCGGACGTCGGGGGCTCCGGAGAGAAACCGCCCGATGACTGAGCAACCGCTTAGTACCTTCAGCAGACGAGACGCTAGAAGCCCTGGCACCCGGTGTCAACGGGCCACGGGCGCAGCGGCGCATGTCACACCCCGCCGGGCCGCCGTCACGCGGTGCGCGGACGGCGGCCCGGGGCGCGGATCAGCGCACCAGCAGGTCGAGCAGCCGCTCCACCTCGGCCTCGGGATCGGCGGTGAGGCCGCTGTGCACGGGCCCGGGCTGTACGACGGTGGAGCGCGGCGCGATCAGCCAGCGGAAGCGCCTGCCCGCGTCGTCACCGGCGGCCTGGCCCGCGTCCGTACCACCGCGGCAGACGCCCTCGACGGCGTGCAGCGCCGCCCGGACCCCGGTCACGTCGGCGCCGGGGTCGAGCGCCTTCAGCTTGGCCTCGTCCAGCTCGGTGCGAGCGGCCACGAAGCCCTTGGCGCGGCAGTAGACGACCACCCCGGCGTTGAAGCACTCCCCGCGCTGGACGCGGGGGACGACGCGCAGCAGCGCGTACTCGAAGACATCGCGCCCGCTCATGCCCGGCCGCCCTTCTCTCCGGTCCTGGCGTGGGTGGTCGGGTCGAGGCGTTCGGTGATCCAGCCCGGGGCCTGGGACGGCTTGTCGGGGGTGGGCGCGTCCAGGACGATCCGCTCGTGGATGGTGCCCGCACGGGCGGCCAGCGCGTCCACGTACGCCTGCCGCAGCTCGTCCGTCGAGCCGAAGCCCGGTTCGTCCACCAGCCACTCGTCGGGGACGTCGGCGGCGGCCTCGGCGAGCAGCTCGGGCGTCACCAGCGGGGCGAGCTCGGCGGCGGCGGCCGCGATGTCGGGGCGGAAGGGGGCGAGGGCGTGGTCCGACGCGTTGTAGGGCTTGGCGGCGGACGCCTGGGCGCCGGGCCAGTTGTGGTGCCAGATCATGGTGGCGCCGTGGTCGATGAGCCAGAGGTCGCCATGCCAGATCAGCATGTTGGGGTTGCGCCAGGACCGGTCGACGTTGTTGATCAGCGCGTCGAACCAGACGATCCGCCCGGCCTCGCGCGGGTCGACCTCGTAGGCGAGCGCGTCGAAGCCGAGGGAGCCGGGCAGGAAGTCCATCCCGAGGTTCAGGCCGCCGCTGGCCTTCAGTAGTTCCTGCACCTCCTGGTCGGGCTCGGCGAGCCCGATGACCGGGTCGAGCTGGATCTGCACGAGCTCGGGCACCCGCAGACCGAGCCGCCGCCCGAGCTGCCCGCAGATCACCTCCGCGACGAGGGTCTTGCGGCCCTGCCCGGCTCCGGTGAACTTCATGACGTACGTGCCGAGGTCGTCGGCCTCGACGATCCCGGGGAGCGAGCCGCCTTCACGCAAGGGCGTGACATAGCGGGTCGCTACAACCTCTTGCAACACTTTCCCAGGCCACCCATCTCTTCAGCCTTGCCATCCATGGACGACTTCTCCGGAGCGCGGAGGCAGGAATCACGGGCCGCCGACCGACCAGCCGTTGTCCCCGCTCCCCGAGCAGACCGTCGATGGCACCGCGCCCCTTACCGCCAGCTTCCGGCATGAGTGAGCATAGTAACGGAGGGTGATCGCAGGCGGGGAACGTCCGAGCCACCGAGCCAGCATCACGACAGGCTCTCCGGCCTCCAACATGATCGACGCACAGGTGTGCCGGAGCATGTGGAAAGCCGTCCTTCGGGGCCGCCGCCCACTGCCAGGCTGTCGCCCCCTCGACACGTGGCGGGATGACGCCGGCCTTGGCCGGTAGGCCCGGATCCAGGCGCTGCTCAGGGCATGCAGGTCGACGCTCACGCCGAGGAATGAGCCTCCGGGGCGCGTTACGACGGCGAGACGGCTCAGAATCTTCCCGGCCTTCTCGCGGTTGCCCAAGAGCCAGATGTTCTGGCCGACGAGGAGCACGGTGTCGAACCTACCGATGTCGGGCGTGAGGCCCTCGACGGTGGTGGTGAGCGTCTCTCTCTTCTCTCCCCCCGCAAGCGGGCGATGTCGGCTGCGCCGGGCGAGGACTTTACGCCGAGCACTTGGCGGCCCTGTTTCAGTGAATGGGTGGCGTGCCGGCCGGGGCCACAGCCGATGGAGGCGTGCGGCGCGGGTGTCGAGCCCGTTACACCTCCCACTCCGAGGGAAAGATCCTTTGTGAGCGAAGCGGCGAACGCAGCAGAATGACGACGGGTATCGCTGTGACGACCACACCGACCCAGAGGGCGACCGTGGTCGACCAGACACCGGCCAGCAGACCGCCGATCAACCCCCCGAGCGGGGTGGCACCCTGCGTGACGACACCGTTGGCGGCGGTGACGCGCCCCATATAGGCGAGCGGGGTGGCACGGGCGCGCAGTCCGGCGACGGCGACGGCGCGGCCGACCACGACGAAGCCGATGAGGATCTGGGCGGTGGCGACGAGGGGAACGGCCGCGCCGCGGAAGACGGCGGCGAGAGGCGCGGCAACGAGGGCGAAGGGGGCGAGCGCGGAGAAGACCATCGTCATCCGGATCTCGCCGAACCGGCGCCGCAGCCGCGGGCAGAACAGCGAGGCGACGATACCGGCCACGGCACCCAGCGTGGACAGCAGGCCGAAGACCCAGGAGGAGACCCCGATCTCGTCCAGGAGGAAGACCGGCAGCATCGCCAGCATGATGCTGGCGCCGAGGTTGTTCAAGGCGGCCTGGCAAACGATCAGGCGGAGCAGGGGGTGCTTGAAGAGGAATCGTACGCCCTCGACGACTTCGCGGCGGAAGTTGCGCTTCTCATTGAGGGGTCGCTCCATCTCGGCGGGCTTGATGCCTCTGACCATCAGGATGGACACGACGTGGCAGACGACGGCGAACAGGTACAGGAGGGGGCGGGGACGGCCCGGGTCGCCAGGCCTGCCGCGCCGGGCGAGATCGCCATGATCGTGGTGGAGGAGGTCTGCAGCCGGGCGTTGGCGTCGGCTATCTGACGCTTGGGCAACAGCTGCGGCAGGATGCTGTTGTGCGCGACGTCGAAGAACACGCCGCTCACGCTGCCGACGAAGGCCGTCGCTATGAGATGCGGCACGGTTAAGGCGTCGAGGACGTAGGCGAGCGGAATGCTGGCGAAGCTGACTACGTAGATCGCGTCCGACCACAGCAGGACAGACTTTCGGTTCCAGCGGTCGACCCAGACGCCGGCGGGCAAACCGACCAACAGGTAGCCGAGACGGCTGAAGACGAAGATCAGACCGACTTCGAACGGGTTCGCGTGCAGCAACGTCACTGCCGTGATAGGGAGGGCGAAGCTGGCGATCTCGGCCGCGGAGAACCGCAGCCCGTTCGATCCCCACAGTCGCCTGAAGCCGGGAACCCGAAGGACTTCGGACTCGGATTCGGCTTTTCCCTCTGTGGTCACCACAAGAGCGCCTCCATCCACTGGTTGAAGATCGCGAAGCCGCTCATTATGGGCAGCCGCGGCGAACTCCCCAACTCAGAGAGTGATTTCTGGTCAACCCTTCCGTTGCTGAGCCTGGGGAGTTCTCCGTCGACGTGCACGACGTGATGCGGGAGCATATGGAGCGGCAGGTACTCCGGCGGTCGTCCGCAGAGTGCGCGAGCCGCTTCCATTTCTGCGGTGTCGAATACCGTGATCAGGTTGGAGAAGACGGGGTCCGGGGTGCCGGCGGCCACCGCCTCGTGGATGCCCCTGCAGCGTCGTACGGTCGTTTCCACCTCGCCGAGCTCCACGCGGTAGCCGTGCGACTTGATCTGCGCGTCCACCCGCCCGATGAACCGCAGGTCACCGTCTGGGTTCTCGCAGACCTGGTCGCCACTCGCCTACCACTCGCGACCGTCGGCGGTCCGCACCGTCGACCGCGCGGCGGTCTGCGCGGGGGCAAGGTAGCCGGTCATCAGCATCGCTCCGCGCCGGGCAGCACGCGCCCGATGGGCACTTCCTCCTCGGGTTTCAAGGCGGGGTTGATCTCGTGGAAAGTACACACGTTGGTCTCGGTGGGACCGTACACGTTCAGGAGCCGCACCGCCGGCAGGGCAGCCTGCAGGGTATTGACGTCCACAGGGTGCAGGATCTCCCCGCCAGTGACGAAAACTTTTCCGCGGCTAGGGCGTGTCCGCCGCCCGTTCGACATCGGCGAGCAGATCGCGCGGGAACCACAGACTGCTCGCGCCCGCCAGGGCGACCGCCGCCGCCCCGATCAGCACCGGCACGATGCCGACCCGGGAGGCGAGCCACCCTCCCGCGAAGGCGCCGACGGGCAGGGTGGCGGTCAGGACCGCCTGGAGGAATGAGTTGACGCGGCCCAGCAGATGAGGCGGGGTGATGAGCTGCCGCCCCGTGACCATGGCGATCGACCACACGGTGGCCATCAGCCCGGACAGCAGCTCGTACAGCACCAGCACCGGGAACGCCAGCCCCAGGGAGGCCGCGGGGATAAGGAAGAGGGCTGCCCCCGCCCCCAGGGCGCACACCTGGATGGCCCGGGCCATGCCCAGCGCACGGGTGGCCGCCGTCGCGACGAGCACACCGGTCCCCATGCCGACAGCGTACGCGGCGTACACCGTACCCAACTGCCATGTAGGGAGCCTCAGTTGCTGGTCCGCGTACAGGATGAACAAACCACTGCCCGCACCACCGCCCAGGTTTAGGCCGGCCGCGGCAAGCGCCTGACGACGCAGCAGCGTCTCGCGCCGGATCACCGTCAGCCCTTCCCTGAGGGCGTCGATCCTGGACTTCGGGTTCGCGTCGGCGTCGTTCACCGACCGGTTCAGCACCATCGGCAACGCGAGGAACAGGCCCCCGCCGATGACGTAGGCGACGCACTCCACCAGCAGCGCCGGCGCCGGGTCGATGATGCCGATCAGGATGCCGCCCAGCGCCGGCCCCCCGATCAGGCCGATCGTCCGGGCCCCGGCGAGCGAGGTATTGGCCGGCAGCAGCTGCTCCGAGGGCACCACGCGGGGCAGACAGGACTGCAGGGCCACGCTCTGCGTGGAGTTCAGGGTGCCGGAGACGGCTGCCACGGCGAGGAGGTGCGGCCAGGTCAGTCCGTCCGAGGCCGCCGCGAGCGTCAAGCTGCCGATGACGGGGACCTGGGCCCAGGTGGTGGTCACCAGCAGACGGCGCAGCCGGGTTCGGTCGACGGCGACCCCGATCAGCGGACTCAGCACGACAGCGGGCAGATAGGTCATCGCCATGAGCGTGGAGGCGCCCAGCGGACCGGCGTTGAGATGGGCGATGGCGAGCAGCGGAAGCGCCAGGGCGGTGACCTGTCGCCCCACCGAACTCGTCAGCTGCTCGATGACCAGGAGCAGCAGCGGACGGTGCCGGCGCAGCGGCACGGGCCACCGGTCTGGGGGCGCCGGTGCGGGCGGGCCGGACGCCGAGGGTGGGGACGGTTCAGTGGTCGAGGATGATCCCATGTATCAGATTCCTGTGTCGGACACGGGCCAGTGGCGGGGCAGTCGGTTGCAGGCAGCTCTCGAAGGTGGCCACCAGATCGTGGTGCCTAGCGGCCGTCGACCGGCACATCCGTAACGGTTCAGCCGTGGTATCCGTGAACTTTCTCGGCCAGTACCCCACATACCGGAACAGGACGAGAAAACGTTCGCATGTACTGCCAACTACCACTGTCACGTACCGTAACCACCGGCTACGGAACAGAGCCAACCAATCAATGTAACTCCTGATCAAGGAAGATGCATCGATATCCAGCGACAACCCCGGGCCGCGCCGACGCGGGTCGGGCGTGGTTCGTTGTGGCTCCACTGCCACCGCGCATCACGCCAGGGCCCGGCAGTCCAATTACGGTCCGAGGTGCACGTACGCCGCCCACACCTCGACGGCTTCCGGCCGTTCGTAGCGACGCTCCCGCACCGCCGTATGGCGGTGGGAGCCCGCACCGCGAGGGCCGCACCTCGGCCGGGCGTAGATTGAACGTTCAATGCGGATCACCCGCGGCCGCCGGCGGATAGCCGGGGGCGGGGCGGTCACCGTCAGGAGGAGATGGGTGTGGAGGACGCCACGGCGACGAGTCCAGTGGTGCGGGAACCGGCGATGACCGATGTCGCGCGGCTCGCGGGCGTGTCCCATCAGACGGTGTCCCGGGTACTCAACAGCCACCCCAATGTGCGCGAGCAGACCCGGCTCAGGGTGCTCGCGGCGGTGAAGGAGCTGGGCTACCGGCCCAACCGTGCGGCGCGCGCCCTGGTGACGGGGCGCTCCCAGCTGATCGGCGTGATCGCCCAGAACTCCACGCTGTACGGACCCTCCTCGCTCCTGGCCGCCTTCGAGATCGCCGCCGCCCGCCAGGGCTTCGCGGTGAGCGTGCACCGGGTGCCCGAGCTGGGGCAGTCCTCGATCACCGCCGCCGTCGAGCGCCACCGCGACGAGCGCGTGGCCGGGATCGTGGTCATCGCGCCCACCGCGTCGGCCGACGCCGCGCTGGCCGCGGTGCCCGCCGAGGTCCCCCTGGTCACCATCGACGGCGACCCCGAGCGCGGCGCGCCGATGGTGGCCGTCGACCAGGAGCAGGGCGCGTACGAGGCCACGAAGCACCTGCTGGAGGCGGGCCACGAGACGGTGTGGCACATCTCGGGCCCGCCGGACTGGTTCGACGCGGCGGGCCGCATCCGGGGCTGGCGCCGGGCGCTCCAGGAGGCCGGGGCGGAGGTGCCGCCGGTCAGCACGGGCGACTGGTCCGCCGCCTCCGGGCACCGGGCGGGGCAGATGCTGGCCCGGATGCCCGAGGTCACCGCGGTCTTCGCGGCCAACGACCACCAGGCACTCGGCGCCCTGCGCGCCATGACCGAGCGGGGGCGTTCGGTCCCGGACCAGGTGAGCATCATCGGGTTCGACGACGTGCCCGAGTCGGCGTTCTACTCGCCGCCGCTGACCACCGTGCGCCAGGACTTCGGCGCCGTCGCCACCACGACGCTCGACCTCCTGCTCGGGCTGATCAACGGTGCCGAGACGAAGGGCGCGCAGCCCGTGATCACCCCGGAGCTCGTCCGCCGGGAGAGCGTACGGCCACCCGCCGGCCGCTGACCCGGTCCGCCGGCGCCCGGGCAGGTGTGCCGTGCGGTGGTGTCACGCGGCTCCGGGGTTGCCGTAGTAGGCGTCCGGGCCGTGCTTACGGGTGAAGTGGCGGTCCAGCAGGTGCTGCGGGGGTTCCACCGTGCCCAGGGCGATGGTGTGCAGGGCCATCTCCGCCACCGCCTCGCAGATGATGGCGTGCTCCAGGGACTTGGTGGCGTCGGCGCCCCAGGTGAACGGACCGTGGTGGGCGACCAGGGCGCCGGGCACCTCCCCGGCCCGGGTGTCGTCGCGCTCCAGGAGGTCCACGATGACCTGCCCGGTGTTGTACTCGTAGTCCTCGGCGCACTGCTCGGGTGTCAGCGCGGCGGTGACCGGGACGGGCCCGTTGAAGGTGTCGGCGTGGGTGGTGCCGAGCACCGGGATCGGACGCCTGGCCTGGGCGAACGCGACGGCGTGGGTGGAGTGGGTGTGGGTCACCCCGCCGATCGAGGGGAACGCCAGGTAGAGGCTGCGGTGCGTCTCGGTGTCGGTGGACGGGCGCAGCCGGCCCTCCACGACGCTGCCGTCGGCCAGCGAGACGACGACGAGGTCGTCGGCGCCCAGCGCGTCGTAGGAGACCCCGGACGGCTTGATGACGAAGACACCGGCCTCCCGGTCGACTCCGCTCACGTTGCCCCAGGTGAGGGTGGCGAGCCCGGCCAGGGGGATGCGGAGGTTGGCTTCGAGCACTTCTCGGCGCAGCTCGTTCGATACGGTCCCGGCCACGGAGGGCTCCGTCCTGGTGGAGGTGTCGGCGGCGGTCACAGGCTCTGGGCCAGCCGGTGGTACGCCTGGTTCCAGCGCAGTTCGCGGGTGAAGCGGCGGATGGTGGTGTCCCGGTCGATGACGGCGAGTTCGGTGCGCAGCATCTCGGCGAGGTCTTCCAGCTCCTCGCCGCCGACTGCGGTGGTGAGGACGGTGTGGTGCGGTGCGCCGGCCGTCAGCCATGCCTCGGTGGAGGTACGCAGGTCGGGGCTGGGCCGCCACACGGCGCGGGCGACCGGCAGTTTGGGCAGCGGCTCCGGCGGGGTGACGACGTCGATGTGGTTGGCGACGAGCCGGAAGCGGTCGCCCATGTCCGCGAGCCCGACGACCACGGCGGGCCCGGGGGCCGCGTCGAAGACCAGCCGGACCGGGTCCTCGCGGCCGCCGATGGAGAGCGGGTGGATCTCGCAGCTGGGGGTCGCCGTGGTGAGCGAGGGGCAGACCTCCAGCATGTGGGCGCCGAGGATGAGCTCCTGGCCGGGTGTGAGGTCGTAGGTGTAGTCCTCCATGAACGACGTGCCGCCGGGCAGCCCGTGCGCCATGGCCTTGAGGGTGCGCAGCAGGACGGAGGTCTTCCAGTCGCCCTCCCCGCCGAAGCCGTAGCCGTCGGCCATCAGGCGCTGGACGGCGAGCCCGGGGAGCTGGCGCAGCCCGCCGAGGTCCTCGAAGTTCGTGGTGAAGGCGCGGAAGCCGCCCTCGGTGAGGAAGGCGCGCAGTCCGGCCTCGATGCGGGCGGCGTAGCGCAGGGAGTCGTGGCGTTCGCCGCCCGGTCGCAGTTCGGGGGCGAGGGTGTAGAGGTCCTGGTATTCCTTGACGAGTGCGGTGACGGTGTCCTCGTCGGCGCCGTCGACGGCGGTGACCAGGTCGTTGACGCCGTAGGTGTTGACCGAGACACCGAACCGCAGCTGGGCCTCGACCTTGTCGCCCTCGGTGACGGCGACGTCGCGCATGTTGTCGCCGAACCGGGCGAGCTTGAGATCGGCCAGCTCGGCGCGGCCCACGGCGGCGCGTGCCCAGCCGGCGATGCGGTCGACCACCTCGGGGGTGGTGACGTGGCCGGCGACGGTCTTGCGGGGGACGCCGAGGCGGGTCTGCACGAAGCCGAACTCGCGGTCGCCGTGGGCGGCCTGGTTCAGGTTCATGAAGTCCATGTCGATGGTGGACCAGGGCAGTCGGCGGTTGGCCTGGGTGTGCAGGTGGAGCAGGGGTTTGCTGAGCGCGTCGAGGCCGGCGATCCACATCTTGGCCGGGGAGAAGGTGTGCATCCAGGCGATGAGGCCGATGCACCGGTCGTCGGCGTTCGCGTCGAGACAGACCCGGCGGATGGCGGCCGCGTCGGTGAGGACGGGCTTCCAGACCACGCGCACCGTCATCTGCGGCTGGTCCGCGAGGGTGTCGCGGATGACCCGTGACTGGTCGGCGACCTGGGCCAGGGTCTCGTCGCCGTAGAGGGACTGGCTCCCGGTGAGAAACCAGATCTCGCGGTCGGGCTGGGCGAGCGTCATGTCGGGTGTGCTCCTCGTTGTACTGGAAAGACAGGTCCGTGCCGGTCAGCCGGCGGTGGCGGTGCGCGCGGTGTTGCGGATGCGGCGCAGGCGGTGCAGGAGGAGGTCGGCGCCGGTGCCGAAGTGGTCGTGCAGGGCGCGGTATTCGCGGAACAGCGCGTCGTAGGCGTCCGCCCGGCCGGGGTCCGGGGTGTACGCGTGCCGCTGGACGCTGCCCATCGCGGCGGCGGCGGTCCGGACGTCCGGGTGGGCGCCTGCGGCGACGGCGGCGTGGATGGCGGAGCCGAGGGCGGGCCCCTGCTCGGAGGTGCCGAGGGAGACGGGGCGGCGCAGGACGTCGGCGTAGATCTGCATGAGGAGGGCGTTCTTCTTCAGGCCGCCGGTGACGATGAACTCCTCGACGGGGATCCCGCCGTCCTCGAACGCCTCCACGATCACCCGGGTGCCGTAGGCGGTGGATTCGAGGAGGGCGAGGTAGACGTCCTCGGGGCGGGTGTCGAGGGTGAGCCCCGCGACGACGCCGGAGAGGTGGTGGTCGACCAGGGTGGAGCGGTTGCCGTTCATCCAGTCCAGGGCGACCAGGCCGTGCGCCCCGACCGGCTGCCCGGCGGCCTTGCGGGTCAGCAGCTGGTGCAGGTCCTCGTCGGCGTCCCTGGCCTCGGTGCGGTAGTCGTCGGGTACGCCCTGCCGGAGCCACCAGGCGAAGATGTCGCCGACCGCGCTCTGCCCGGCCTCGTAGCCGTAGGCGCCGTCCACGATGCCGCCCTCGACGACCCCGCAGATGCCGGGGACGTCGGCGAGGGTGGCGCCGTTCAGCACATGGCAGGTGGAGGTGCCCATGATGGCGAGCAGGCGGCCGTTCTCGACGGCTCCGGCGGCGGGGGCCGCCACATGCGCGTCGACGTTTCCGGCGGCCACGGCAATGCCCTCGGGCAGACCGGTCCAGGCGGCGGCGCGGCCGCTGAGCCCGCCGACGCGGGAGCCCAGGGGCGCGAGCGGGTGGTCGAGGCGGGTGGCGGGGAAGTCCGCGAAGTCCGGGTGGAGTTGCCCGAGGAAGGCCGGCGAGGGGTAGGCCCCGTCCTGGTGGATGCCCTTGTAGCCGGCGGTGCAGGTGTTGCGCGATTCGGCGCCGGTGAGCTGCCAGACGATCCAGTCGGCCGCCTCGATCCAGCGGGCGCAGGCGGCGTAGACCGCGGGGTCCTCCTCCAGCACCTGGAGGGCCTTGGCGAACTGCCACTCGGAGGAGATCCGGCCCCCGTACCGGCTGATCCACTTCTCGCCCCGGTCGTGCGCGAGGGCGTTGATGCGGTCGGCCTGCTCCTGCGCGGCGTGGTGCTTCCACAGCTTCGGCCAGGCGTGCGGGCGGTCGGACCATTCGGGGAGCAGGGCGAGCGGGATGCCCTCGGCGGTGGCCGGCAGGACCGTGCAGGCGGTGAAGTCGGTGGCGATGCCGATGACGCGGGCCGGGTCGACCCCGGCCGCCTCGACCGCCGCCGGGACCGCGGTGCGGAGCACGTCGCGCCAGTCCTCGGGGTGTTGCAACGCCCAGTCGGGGGGCAGGGGTGCGCCGGTGAGCGGGAGGCGGTCCTCGATGACGGCGTGGCGGTAGTCGTGGACCGCCGAGCCGAGTTCGGCGCCGTCGCGGACCCTGACCACCACGGCGCGCCCGGACAGGGTGCCGAAGTCCACCCCGACCGTGCAGGCGTCGGGGTGGTGACGTCCGGCGGGGCCGGAGGAGGCGTGTGGCGTCACAATGCGGTCTCTCTCGTCGGGGGTGAGCGGGGCGACAACAGCCCTGGTTGATTGTTAGCGCTCACAATCCCTGGGGGCAAGGGTTGCGTGCACACTTGTCGTCACCGGCCGACCCGGCGACGACACCCGACTCCGCGCGTAGCGCGGTCATCCGGTTGAACCTGCGGGATGCGCCACGATTACCTCCCTTTCCTCCGGTTACGGCCGTGCACCGGCGCAAGAAAAGACGTCGAGGACCCTTGCACGGCTTGGATGCGAGCGCTAACAATCGAGCTCCACCAAGGCCGCCGCCACGACGGGATTGTCAGGTAATGCCCATGAAGAACTTCCGAGCCGCGTCCGCCCTCGTGGCGGTGACCACCGGCTGCGCCCTGCTCCTCACCGCATGCGGACAGAACAGTGAGGGGGGCAGCCAGGAGGGGAAGGACAAGAAGGACCTCACCATCGGCATCGCGATGCCCACCAAGTCCTCCGAGCGGTGGATCGCCGACGGCAAGAACATGACCGCGAGCCTGAAGAAGGCCGGATTCGCGACCACGCTCCAGTACGGCGAGGACGACCCCGACCAGCAGGTCGCCCAGATCGAGAACATGATCACGCAGGGCGTGGACGCGCTGGTCGTGGCCGCGATCAACGGCGAGGCCCTGTCCAACGTCCTCCAGCAGGCCGCGGACGCCGACATCCCCGTGATCTCGTACGACCGGCTCATCCTGGGCTCCCCGCACGTCGACTACTACGCCTCCTTCGACAACGAGAAGGTCGGCGAGCTCCAGGCCACGTACATCGTCGACAAGTTGGGGCTGAAGGACGGCGCGAAGAAGGGCCCGTTCAACATCGAGCTGTTCGCCGGGTCGAACGACGACAACAACACGAAGTACTTCTTCGACGGCGCCATGAAGGTGCTGAAGCCCTACTTCGACAAGAAGCAGCTGGTCGTGCGCTCCAAGCAGACCCGGCTCAACCAGGTCACCACCCTGCGCTGGGACGGCGGCACCGCGCAGAAGCGCATGGACGACCTGCTGACCTCCGCGTACTCCACCGCACACGTCGACGCGGTGCTCTCCCCGTACGACGGCATCTCCATCGGCATCCTGTCCGCCCTGAAGTCCGACGACTACGGGAGCAAGGCCAAGCCGCTCCCGGTCGTCACGGGTCAGGACGCCGAGGTCGCCTCGGTGAAGTCGATCATCGCGGGCCAGCAGACCCAGACCGTCTACAAGGACACCCGTGCCCTGGCCCAGGTCGCGGCGGACATGGTGACCGCGGTCCTCAACGGCAAGAAGCCCGAGGTCAACGACGAATCGACCTACAACAACGGCAAGAAGGTCGTGCCCGCCTTCCTGCTCGACCCGGTCAGCGTCGACAAGTCGAACTACCGGAAGGTCCTGGTCGACTCCGGCTACATCGACGCCAAGGAGCTCGGGTGACCGCCGCGCCCGAATCCCCCGCCGCGCCAGGGCCGGTCCTCGACATGCGGTCCATCGTCAAGACGTTCCCCGGCGTCCGGGCGCTCTCCGAGGTGACCCTCTCCGTGCGGCGCGGCGAGGTGCACGCCCTGTGCGGGGAGAACGGCGCCGGCAAGTCGACGCTCATGAAGGTGCTCTCCGGCGTCCACCCGCACGGCTCGTACGAGGGCGAGATCCTCTTCGACGGCGAACCGTGCCACTTCAAGGACATCCGCGCCAGCGAGCAGCGCGGGATCGTCATCATCCACCAGGAACTCGCGCTCGTCCCCCATCTGTCGATCGCCGAGAACGTCTTCCTGGGCAACGAGCCGGCCCGGCGCGGGATCATCGACTGGCGCGAGTCGCTGCGCCGGGCGTCCGCGCTGCTCAAGCGGGTCGGTCTGGACGACCATCCGGAGACCCGGGTCGCCGACATCGGTGTCGGCAAGCAGCAGTTGGTGGAGATCGCGAAGGCGCTGGCGAAGGACGTCCGGCTGCTGATCCTGGACGAGCCGACCGCCGCGCTCAACGACGAGGACAGCGCGAAGCTGCTGCGGCTGATGCGGGAGCTGAAGGACCAGGGCATCACTTCGATCATCATCTCGCACAAGCTGAACGAGATCGCCCGGATCGCGGACTCCGTCACCATCCTGCGCGACGGGCGGTCCATCGAGACCCTGGACGTCAACGACCCGGCCACCACCGAGGAACGCATCATCCGCGGCATGGTGGGCCGGGACCTCGACAGCCGCTTCCCCGACCGCACCCCGTACACCGGCGAGACCGACGCCCGACCCGCCCTGGAGATCCGGGACTGGACGGTGCGCCACCCCCTCGACCGCAGCCGCAAGGTGGTCGACGGGGTCTCGCTCCAGGTCCGGCGCGGCGAGATCGTGGGCATCGCCGGGCTCATGGGCGCCGGCCGGACCGAGCTCGCGATGAGTGTCTTCGGGCGCTCGTACGGGCATTACGAGCGGGGCTCCGTGCTGCGGGACGGCCGCGAGGTGCGTACCCGTACGGTGCCCGAGGCGGTTGCGCACGGCATCGCGTACGTCACCGAGGACCGCAAGCACTACGGTCTCGACCTCGGGGACTCGGTGGGCCGCAACATCTCGCTCGCCTCGCTCGGCACCCTCGCCCGGCGCGGTGTGGTGGACGGCCACGAGGAACGCAAGGTGGCCGAGCGGTACCGGCGGAGCATGAACATCAAGACGCCGAACGTCCTCGAACCGGTCGGCCGGCTCTCCGGGGGCAACCAGCAGAAGGTCGTCCTCAGCAAGTGGATCCTCACCGGTCCGGACGTCCTCGTCCTGGACGAGCCCACGCGCGGTGTGGACGTGGGGGCCAAGTTCGAGATCTACACCGTGATCGACCGGCTCGCCGCCGAGGGCAAGGCGATCCTCTTCATCTCCTCCGAGCTGCCCGAACTGCTCGGCATGTGCGACCGCGTGTACACCATGGCCGCCGGCCGGCTGACCGGTGAGGTCGCCCGCGAGGACGCCACCCAGGAAGTGCTGATGCGGCACATGACCCAGGACACCACCCCCGTACCACCCGAAGGACAGCAGTCATGAGCACCGACGTCAGCACCCACACGAAGGCCACACCACCCTCGGGCGAGGGCGGTCCACCGCCGTCGGGAGTCCCGGTCGTCCGGGTGCTCCTGGACGGCGTCCGGCGGAACATGCGCCAGTACGGCATGCTCTTCGCGCTCGGTCTGATCGTGCTCCTGTTCCAGGTCTGGACGGGGGGCGACCTGCTGCTGCCGCGCAACGTCTCCAATCTGGTGCTCCAGAACAGCTACATCCTGATCCTGGCCATCGGCATGATGATCGTCATCATCTCGGGGCACATCGACCTGTCGGTGGGCTCGCTGATGGCGCTGGTCGGAGGCGTCGGGGCGGTGCTCATGGTCGAGCACCATCTCGCCTGGCCGGTCGCCGTGATCCTCACTCTGCTCCTCGGGGCCGTCGCGGGAGCGCTCCAGGGCTTCTTCATCGCGTACGTCGGCATCCCGTCGTTCATCGTGACGCTCGCGGGCATGCTGCTGTTCCGGGGGCTGACGGAGATCTTCCTGAAGGGCCAGACGCTCGGCCCGTTCCCGGAGGGCATGCAGCGGGTCGCCAACGGCTTCCTGCCCGAGGTGGGGCCGGAGACCAACTACCACAACATCACCCTGCTGCTGGGCCTGGGGCTGGCCGCGTATGTGGTGTTCCAGGAGCTGCGGGACCGCCGGCGGCAGCGCGAGTTCACGTTGGAGACCCTTCCGGCGAGCCTGTTCGCGCTGAAGGTGACGGCGCTGGTCGCCGCCGTGCTGGTCACCACCCTGCTGCTGGCGAGCTACAAGGGCGCGCCGGTGGTGCTGCTGATCCTGGCCGTGCTGCTGGTCGGCTTCGGTTACGTCATGCGGAACGCGGTGATCGGCCGCCATGTGTACGCGATCGGCGGCAACCTGCCCGCCGCGAAGCTGTCCGGGGTCAAGGACCGCAAGGTGACCTTCGCGGTCTTCCTGAACATGGGGATGCTCGCGGCGCTGGCCGGTCTCGTCTTCGCGGCGCGCTTCAACGCGGCCTCGCCGAAGGCGGGGGTGAACTTCGAACTGGAGGCCATCGCGGCCGCGTTCATCGGTGGTGCGTCGATGAGCGGCGGTGTGGGCACCGTGCTGGGTGCGATCATCGGCGGCCTGGTCCTCGGTGTGCTCAACAACGGGATGAACCTGGTGGGGGTCGGCACCGACTGGCAGCAGGTCATCAAGGGCCTGGTGCTGCTGGCGGCGGTCGGCTTCGACGTGTGGAACAAGCGGAGGGCGGGCGCCTGACCCGCGGGGGATGGTTGGTGCCGCCGGTCCGGGCCGGCGGCACCAACCGTTCCCGGAAGTCGATTGCGCAGATGATCACGCTCTGCTGAGATCACCGAATGCTCGGTCTCATACTCCGCGTTCTGCCCTTCTGGGTACGCGAACCCCTGCTCATCCTGGGCGGCTCCCTCTTCGGCGTAGGCATGGTGTTCAACGCCGTCACCGAATCCGAGTCCCGGTGGATCATGGCCGGTCTCGGCGTGGCCCTCCTCGCCCTCACCGCGTTCCGCATCCGTACGGTGCGCCACGCCTGGCGCGCCCGCAGGGAGGCGGCCGGCGCCCCGGCGCCGCAGGTGCAGCCGCGCCCTGTCGACGGTCCGGCGGCGCCGGCGAAGAAGGGGCCCAACACCGCGGCCCAGGTCTTCGTGGCCCTGGCCCTGGTCGGTGCGCTCGTGGGCGCGGTGTGGCTGGCTCCCCGCGTCACGGGGGACGGCACCGCCGCTGCCCGGAAGCCCGCCACCTGCTCGGACAACGACCCCGGGAAGAAGCTGCCGAAGGCGTACGCCCGGACGCCGGGCGCGGTCACCGGCAACGAGCTGTGCAAGGCGCTCAACCGCTCCGACCTGGCGGACCTCCTCGGCACGCCCGGTGAAACGCCGCTGGTGGCGTACGGCAACAGCGGCACCGCGTCCCTGACCGCCGACAAGGTCGCCGAATCGGAGGCCCGGGTCCAGTTCGACACGTACACCGTGGAGTTCTCGGCCACGTACAACCACCTGACGGTCGCCCAGTACGCGAAGGTGCTGGCGCCCCAGACGATGGACCACCGGACGGACAAGGTCCTCGGCCGGCCCGCGGTCTTCACCTCCGACCACCTCATGCAGTTCCGTATCGGGGGCGAGGGATCCAGCAGCACCGCCACGGAAGGCCCCCTGGCGAGGACGCTGACCGTGGCCCTCGACCGCAAGGACCCGGGCGGCACCTTCGACTTCACGGTGTGGAGTAAGTCCGGGGCGGTCCTGCCCGAGGACGACGTCATCCTCGGCATCGTGGAGAAGATCCTCCCGACGCTCCCCGGACAGCCCGGCTGAGCCGAGGCGCCGGCCCCTACGCCTCCGGCTCCCAGTCCCGGAGCAGGTCGAACAGCTTCCCGTCCCCGTCGATCCGCAGGGCCTCCGCCGGGATCCGGTCGTACAGATAGAGGACCAGGTCGCCGGCCGGACCCCGGGCGGCCACCCCGGCCGTGCCGGCGCCCTCGGCGGTGGGCGCGGGAATGCGGTCGGGGCGGGCACCATCGGCGTCGACCACGAGGCGCCAGGAGCGGCCCTCGGAGGCGTGGAAGTCGAAGGCGGCCGGCGCATGCGGCCAGGGGCTCGGCGTCGCGACGCAGGTGAACAGGAACTCCTCGACACCGTCGAGCCCCACCTCCTCCGGCAGCGGCTCCGGTGTACCCAGGGCGCACTGGGCGTCGTACGTGTGCACCGCGCTCTCCTGCACCCGGTGGCGGGCGACACCCCAGGCGTTCTGCGGTGTCCGGGCCGGCGCCCACCAGGTCCAGCAGCCGTGCTCCGGACCCGCGTCCCGGAGCGCGTCGAGCAGTTGCCCCGTGGACTCGGCGAGCCAGGCCACCACCGCTTCCGGGTCGCGCGGCGCGACGAGGGCGGCGCGGGCGACCAGGGCCTCGGCGGGCGGGGCGGCGGCGGGGCCGGCCCGGACGATGTCGGCCCAGTAGCGGTCACCGCCGCCCAAGTGCTGGGCGAGGTCGTACAGATCCCAGCCGGGGCAGCCCGGCACGGGCGCGTCGAAGCCTGGCGCGGAGGCTATCGCGGCGCGGAAGGCCGCGGACCGCTCGTCGATGAGCCGCAGCAGGGTGGTGAAGTCATGAGGTGAGGTCACCGGGACTGCCTATCACCGAGATCCACGCACCGGACACCGATTTACGCGCCCGCGCCTCGCCCGCGCCCCGCCCGCGCCCTCGACCGCCTCCCTAAAATTTTGCCCGGGCTGCAAAATTGCATAGCATGCACCTTCATGAGCGACGACCCGCCCCTGGGGCTGCGTGAACGCAAGAAGCGCGCCACGCGTGACGCCCTGGCGGGCGCGGCGCTGCGGATGGCCGCGGACCGGGGCTTCGAGCAGGTGACCGTGGAAGCGGTCACGGATGCCGTCGGGGTCTCCGTACGCACGTTCTTCAACTACTTCCCGTGCCTGGAGGACGCGATCACGCGCCCCGTCCAGGAGACCGCCGAACGGACCCGCCGGGCCGTGCTCAACGCCCCAGAGCACCTGACCGCGCTCGACGCCCTCAGCGAGGCCATCGCGCAGGAGCTCGCCTCCATCGAGGAGGACCACGAGCGCTGGGAGCTCCAGATGGAGGTGCTGAAGAAGAGCCCGGCGCTGCTCCCCAACTTCCTGGCCGCCCGGGGCGCCGACGAGACCGCGATGGTCGCCGTCGTCGCCGAGCGCCTCGGCCAGGACCCCGAGACCGACCTCTATCCCCGGCTCCTCGCGCATGCGGCCGTCGCCGCCGTGCGGGCCGCCGTCGAGGTCTGGGTGGCCACGGGCCGTACCCGTACCTTCCAGAGCCTGTACCGCGAGGCGTTCGCCTCGCTGGCCGCCGGCCTGAAGGGCTGAGCCCCCACCGCACCACCCTCCGCGCCCGTACCACTGGGCGCGGAGCCAGTCACCAGAGAATGAGGAACGTCAGCCGATGACCGCTGCCGTCACACCCGAAACCGGCGCCGCCGGTAAGACCGAGGGGGCCGCGTCAGGCATGACGCGCCGCCAGATACTCCAGGCCATGTCGGGCCTGATGGCCGGCATGTTCGTCGCCATCCTGGCCTCCACGGTCGTCTCCAACGCCCTGCCCCGGATCATCGCCGACCTGCACGGCACCCAGTCCTCGTACACCTGGGTCGTCACGGCCGAACTCCTCGCCATGACGGCGACCGTGCCGATCTGGGGCAAGCTCTCCGATCTGTACGACAAGAAGCTGCTCATCCAGCTCTCGCTGTCGATGTTCGTGGTCGGCTCGCTCGTCGCCGGCTTCTCGCACAGCGTGGGGCTGCTCATCGTCAGCCGTGTCGTGCAGGGCATCGGCGCGGGCGGTCTGACCGCGCTCGCCCAGGTCGTGATGGCGGCGATCATCCCGCCGCGCGAACTCGGCCGCTACTCCGGCATCTTCGGTGCCGTCTTCGCCGTCGGCACGGTCGCGGGTCCGCTCATCGGCGGGGTCCTGGTGGACACGTCCTGGCTGGGCTGGCGCTGGTGCTTCTTCATCGGTGTGCCGTTCGCGCTGCTCGCGATCGTGCTGCTCCAGCTGACCCTGAAGCTGCCGACGATCCGCCGCGAGGTGAGGATCGACTACGTCGGTGCCGTACTCATCATGAGCGGCGTCAGCTCGCTGCTGCTGTGGGTGACCCTCGCGGGCAACAACTTCGACTGGGCGTCCTGGCAGACCGCCGCGCTCGTCTCCGCCGGTGTGGTGCTGCTGGCCACCGCGGTCTGGGTCGAGTCCCGGGTCGCGGAACCGATCATCCCGCTCGACATCTTCCGCAACCGCACGGTGGCGCTGACGACCGTGGCGAGCCTGCTGGTCGGTGTCGCCATGTTCGGCGGCACGGTGTTCCTCTCGCAGTACTTCCAGATCTCGTTGGGCAAGTCCCCGACGATCGCGGGCCTGATGAGCCTGCCGATGATCCTCGGTCTGATGGTCTCGACGACCGTGGCCGGCCAGATCATCTCCGCCCGGGGCAAGTGGAAGGGCTTCCTCATCGCGGGCGGCGTCATCATGACCGCGGGCATGGGGCTGCTCTCCACGATCGGCGCCGACTCCTCGTTCGCCCTGCTCAGCGTCTACATGGTGGTCCTCGGCGTCGGCGTCGGCATGCTGATGCAGAACCTCGTCCTGGCCGCCCAGAACGACGTGCCCGCCTCCGAACTGGGCGCGGCCACCTCGGTCCTGTCGTTCTTCCGCAGCCTCGGCGGCGCCATCGGTACGAGCGCGCTCGGCGCGGTTCTCGGCCACCGGGTGGCCGAGGAGCTGAAGAAGGGCTTCGGCGGGGCGGCCGGCGGCGGCACCGGCGGCGGGGTCCCCGAGCTCAGCAAGCTGCCGGAACCGGCGCGCGTCATCGTGGAGAACGCGTACGGCGTCGCCACCGCCGACGTCTTCCTGATCGGCGCCCCCTTCGCGTTCCTGGCACTCGTCGCGGTCCTCTTCATCAAGGAGAAGCCGCTGCGCACCCAGAGCGGCATGGAGCGCCTGGCGGAGGAGACGGCGGCGGCCCAGCCGGCCGCGCACTGACCCCCCGTCCGGGGCCCGTTCACGGTGAACGGGCCCCGGACGGCTTCCGCGCCGCACCACCTGTCATGGTGTCGAGATGACCGACCCCTCCCCCTCGCCCGCCGACCTCTTCCCCGACCAGTTCGCCCGCACCCGGCGCTTCTCGCTGGGCGTGCCCCGGCAGTTCACCGTCTCCCCGGACGGCGAGCGGGTCCTCTTCGTCCGGGGCACCTCGGGCACCGACCCGGTGAGCCGGCTCTGGCTGTACGAGAACGGCACGGAGCGGATGCTCGCCGACCCGCTCGGACCGGGCTTCGCGGAGGACGACCCCGGCGAGGTCCCGCCTGAGGAGCGGGCCCGGCGCGAGCGCGCCCACGAGACCTCGTCCGGCGTCGTCTCGTACGCCACCGACGCCTCGGTGCGCCTGGCGGCCTTCGCCCTCGCGGGCACCCTCTGGCTCGTCCCCACGGACGGCTCCGCACCCCGCCGGCTGCCCACGGCCGGCCCCGCCGTGGACCCCCGCCCCTCCCCGGACGGCTCGCTGATCGCGTACGTCTCCGGCGGCGCGCTGCGTACGGTACGGGCGGACGGCACCGGCGACCGCGCGCTCGCCGGCCCGGACGGCGCGTCCCTCACGTACGGCCTGTCCGACTACGTGTCGCAGGAGTCCATCGGCCGTCCGCGCGGCTACTGGTGGTCCCCGCGCGGCGACGCCCTCCTGGTCGCCCGCACCGACACCTCCCGCGTCCGGCGCCACTATCTCACCGACCCCGCCCACCCCGAACGGCCACCCCGCGAGCTCGCGTACCCGGCCGCCGGGACCCCCAACGCGAAGGTCTCGCTGCACCTCGTGCGGCTCTCCGGCGAGCGCACCGCCGTCCGCCTCCCCGAGGCGGCGGGCGACGGGCACCCCGAATCCGCCTGGACGGACCGGGCGTTCGAGTACGTGGTGGCGGCGGGCTGGGACGACCGGGGCCCGCTGGTCTCCGTACAGACCAGGGACCAGCGCTCGGTGCACGTCCTGGCGGTGGACGAGGCGACCGGGGGCACGACGACCGTGCACCGCGCCCACGACCCCGCCTGGGTGTCCCTGCGCCCGGGCACCCCGCTGCGCCTGCCGTCCGGCGCGCTCGTCGTCCCCGCGCATCCCGGCGGCGACACCCAGGGCCTGGACATCGGCGGTGCCGCGACGCCCCCGGGCCTGGAGGTGCGCGAGGTGCTCGGGGCGGCGGACGGGCGGGTGTACTTCACGGGCGGCGAGGAGCCCACGGAGGTCCACGTCTGGTCGTACGACGCGGCCGGGGGCGGCCTGGCTCGGGTCTCCGGCACGCCCGGTGTGCACACCGCAGCGGCCGGCGGCCCGGTGGTGGTCCTCGACAGCCGGACGCCGGAGGGCCAAACGGTGACCGTGCTGCGGGACGGCGTGGAGGCGGGCCGGATCGCCGTCCTGGCCGAGGAACCGCTCGTCACCCCGCGCCCGCTGGCCCTGAGCCTCGGCGCGCGCGAGCTGCGCAGCCGCCTCTACCTGCCGTCCTGGCACCGGCCGGGCGACGGACCGCTGCCGGTGCTGCTGAGCCCGTACGCCGGTCACGGCATGCAGGTCGTGCTGAAGGTGCGGACGTGGTGGACGGCGGTGGCCCAGTGGTTCGCCGAGCAGGGGTTCGCGGTCCTCGTCACGGACGGGCGCGGGACGCCGGGGCGCGGCGAGGCGTGGGAGAAGTCGGTGCACGGCGACCGCCTGACGGCCGTCCTGGAGGACCAGATCGACGCCCTGCACGCGGTGGCCGCCGACCGCCCGGAGCTGGACCTGACCCGGGTGGCGATGCGCGGCTGGTCGTTCAGCGGGTACCTCGCGGCGGCTGCGGTGCTCCGGCACCCGGAGGTCTTCCACGCGGCGGTGGCGGGCGCGGCCCCGGCGGACCGGCGGCTCTACGACACCCACTGGGAGGAGCGCTTCCTGGGCCACCCGGACGTGCTGCCGGAGAACTACGACCGCAACTCGCTGCTGGACGAGGCCGCTTCGCTGACCCGCCCGCTGATGCTGGTGCACGGGCTCGGCGACGACAACGTCACCGTGGCGCACACGCTGCGGCTCTCCTCGGCCCTGCTCGCCGCCGGCCGCCCGCACACGGTGCTGCCGCTGTCCGGGGCCGGTCATCTGGTGGGCCGGGACCGCACGGCGAGCGGGCTGCTGCGTCTTGAGCGGGACTTCCTGCGGAGGTCGTTGGGGGTCTGACGGCCTGGCTGGGGTCAGCTTTCCGGCAACATGGGCTCGTCCAGCCCACGCCCCGCCTCACGCAGGGCCGCGACCGCCGCGCGGACCGAGGGCCGCCGGTCCGCGTCCGTCCGCCACACCGCGTGGACATGGCGGCGCATCCGCTGGCGCACCGGCACCAGCCGCACCCCGTCGGGCACCGGACCCCGCCCCAGCCGGGGCGCCACGCACACGCCCATCCCGGCGGCGATCAGTGCGAGTTGCGTGTGGTGCTCGCCCGCGAGGTGGGCGATGCGCGGTTCGATGCCCTTGGAGCGGAGCGTGAACATCAGCCAGTCGTAGCAGAATTCGCCCTCGGGCCAGGACACCCAGTCGTCGTCCGCGAAGTCCTCCAGGTCCACTTCGGACCGGTCGGCCAGCGGGTGGTCCGCCGGCATGGCGATGTCCGGTGCGTCGTCCAGCAGTTCGGCCCGGGTCAGGCCGCCGGGCACCGGGAGCCGCTTGTTGCTCCAGTCCAGGACCACGGCGAGATCGATGTCGCCCCGGAGCACTGCCCGGATACCGGCCTCCGGCTCCAGTTCCAGGGTGCGCACCCGCAGTTCGGGGTGGCCGGTGCGGAGGGCGAGCAGCGTGGCGGGGAAGAGGCCGCGCGCGGCCGTGGGGAAGGCGCCGAGCCGGATCTCCCCCACGACCTCGCCGCGCTGGGCCTCGATGTCGGACTGGGCCAGCTCGACCTGCGAGAGGATGCGGGCCGCGTGGTCGGCGAGCAGCCGCCCCGCGTCGGTGAGCCGCACCCCGCGCCCGTTCCTGGCGAGGAGTTGCTGGCCGACCTCGCGCTCCAGCTTCGCCATCTGCTGCGAAACGGCCGACGTCGTGACGTGCAGCCCTTCGGCGGCGCCGCTGACCGAACCGAGCCTGGCCAGGGCGTCGAGGGTGCGCAGGCGCTCCAGGTTCAACATGTAAGCGATGCTACGCGAATCCGCGCACACATTCTCACTTGTGCTACGAGGTTGAGGCGGCGATCGTTGTCACCATGAGCGCCCCGACCGCACCGAGAACCACCCCCGAGCCGTGCCCGTCCCCGGCCGTACCGCCGCCCTCCACCAACACCCCCGCCGCCTCCGGCCTCGCCCGCCGCCCGGCCCTGGACTGGCGGCTGCGGTTCGCGGCGCTCTCGCTGATCTGGGGCTTCAGCTTCCTCCTGATCAAGGTGGGGACCGACGCGTACGCCCCGTTCCAGGTGACCCTGGGTCGGCTCCTGTCGGGCACGGCGGTCCTGGCGGTGGTCATGGTGGTCAAGCGGGAGCGGCTGCCACGCTCGGCCCGGACCTGGGGCCATCTGGCGGTGGCGGCGTTCTTCCTCAACGCCTTGCCGTTCTCCCTGTTCGCCTACGCCGAGCTGTCCATCCCGTCCACGCTGGCGGGCATCTGCAACGCGACCTCGCCGCTGTGGGGCATGGCACTCTCGCTCGTCGCCCTCTCGGAGGACCGGCCGACCCGCCGCCGCGTCGCCGGTCTCGGCCTCGGCTTCCTCGGCGTCCTGACGGTGCTCGGCGCCTGGCAGGGCTTCTCCGGGCTGGACTTCAGCGGCACGGCGATGGCGCTCCTGGCCTCGCTGAGCTACCCCATCGGCTGGATCTACGTGCGCCGGACGCTGGCCGGCAGCGGCGCGTCGACCCTCGCGCTCACCGGCAGCCAGCTCTTCCTGGGCACCGTGCAACTCGCGTTCGTCACCCCGCTGTTCACCACCGTCCCCGACAGCTTCCCGGTCGTGCCCACCCTCGCCGTCGTCGCGCTCGGGGCGCTGGGCACGGGCCTTGCGGTGCTGCTCCAGTACGGCCTGGTCAACGAGGTCGGGCCGACGACCGCGCAGATGGTCACCTACTTCATTCCGGTCATCGCCACGGCGGCCGGAGTGGCGGTGCTCGGGGAACAGTTGAGCTGGAACACCCCCGTCGGCGCGCTCGTCGTCCTGGCCGGCGCCGCGCTCACCCAGAGCAGACGGCGCGCCTGAGGGACGGGGGCTCCGTCCGCAACGAGGGGCCTCACCCGTAGCGCCGGGGCCTCGGCCGTGGCTCCCGGGCCTCACCCGTAGCTCATCGGCCTCGCCGGTCCCGCCGCCTGCGCCACCGCGTCGGCCAGCGGTCCGATGTCGGCGTCGGTGAGCGGGGAGACGGTGATCCGGACCGCCTGGGGCGCGGCGATACGGAACCGGGCCCCGGGCGCCACCGCCCAGCCCGCCTGCAACAGCCGGGCCACCGCGCCCGTCTCGTCGCTCACCGGCACCCACACGTTCATCCCGCTGCGGCCGTACGCCGGGACGCCCCGCTCCGCCAGGGCCAGGACGAGGGCGTCCCGGCGGCGGGCGTAGGACCGGGCCACCTCGCGCGCGTCCACGGCGCCGGTGCTCCACAGGTGCACCACGGTCCGTTGCAGCAGCCGGCTGACCCAGCCGGGCCCGAGCCGCTGGCGGCCGGCCACCCGGTCGACCGTGACCGCGTCCCCGGTCAGCACCGCGACCCGCAGGTCCGGCCCGTACGCCTTGGCCACCGAGCGGACGAACGCCCACCGGCCCGTGGCCCCGGCCAGCGGGTACAGCGGCTGGTCCACGATGGCGTGGCCGTGGTCGTCCTCGATGAGCAGGACGTCCGGATGCCGGGCGAGGACCGCCCGCAGCCGCCCCGCCCGGTCCTCGGAGACCGTGGCCCCGGTCGGATTCTGCGCCCGGTCCGTGATCACGACCGCCCGCGCGCCCGCCAGGAGCGCCGCTTCGAGCGCGTCCGGCAACGGCCCGTCCTCGTCCAGCGCCATCGGCACGGGCCGCATGCCGAGGGCGGGGACCAGGTCCAGGAGCCCGCCCCAGCCGGGGTCCTCGACCGCGACCCGGTCACCGGGCCTTAGGTGGGCGGAGAGCACCCGCTCGATCGCGTCCAGCGAACCGGAGGCGGCCGCCACCGGTCCGGCCGGCACCCCGTCGGCGTCCATCGCGGCCCGGGCGAGCGCGGCGAACTCCGGGTCCACGGCCGCCTCCCCGTACAGCCCGGGCTCGCGTGCGTACCTCTCGGCGACCGAGGCGAGCGCCTCGCCCAGGCGCGGGAGCAGCGCCGGATCGGGGCTGCCGTCGCCCAGGTCCCGCACCCCGGGCGGCGCCTCGACCCGCATCGAACCGCGCGCGGTGCTCGCGGGGCGCGGTCTGATCCGGCTGCCCCGGCGCCCGGCGGTCTCGATCACCCCGCGCTCGCGCAGGGTGCGGTAGGCCGCCGCGACGGTGTTCGGGTTCACCTCCAGACGGGCCGCCAGCTCCCGCATGGGAGGCAGCACATGACCCGGCGGCAGCTCACCCGAAGCGACGCCGCGCTCGACGCTCGCGGCAATTTCCTGTGCACGCCGTCCACTGATCCGATACTCTCCTAGCACAAACAACAGTATGCACTAGTGCAATGGAGTGCGCAATGCCGGAGACCGTTTCCCAGCAGACCACGTCCCCGGACGCCTCATCCGGCTACGAGCCGACGGACCGCACCGTCCCCACCCGGTCGCGGGACCGCGCCGCGTACGACCGGGAGACGGTCCACTCGATACTCGACGCCGCCTACCTCTGCCACCTCGGCTTCGTGCGCGACGGCGCGCCGGTCGTCCTGCCGACGCTCTTCGGCCGGGTCGGCGAGCGGCTCTACGTACACGGCTCGACCGGCTCGCGGCCGCTGCGGGCGGCCGGGGGCGGCGACGAGGGGCTGCCCGTGTGCCTGACCGTGACCCATGTCGACGGCCTGGTGCTGGCCCGTTCGGCCTTCCACCACTCGCTCAACTACCGGTCGGTGGTCGTCCACGGCACCGCGTACACCGTGACCGATCCGGAGGAGCGGCGCATCGCCCTGGACGCGATCGTGGACCAGGTGGTGCCGGGCCGCTCGAAGGACTCGCGCCCGGCCGACGACAAGGAGCTGGCCGCCACCGCCGTCGTCCGGCTCGACCTGCGGGAGGTCTCGGCCAAGATCCGCACGGGCGGCCCGAACGACGACCCCCGGGACCTCGGCCTGCCGTACTGGTCCGGCGTCGTCCCCGTCGCCCCGGCCCACGGCACCCCGGTCCCGGCGGACGATCTGGACCCGTCGATCGCGGTACCGGCGTACCTGCCCTAGCGGCGGGCGTCCGCGCGATCCACGACGACGTCCGGCGCTCCCGCCCCCGCCCCCACCCCCGAGGCCACCGGACCGGAGGGCGGCCGGGGGGTGGACGACTGGGCGATGAGGGCGCCGGCCAGGACGAGCGCGCCGCCGATGAGCTGCGGGGCGGCCAGGTGCTCGCCGAGGAGGATCCAGGCGAGCACGGTCGCGATGACCGCTTCCAGGCAGGCGACGACGCCCGCGACGGCCGGTGAGAGCAGGCGTACGGAGATCACCCCGGTGACGTACGCGATGACGGTGGCCAGCAGCACGATCCAGACGAGCAGCAGCCAGGCCGGCACCGCGGCGCCGTCCATGACCGTGTCCCCGCCGAGCACCGACCAGTCCATGCCCCAGGGGCGGGCGATCACGGTGAGCACGAGGGCGCCGATCAGCAGGCCGTACGCGATGACGCCGACCGGGTGCGGGGGTTCGGCCCCGCCGCCCTGGTCGGAGAGGACGAAGTAGCCGACCTGGCAGCAGGCCGCGCCGAGCGCGAGGACCAGGCCGACCACGTCGAAGCTCAGCCCGGCCCACACTTCGACCACGCAGGCGAGTCCGCCGGCCGCGAGGACGACCCCGAGGGCAGCCGCCCGCGTGACCGGGCGCCGCTGCACGAAGCGCACCCAGCCCAGGACGAGCGCCGGGGCGAGGTATTCCACCAGGAGCGCGACGCCCACCGGGATACGGGAGATGGCGGCGAAGTAGCAGGCTTGCACGCCCGCGACGGCGAGCAGCCCGAAGCCGAGCAGGAGCACAGGCCGGTTCCGCACCAGCGCCCGGTGGCGCCAGGCCACCGGCAGCATGACGAGCGCGGCGCCCGCGACGCGTAGCCAGACCACGTGGAGCGGGTCGAGCCCCGCCTCGATCAGCGGCTTGGCCGCCACTCCCGAACCACCGAATGCGAAGGCCGAGGCGAGGGCGAGTCCCAGGCCGGCGCTTCTCCCCTGAGACGCGTGCATCGGCACATCATGACAGCTGCGGTCAGGAGCGTCACCCCGGTGACACCTGACTCGATCAGTACTCCTGGGGACGGGGCAACCGACGCCCCGCCCGGACACGTCCCACAGCACGAAGCGGTTGTTCGCGGCACGGCGGGAGGGGACCGGGGTGAGCTGGCTGGTGTCCCTGCCGGCGCTGGACGGGCGCGAATACGTCTACCGGGTCCACGCGCCACTGGACGCCCTGCCCGCGGACCTCTTCTGGTGCGCGTTCCACTGCCACGACGACGGACCGCACCCCCGCGCGTCCGACCGCTTCGACGCGGCCCGGATCTGGCCCATCACCGCGGACACGTGAACAGCGGGGAGCCCGGCGGCCTGGGGGGCCGCCGGGCTCCTTCACACCTGCCCACGGCGGGGCTCAGTGCTCGTCGGCGAGAATGAGGTACAGCTTCTTGCGGGCCTCGTTGATGACGGCGACCGCCTTGTCGCGCTGGTCGGACGAGCCGGTCTTCCAGACCTGGCCGAACGCCTCCATCAGGCCGAACCCGGCCTGCCGGACCTCGTTCATGCCCTCCCAGTCGACCCCGCGCCCGGCCTCTTCCCAGGGCGCCTCGGGACCGGTCTCGGCCTCGGTGCGGCCGGTGTCGGTGAGCGTGAACAGCTTCTTGCCACCCTCGCTCGCGCTGGTGATCAGCCCCTCGTCCTCCAGCAGCTGAAGGGTCGGGTACACCGAGCCGGGGCTGGGCCGCCAGGCCCCGCCGCTGCGCTCGCCGATCTCCTGGATCATCTCGTACCCGTGCATCGGCCGGTCCTTGAGCAGCGCCAGGATCGAAGCGCGCACGTCACCGCGCCGCGCCCTCCCCCGGCCGCCGCCCCGGCCCCGTCCGCCACCGAACGGCCCCCCGCCGAACGGCGGCCCGAACGGCCCGAACGCCGCCCGCTGCCCCTCGAAACCACCACGTCGCCCCTCGGGGCCGTACGGGCCGCGCCCGTGACCATGTGCATGTCCCTGCTCGAATCCGTGTGAACGCATGACGTACTCCTCTGCTTACGTTGATCTTTTGGTCTATCGCTGTACTGTCGCGACGCCTCAACGATATATCGGAACCGATCGCATGACAACCCCTGCCCGAAACGGCCCGTGCGGGGGCGGTCCGGCGATAGCGTGATGCCCATGACGGCTGAGGGCGAGGCGCTGGTCGGTGGCATGGCGAACGCGGGCGCGGTCTTCCTCCGAGGGGAGCTGGTGGACCGGCCGGCACCGCGCCACGCGCGCGCCCTGCGCGCGTATCTCCGTGGGCTGAAGGCTCACGGCTTCGATGCGGCACCGGCCCCTGCCGGTCTCACCGCGGACGGCCGTGAGCAGCTGACGTTCATCCCCGGCGACGTGGCTCTGCCGCCGTTCCCGGACTGGGCGATGACGGGTTCCGCCCTCGCATCGGTGGGGAGCCTGCTGCGGCGCCTGCACGAGACCGGTGCGGCCGTCGCGGTCGACACCCGCGCCGAGTGGCCTCCGGACCTCGCCGACCCGGAGGGCGGGACGACCGTGTGCCACAACGATGTGTGCCCGGACAACGTCGTCTTCCGCGACGGCCGCGCGACGGCCCTGATCGATTTCGACCTGGCGGCCCCGGGCCGCCCCCTCTGGGACATCGCCATGACCGCTCGCTACTGGGCGCCGATGCTCGATCCCGTATCCGCGGCCGCCCTCTATCCGCCCGGCCTGGACGCCGCCGCACGGCTGCGGATCCTCGCCGACGGTTACGGCCTCGCGGCGGAGGACCGCGTCGAGTTGCCCGGCGTCATCGAGCAGGCCACGGAGGTCTGCCGGGCCTTCGTCGCGCGGCGCGTGGCCGACGGAGACCCTGTCTATCTCCGGGCACTGGACGAGCGCGGCGGATGGGAACGCTGGGACCGCGTACAGACCTGGCTGGCGAACCACCGCCGGACGTTCACGGCCGCCCTGCTGGACTGACCCGTACGCTCGGCCCAGCCGCCAGATCCTCACGCTCCACCGCGACCCGGGCGGACCCCTCCGCATCGTCTTCACCGAGGGCCCGCGCCGCTATGTCCCGGGCGGCGCCCCTCTGGGCTCCGGAGACGTGGGTTACGTCGGGGGCGCCTCCCTCAACCTGCACGAACCGGGGGCCGTCCGTGCCCTGCTCGACGCGGCGACGGCCCACGGATGGCAGCCGTCGGACCGGCGTCGGGTGGAGCTGGACGGCTGGACCCTGCTGGAGGCGGCGGCCGCCCTACGGGAGGGGAACACCGGCGGAGCACCGCACCGCGTTCACGGCGCGGGCTCGGCCAGCGCGTTGAGCGCCGGTCGGAGCAGTGCGGCAATGCGGTCGGGCGACGCCTCGCGCAGGGCGGGCAGCCCCAGGAGCTGATGACCGATGGTCACACCGAGCAGCGTGGTGACCGCCAGAGCGGCGCGGAGTTCCCGGTCGTCGGGCGCCGGGACAGCGGCTCCGGCGTCGGCGATCTGACCGCCCAGCGCGGTCCGTACATGCTCTGCGGCCGCCGGGTCGGTGAGCATGGACCGCAACACCGCGAGCGTCCCCTCCGGCAGACCGCCCAGCTTCAGGCCCAGCGTGGCCAGCATCCGGTCGGCGAACACGTCCGCTCCGGCGGCCTCCGGCGGAGGCGCTGCGAACGTCTGCACGGCCCGGCCGAACAGCTCGCGCTTCGAGCCGAAGTACTGCATGACCAGGGCCGGGTCCACACCGGCCGCGCTTGCCACCGCGCGGATGGTGGTCCGGTCGAACCCCTTGGCGGCGAACTCCTCCCGGGCCCTTTCCAGGATGCGTGCCTCGGTGGCGCGGCGGCGGTCGGCGCGGGTCTCCCGGGGCGTGGTCACGCCGCGACTCTACAGCCGTTGACCGAACCCCTCCGCCCGGCCTACGGTCACACTCAACAAGCGTTGAGCGAATGGAACCGTACCGTGCCGCACCCGGAAACCACCCGCGTCCGCACCCCTCGTGAGGCCCTGGCCGCTTACCACCGGGCCATGCTCGACAAGTCCGCGGACGATCTCGCGGATCTGTACGCGGCCGACGCGGTGCACGAGTTCCCCTTCACCGCTCCCGGCTTCCCCCCGCGATACGAGGGCCGCGAGGCCGTACGTACGGGTTACCGGGCGGTCTGGGGCGCGAGCCCCGTACGGATCGACGCGGTCAGGAGGGTGTCCGTGTACGGGACGGACGACCCGGAGGTGATCGTCGCCGAGCATGTGGTGGCGGGGACGCTGCCGGCCGCGGGCACCGCTTTCACCGTCCCCGGCCTGCTCGTGCTCCGGGTCCGCGACGGCCTGATCACCCATGTCCGCGACTACATGGACACCGCGGCCCTCGCCGCTGCCAGGGGCTGAGACCGGCCGGGCTCACCCCTCACCGCGCAGCCCCAGCAGATACACCGCCGTCACGGCCACTCCCCGGTCCCCGTCCTCCGCCAGCTCCCCGAGCGCGCGTGTCGCCGTCGGGCCCGGGATGTCCGCCAGCGCCTGGGTGAGGCGGCGGCGGGCGGGCGCGTCGAGCACGGGATCGGCGAGGCGGCCCACGAGCGCGGAGGCGATCCGCTCGGCGGTCTCCGGATCCCCGGCCAGCACACCGAGCGCGTCGGCAGCGTCCACGTCCCGTACCGCCTCCGCGACCATGCCGATCAGCGTCGGGACCGCCTCGGCCACCCCGCGCGCACCGAGCGCGGGCGCCGCGTACCGGCGTACCGCGACATCGGGATGGCCGAGGGCGTCCCGCAGCAGCGCGCTCGCGGCCTCGCCCGGAATCCCGGCGACCGCCCGCACCGCACGGGCGCGCACCGCCGCGTCGGGCGAGTCCAGGCCCTCCGCCAGCAGGGGGAGCCCGCCGCCCGCGCGCGCCAGGGCCCACCGCAGCGCGCCGGCCACGCTCGGGTCGCGCTCGCTCAGCACCGCTTCGACCAGGGCCTCCACCGGCGCCTCGCCGCCCGAGGACAGCGCGGCCCGCTGCCGGGTGCCGGGGCTGCTGGAGCCGAGGCCCTGGAGGAGGGCGACGGTACGCAGCACGCCCTCCCAGTCCTCCGGTCCGGCGGCGCCGATCCGGCTGAGCCGGGTCAGCAGCTCCGTCTCGCTCGCGATCCGTTCCCGGGTCCGCCGGACGAGGTCGTCCACCAGACCGGCCGGGCTGAAGCCGGGATCGTCCAGCGCGCGCCCCACCTCGCGCAGCGACAAACCGAGGGACCGCAGGCTCTCGATGTGGAAGATGCGCCGGACGTCCTCGCCGGAGTACTCCCGGTATCCGACGTCGTTGCGCCCCGTGGGCCGCACCAGCCCCAGCGACTCGTAGTGCCGGAGCATCCGCGCGCTGACCCCGGACCGCCGCGCCACCTCACCGATCAACACTTGGGGCCTTTCGTTTGGATCAGGCTGGATCACCGTACGGCCCGAGGGCCACCCTCCGCTTCGCCTCCTCGATCGCGGAGTCGAACCCGGCGTCCGGGTCGCGCCGCAGCTCCTCGGTGGCGAGCGCGTGCTCGCGGACCCGGGGCTCGGGGTGCGCGGCTGCGGCGTACAGCGCAGGTCCGGCCGGCGCGCCGAGGGCGATCAGCGCCCGGCTGAGGCTCAGCCGCGTCTCGCGTCCGCCGCGCCCGAGCTGCCCGGCCAGCACCGCGGCGAGCGCGGGCGCCCCGTCCTCGGGCACGAGGAGGACCGCGGTGCGCCAGGCGGCACGCGCCACCTCGTCGTCGGGGTCGGTGAGCAGGTCCCGGGTGATCGCCGGCCAGGCCCGCCGGTCGCCGGTCTTGGACAGGGTGTGCAGGGCCTGGCTGCGGGCCTGCGGGTGCTCCGAGCCGAGCTCGCCGACGAGCCTGGGTACCGTCAGGTCCTGCGGATGCCGGGTGAGCGCCCAGGTCAGCATCTCCCGTACGGAGAAGTCCGGCTCGTCCGCGCACCGCTCCACGAGCCGGTCCACCAGCCGCGCGTCCGGCGCCGATCCGACCGCCAGCGCGGTCCGCAGCCGCACCGACGCGTCACCGTGTTCCAGTCCGCGCAGCGCCCGCGCGACGGCCGTGTCCTCGTTCGCCGTGGCCATGGGGACCACCTCCTCGCGGCCGAGTGAAGCGGTTGTCACCGTGACAAGGTCAAGCCCGGCGGGTTTCCGGGGCCACCGGCCCGCGATTGGCCTTGGTTCCGGGCCGGGACGTATGCCTACGGTCGGCCCATGAGGATTCGCACCGTAGACGCGTTCACCGACCGCCCCTTCACCGGCAACCCGGCCGGCGTCCTGCTGTTCGGCCCCGACGGCTTCCCCGAGGACGCCTTCCTCCAGCGGGTCGCCGCCGAGCTGAACCTCTCCGAGACCGCGTTCGCCCATCCGCTGCCGCCGGGCGGTGGCGCGGACTGGGCGCTGCGGTGGTTCACCCCGGTCACCGAGGTGGACATGTGCGGCCACGCCACGCTCGCCACGGCCCACGTCCTGCACACCACGGGCGCCGCCACCGGCACGGTCCGCTTCGCCGCCCGGTGCGGCACGCTGACGTCGACCGCCCGTCCGGACGGTTCGCTGACGCTGGACTTCCCGACCGCCCCGCTGACCCCGGAGCCCGCGCCGGACGGTCTGGCGGAGGCCCTGGGCGCGGAGCCGCTGTCCGTGCACGACACCGGTGCGCACGTCGGGGACCTGCTGGTGGAGCTGGAGGACGAGGCGGCCGTACGGGGTCTGGCCCCGGACTTCGCGGCGCTGGCCGGTCTCTCGCGGCGCGGTGTCATCGCCACGGCCGCCGCGGCGCCGACGCGTGCGTACGACTACGTCTCGCGCGGCTTCTTCCCGGCCGTGGGCATCGACGAGGACCCGGTGACCGGCAGCGCGCACACCGCCCTGGCCCCGTTCTGGTCGGCCCGGCTCGGCCGCGACGAGCTGACCGGACTCCAGGCGTCCGCGCGCTCGGGTCTCGTACGGACATCGCTGCGCGGCGCGCGCACCCTGCTGACCGGCCGCGCGGTCACCGTGCTGGACGGCGAACTGCTCGTCGGCCCGTGACCCCGGGGCTCACGGGGTGGGCAGCCAGCCCACCTTGCCGGCGAGCAGCGCGTAACCGACGAACGCGCCGATGTCCAGGAGCGCGTGCGCCGCGACCAGCGGGCCCACCCGCTGCCAGCGCCGGTAGAGCAGCACGAAGACGACGCCCATCACCATGTTGCCGATGAACCCGCCGATGCCCTGGTAGAGGTGGTACGAGCCGCGCAGCACGGAGCTCGCCAGCAGCGCGGCCATCGGCGTCCAGCCCAGCTGCCCCAGCCTGCGCAGCAGATAGCCGACGACGATCACCTCCTCCAGCACGGCGTTCTGGAGGGCCGACAGGATGAGCACGGGGAACTTCCACCACACGTCGGGCAGCGACTCGGGCACGACGGTGAGGTTGAAGCCGGCGGCCCTGGCCACCAGATAGAAGGCCAGCCCGGCGCTGCCGATGCCCGCCGCGACGAACGCGCCCCGTGCCACGTCCTGCCCCTGCCGGGTGCGGTCGAAGCCGAGGACGCGCAGCCCGGTCCCTTCCCGGATGAGCAGATGCGCGACGAGCGCGACGGGCACCAGCGCGGTCGCGATACCGAAGAGCTGCCAGGCGAGATCCAGCCAAGGGCGTCCCGGGGCGGCCGAGCTGTTGAGGGTCGCCGCCTGATCCTTCAAACCCCCTGGTTTCGTCAGCGATCCGACAAAGCTGATAAGGGCGGACACGCCACTCGCCCCCAGCGAGAGCGCCAGCACCAGCACCGTCTCGGACCGGAGAATCCGTTGTGACACGGCCTCCTGGGGAAAAGAATCAGCCACGCGCCCCGCCTCCACCTGTACACCTGCCCTCAGTTGTGCATTCGCGTCCCACGCCCCTCGCCGCCCCGCTAGGGTCTCGAATGCAGGTACGAAGATCATGCGCGACTGGCCGGGGGACGAGCGCCATTGCCGATGGCGTGGTCCCCCTTTTCCTTGTACATCCTCAAGGAGGGGCACCACCGACATGGGACGTCACAGCTTGCCCGATGACCGCGCGGCGGCCGGAGGCGGGGACCGTCCACCGCGCCGCCGCCGGACCGTGGCCATCGCCACCGTGCTCGTCCTCGCCGTGGCGGGGGGAGCGGCGGTCGCGGTGCAGGGCGGCCTGCTCTCGTTCTCGAAGTCGTGCGAGGAGAACGCCGTCCACCTCTCGATGGTGACCTCCCCGGACATCGCCCCCGCCGTACGTGCCATCGCCGACCGGGCACGTACGGACGAGGTGCGCTCGGACGGACGCTGTGTCGACGTGAACGTGGTGGCCCGTGACTCGTACAAGGTGGCGGACGCGCTCGCGAGCGGAGCCCGCCCCGACTACCAGATATGGCTGCCCGACTCGGACCTCTGGCTGACCAGGGCCAAGGGCGCCGGGGAGGGCACCTCCATCACGCCCGGCGGCTCCGTCGCGACCTCACCGGTCACGCTCGCCGCGGTCCCCCCGGCGGCCAAGCAGCTCGGCTGGCCGAAGAAGACGTACACCTGGGCCGAGTTGACGGGCGCGGCCATGGAGTCCGACCGGGTACGCCTCGGCTCCGCCGACCCCGCGCGCTCGGCGACCGGCCTGCTGGCCCTCAACAGCATCGGCACCTCCGCCGGGAAGCAGGGCGGCGACAGCGACACCCGGGTCGCGGCCACCGCGAAGCTGCTCGCCCAGCGGATGTCCGACGGCGACACCCAGGTCGTGGCGACCCTGCCGCAGGACGGCTCGGGCGCCGAGGAGGGCAATCCGGCGCGCAACCAGGCGGTGCTCCTCTCCGAACAGGCCGCCTTCGCCCACAACGCCGAATCGGCGGCCGACGGCAAGCTGGACCTGTTCTATCCGGAGGACGGCACCCCGCTGCTCAACTACCCGCTCACGATGGTGGACGAGCGCCACCATTCCACGGACGAGAGCCGGGCCGCGCTGCGGTTCATGATCCTGCTCTCCGAGGACAGCTCCCTGCGCACCCTCCGGGAGCACGGCTTCCGGACCACGTACGGCGCGGCGGACGAGAAGGTGGTCGCGGCGGCGGGCGGCCGGTCGCCCCAGCCGTACGACGCGACGCAGCCGCCCGCCCCGACGGACGAGGCGCTCCAGGAGACGCTCGGCATGTGGACGATCACCGTGCAGAGCGCACGGCTCACCACCGTGGTCGACGCCTCCGGCTCGATGGCCGCGACGGTCCCGGGCCGCAACCAGTCCCGGATGGACGTCACCAAGGCGTCGCTGATCCAGGCGCTCAACCAGTTCACCCCGAACGACGAGATCGGGCTCTGGGAGTTCGCGACCACGCTCGACGGGGACAAGGACTACCGGCAGCTGGTGACGACCGCCAGACTCGGCGACGCCGTGAAGGGGGGCGGCACCCACCGGGAGAAGCTCGCCGCCGCGTTCGCCGCGCTGCGCCCGGTGCCGGACGGCGCCACCGGTCTGTACGACACCGCGCTGGCCGCGTACAAGGAGGCGCAGCGCACGTATGTGAAGGGCAAGTTCAACGCGGTGGTGATCCTCACGGACGGGTCGAACCAGGACGAGCGGTCCATCTCGCGCGCCGCCCTCGTGGACGAGCTGAAGTCCATCGCGGACCCGACGCGCCCGGTCCCGCTGCTGGCCATCGCCGTCGGGCCCGAGGCGGACCGCGAGGAACTGGACGAGATCGCCAAGGTCACCGGGGGCGGCGGCTACCAGGTGAACGACCCGGCCGAGATCCAGGCGGTGATCCTCCAGGCGGTGATGACGGCCGGCCAGGGCGCCCGCGCGGCCGGGGAATAGGAGGGGGCCGGTCCGCGGCACGGACCGGCCGCCCGTCACGGCGCCGGGATGCCCGCCGGCCAGGTGTGCACGGGGTCGCCGCCCTGCATCAGCTCGCCGTAGCGCCGGGTCATCGCGGCGAGCGCGGCGCCCCGGTCGAGGCCCGCGTCGCGCGCCCGGTGATAGGTGTCCGCCTGCCAGGACGCGCCGTTCGTCCGCCGCTTGCAGCGCTCCTCGATGATCCCGAGGTAGTGCGCCCGGTCCGCCGGCTCGATGTTCCAGCCGTCGAGGCCGGCGGCGGCGAGCGGCAGGAGCTCGTCGCGCACCAGCTTCGTCACGGGCACCCGGGTCAGCCCGCCGGAGCGGCCGGGCCTGGGCCACAGCAGCTCGGCGTCGATGCCGTGGCGGCACGCGGTCTCGAAGTTCTCGGCGGCGGCGGAGAACGGCATCCGGGTCCACACCGGACGCGACTCCTCCGCAAGCGCCCGCACCAGGCCGTAGTAGAGCGCGGTGTTGGCGATGACGTCGGCGACGGTCGGGCCCGCGGGCAGCACCCGGTTCTCCACGCGCAGGTGCGGGACGCCGTCGGCGATCCCGTACACCGGCCGGTTCCAGCGGTAGACCGTGCCGTTGTGGAGGACCAGCTCCTTCAGCTGGGGGACCCCGCCGTCGGCGAGGACGCGCAGCGGCTCCTCCTCGTCGCAGATGGGCAGGAGCGGCGGGAAGTACCGCAGATTCTCCTCGAAGAGCTCCTCGACCGAGCCGATCCACTTCTCCCCGAACCAGGTCCTGGGCCGCACGCCCTGGTTGCGCAGTTCGGGCGGCCGGGTGTCCGTGGCCTGCTCGAACAGCGGCGGCCGCGACTCGCGCCACACCTCCCGGCCGAAGAGGAACGGCGAGTTGGCCCCCAGCGCGACCTGGACGGCGGCGACGGCCTGCGCCGCGTTCCACACGTCGGCGAAGCGTTCCGGGGTGACCTGGAGATGCAGTTGCAGCGAGGTGCAGGCCGCCTCCGGGGTGATCGATCCGGCGGTCGCGACCAGCCGCTCGACGCCTTCGATATCGAGCGAGAAACTCTCGCCGCGCGCCGCCAGCATTTGATCGTTCAGGAGGGCGTAGCGGTCGACGTCGGAGAGATTGGACCGGACCATGTCGTCACGGCCGAGCGTCGGCAGGATTCCGATCATCATGATCCCGGCATCGACTTCACCGGCCTTCCGGTCCGCATATCCGAGCCCGGTCCGCAGCTCTTCGGCCAACTGATCCAGAACACGCCCCGACAGATGGTGGGGGACTATGTTCACCTCAAGATTGAACATCCCCAGTTCCGTCTGGAAATCGTGACTCGCGATGCGCTCCAGTACCTGCCCATTCAACATCTTCGGCATGGCGTCGGCGCCCGTGAGATTCAGTTCGATCTCCATGCCCATGAGGTTGCGCGGCCGGTCGAACCGCCGCTCGGCCAGGAGTCCGGACAGGGCCTCCACGCACTGGTGGAGCTTCCTCCGGTACCTCTGCCGGTCGGACAGGTCAAAGGCGCCCGCGACGACCTTCTCCCCCATCGAAGTGTCCTCCTCAAGTGGCCGGCACGCGGCCCGGGCCGCCCGCATCACGATCGATAATGCCCGCAGGACGTGATCCGTAACGCCCCGCGGACGGCGCACACGCGCTAATCTGAGCGCCGGGGCCCCGGGCACATTCACTCGGCATGACGCAGCGGGCGGTTTCCCGTACGGCGGGACCGTAAAGCCCCGATGGGTTTCGGCCGACCGCGACGCGGGAAAAACCCGAGGCGGCGGCTGCGCCGCTCGCGCCGAATCAGCATGATCTCCGCATAATAAAGTCCGGATACCGCCTTGCCGGCAATAGCCGTGGCGGCTAGTGGAAACACCGCGTGAACACGTGTCGTATAAACTCCGCGGACGAGGCAGAGAGTTGACGCACCGGCTCAGTCACCGGCCTCCTCTGGCCCCGCCCGCCGACAACGCCGTCCGCACCCGCCCGCGCACCACCGTGTCTCCGAAGTGAGAGGCGACCCACTATGCCGCTGCATGTTCCCCCGGCCCCCGCGCCCGCACTGCGCAGCGTTCTCGCGGCGCTCGGTTCACCGACCGCGGTCCGCGAGGCCCGCACGCCCGCCCTGCGGTCCGCACAGGGACCTCTGAGCCCCGAACACCCGCTGCCCGTCCATGTGCTGGGCGTCGCCCCGGGCGACCTCGCACCCGCCACCCGGCTCGCCGCCTGGCGCTTCCAGATCCGCAGCACGGAGCGGGCGGTGGCGGCGGCGGACACCATGCTCACCGCGGACGGCTGGACCTTCTCGCACTTCTTCGAGGGCCCGTACATCGCCTCGACGGAGCTGGCGCTGCGCCAGGCCGAGGGGATGAGCGGCCCCTACCAGCCGCGTCTGCTGTCCATCCCCAACCTGTACATGCTGGCCCTGTGGCTGCACGGCGACCCCACGGCGGACGCCTCCTGCGGCGCGCCCGGCCCGGACGACGTGCTCGTGCCGCTGTCCCCGGCGCCGCCCGGCTTCGCCGCGCACCGGCCGCACCGGGCCGCCGACCTGCTGCCGGTGATCACCACCCGGATCACGCCGGGCCCCGGCCCGCTGCTGGGCTCGCCGGCCCCGGCCTGAGCCGGCCTCTCCCTCCGCGTGCTGTGCCCCGTCGCCCCGTCCGGCGGCGGGGCACAGCACGCGGTCACGCGTACGACACCCCGCCCATCCGGACTAGTCCCATCCGGCCACCCCGAACCACCCGAAGTGACAGTGCAGTTGAGTTGAACCCTCCGGGCGGGTGACGCGTCATGGGAGGAGTGGAAGCGCTGCGGCGAAATCCCTGCGGATTGTCGCCCGTGGGGCAACACTGGGATTCGACCGATCGATACGGGGGCGGTCATGAACACCTCTTCACACCGCAGGTCACTCAACTCGACGCAGCGAAAGAACCCATCCATGTGCCAGCATCAGCCACCCTGCCCGACAGCCGACTCAGCCGACCGGGAGGCCGCCCGCCAGGTGGCCCACCACCCGGAGCAGGGCTGGAGCCTGCTGTGCAACGGCGTCCTGCTCTTCGAGGACACCGGTGAGCTGCTCCCGGACGGGCAGATCATCGCCCCGCACAGGCCCCTGGCGGCGAGCCGGGTGGTCAAAGCCGCCTGAGCGGCCCGTACGGAAAAGAAGGGGCCGGCCCGGAGAAGTCTCCGCACCGGCCCCGACGCGTGTCCGCGTCACACCGCTTCGATCACCGGATCAGTTGTCGTACTCGTCCAGGGGCGGGCACGAGCAGACGAGGTTGCGGTCACCGAACGCACCGTCGATCCGGCGCACCGGCGGCCAGTACTTGTCTGCGGCCGAGACGCCGGCCGGGAAGACCGCGACCTCGCGGCTGTACGCGTGCTCCCACTCCCCGCCGAGCGCGGCGGCGGTGTGCGGGGCGTTGGCGAGCGGGTTGTCGTCCGCGCCCCACTCCCCCGACGCGACCTTCTCGATCTCGGCGCGGATCGCGATCATCGTGTCGCAGAACCGGTCCAGCTCCGCGAGGTCCTCGCTCTCGGTCGGCTCGATCATCAGCGTCCCGGCGACCGGGAACGACATGGTCGGCGAGTGGAAGCCGTAGTCGATGAGCCGCTTGGCGACGTCGTCGATGCTGACGCCGGTCGCCTTGGAGATCGGACGCAGGTCCACGATGCACTCGTGCGCCACGAGCCCGGCCGGGCCGTTGTACAGGATCGGGTAGTGCGGTTCGAGGCGCTTGGCGATGTAGTTCGCCGCGAGTACGGCGACCTGCGTCGCACGCTTCAGGCCCTCGCCGCCCATGAGACGTACGTACGCCCACGAGATGGGCAGGATGCCGGCGGAACCCCACGGGGCCGCCGAGATCGGGCCGACGCCGGTCTCCGGGCCCGCCGCGGGCTGGAGCGGGTGGTTGGGCAGGTACGGCGCCAGGTGCGCGCGCACCCCGACCGGGCCGACGCCGGGGCCGCCGCCGCCGTGCGGGATGCAGAAGGTCTTGTGCAGGTTGAGGTGCGAGACGTCGCCGCCGAACCGGCCGGGCTTGGCCAGACCGACCAGCGCGTTGAGGTTGGCGCCGTCGACGTAGACCTGGCCGCCGGCGTCGTGCACCTCGGCGCAGATGTCGGCGACGTGCTCCTCGAAGACGCCGTGCGTCGACGGGTAGGTGATCATGAGCACGGCCAGCTCGTCGCGGTACTGCGCGATCTTGGCGCGCAGGTCCTCGATGTCGACCTCGCCGTCGTCGGCGGTCTTGACGACGACCACCTTCATGCCGGCCATCACGGCGCTCGCGGCGTTGGTGCCGTGCGCGGAGGACGGGATCAGACAGACGGTCCGGTTCTCGTCGCCGTTGGCGCGGTGGTACGCGCGGACGGCCAGCAGCCCCGCGAACTCGCCCTGCGATCCGGCGTTCGGCTGGAGGGACACCGCGTCATAGCCGGTGACCTCGGCCAGCCGCTCCTCCAGCTCGCGGATCAGCGTCAGGAAGCCCTGGGCCTGCTCGGCGGGCGCGAACGGGTGCAGCGCGCCGAACTCGGGCCAGGTGACGGACTCCATCTCGGCGGTCGCGTTCAGCTTCATGGTGCAGGAGCCGAGCGGGATCATGCCGCGGTCCAGCGCGTAGTCGCGGTCGGCGAGCTTGCGCAGGTAGCGCAGCATCGCGGTCTCGGACCGGTGCTGGTGGAAGACCGGGTGGGTGAGGATCGTGTCGGTGCGCAGCAGCGCCTCGGGCAGCGCGTCCTCGGTGGTCGCGTCCAGCGCCTCGACGTCCCCGTCGGCGCCGAAGGCGGCCCAGACGGCGGCAACCTGGGTGCGGGTCGTGGTCTCGTCGCAGGCCAGCGAGACGGTGTCGGCGTCGACCAGGCGCAGGTTCACCCCGCGCTCCCGGGCGTCGGCGACGACCTCGCCCGCCCTGCCGGGGACGCGGACGGTGAGCGTGTCGAAGTAGGAGCCGGTCACCACGTCGATCCCGGCGGCGCGCAGGCCCTCGGCGAGGATCGCGGCGTAGCGGTGGGTGCGCCGGGCGATCGTGCGCAGCCCGTCGGGGCCGTGGTAGACGGCGTACATGCCGGCCATGACGGCGAGCAGCACCTGGGCGGTGCAGATGTTGCTGGTGGCCTTCTCGCGGCGGATGTGCTGCTCGCGGGTCTGGAGGGCCAGGCGGTACGCCTTGTTGCCGTCGGCGTCCACGGAGACACCGACCAGGCGGCCGGGCAGGCTGCGGGCGAACTTGTCCCGGACCGCCATGAAGCCGGCGTGCGGGCCGCCGAAGCCCATCGGGACGCCGAAGCGCTGCGTGGTGCCGACGGCGATGTCGGCGCCCAGCTCGCCGGGCGAGGTGAGCAGCGTGAGGGCCAGCAGATCGGCGGCGACGGTGACGATCGCGCCCAGCTCGTGCGCCCGGTCGATCACGGGCTTGAGACCCCGGACGGCTCCGGAGGCGCCGGGGTACTGGAGGAGCACGCCGAAGACGCCGCGCTCGGCCACCTCGGCCGGGATGCCCTCGCCGAGGTCGGCGACGACGACCTCGACGCCGGTCGGCTCGGCGCGGGTCTCGATGACGGCGACGGTCTGCGGCAGGGTGTCGGCGTCGACCAGGAAGACGCCGTTCTTGACCTTGCCGACGCGCCGGGCGAGCGCCATGGCCTCGGCGGCGGCGGTGCCCTCGTCGAGCAGCGAGGCGCCGGAGGTGGGCAGGCCGGTGAGCTCGGCGACCATCGTCTGGAAGTTCAGGAGGGCTTCGAGGCGGCCCTGCGAGATCTCGGGCTGGTACGGCGTGTAGGCCGTGTACCAGGCGGGGTTCTCCATGACGTTGCGCAGGATCACCGGCGGGGTGAACGTGCCGTAGTAGCCGAGGCCGATCATCGGGGCGAGGACCTGGTTGCGGTCGGCGAGCCGGCGGAGTTCGGCCAGCACCTCGGCCTCGGTCCGGGCCCCCGGCAGGGCCAGCGCCTCGGCGCTCTTGATCACGTCGGGCACGGCGGCCGCGGTCAGCTCGTCCAGCGAGCCGTAACCGACCTGGGCGAGCATCTTCGCCTGCGCCTCGGCGTCGGGGCCGATGTGGCGCTGCTCGAAGGGGATGCCCTGTTCCAGCTGCGTGAGCGGGGTGCGACGGGGGGTCATGGTGGAGGCCTCCTGGTCTGTCACGACCTGCGAGGGGCACCACGGCGTCGGGTGCCCTGACGGCCTCCCCCTCTGTCATCTCAACCTGAGAGCTTCACCGGCACCACACGGGCACCGGCTTTCACCGTCGGTGAGGGAGAGGCTCCGTACGGCCCATAGGCCGCGCGCAACCCGCCCTGCTTTCCAGAGTGACCTCGTCCGTGCGGTACGGGGGCCTGAGAGATTCCGGGGAGGATTTGCTCCTTCGGCGTCCTCCGGATGGGCTCCGGACGACTCTCCCGCACGGGGTCAGCAGCCATGACCAGCCTACCAGCGGGGTACACGACGAGAATTCTCGAGTGGCCAAGACCACGGAACTGCATTTCTGTAGTCCCTGTGGACCAGCCGCGACCAGTGTGGGAGGGACCGTGCAGACCGACATCGACCCGCGCAGCCTGATCGGCCGCAAGGCCTTCGACCGCAAGGGCACCAAGATCGGGACCGTGGACGAGGTGTACCTCGACGATGCGACCGGGGTCCCCGAATGGGCGGCCGTGCGCACCGGCCTCTTCAGCCGTGACGCCTTCGTCCCGCTGGAGCCCAGCGAGTTCGTGGACGACACGCTGCGCGTCCCGTTCGACCGGGCGCTGATCAAGGACGCGCCGGACTTCGGCGTGGGCCGCCACCTCTCCCCCGAGCAGGAGCTCCAGCTCTACCGGCACTACGGCCTGGACGCCGCCCCCGGCGCACCGGCCCCGGACCGCGACTTCGGCCGGCTGGCGGGCCAGGAGGAGTAGTCCGGCGGGTCCGGGACGAGCGGCAGGGGGTCGGCGGCCCGCAGCGCGGGGTCGTCCACGCGGAACGTGCGCACCCGGCCGGGTGCCGTGGCCCCCGGCTCCTCGAACCGTACGGTCACCCGCCCCACCCCGCTCCCCTGCACCCACCCGTGTCCGTGGACCTCGTGGTGCACATCGTGCCCGGCCGGCCAGCGGCGCGCCGCGAGCTGCTCGGCGGCCTCCTCCGGCCCGGGCCCCTCGTCCGCCGCCCCCTCGCGGGCATCGTCCTCCCCCTGCGGCCGGGCCCCGTCGCCCTCCGGCGGGGCCGCCGCCGCCCGCTCGCCGGCGGCCTGGGCGAACAGGTCCTCCTGGGTGTAGTCGGCGAGCCCCGTGACGCCGACGCCCAGCAGCCGCACCCCGCCGGTGGTGTCCACGGCCTCCAGGAGCCGGGCGGCGGCCTCCCTGACGACCGCCGGGTCGTCCGTGGGGCCGCGCAGCGTCTCGGAGCGGGTCAGCGTGGAGAAGTCGTACCGGCGCACCTTGAGCACCACCGTGCGCCCGGAGCGCCCCGCGCCCCTCAGCCGCTGGACGCACCGGTCGGCCAGCCGCTCCACCTCGGTGCGGACCCGGACGCGGTCGTGCAGGTCCACCTCGAAGGTGTCCTCGACGGAGACGGATTTCGCGTCGCGCTCCGCCACCACGGGCCGGTCGTCGAAGCCGGAGGCCATCCGGTGCAGCGCGGCGCCGTGCGCCTTGCCCAGCAGCCGGACCAGCTCCGCCTCGCCCGCCTCGGCGAGGTCGTTCACCGTCGTCATCCCGGCGCGGCGCAGATGGTCTGCCGTGGCGGGGCCGACGCCGGGCAGGGTGCGCACCGGCATGGGCGCGAGGTGCGCCCGCTCGGTGCCGGGCTCGATCAGGCGTATGCCGTCGGGCTTGGCCTCCTCGGAGGCGATCTTGGCGAGCATCTTGGAGCCGGCGAGCCCGACGGATCCGCTCAGTCCGGTGACCGCCTGGATGGCCTCGCGCAGTTCCCGGCCGATTTCCAGGGCGGAGGCGGTGTCGTCGGCGGTGCCGCCCGCTTCGAGGTCCACGAACGCCTCGTCCAGGCTGAGCGGTTCCACCAGCGGCGAGAGCCGGCCGAGGAGCTCCATGACCTGGTCGCTCACCGAGCGGTACAGCGTGAAGCGCGGGACCAGATAGGCGGCGTTCGGCGCGAGCCGCCTGGCCTGCGCCATCGGCATCGCCGAGTGCACCCCGAAGCGCCGTGCCTCGTACGAGGCGGTCGCGACGACCCCGCGCGTCCCGAGGCCGCCCACCACGACGGGTTTGCCGCGCAGGCTGGGCTTCGCCGCCTGCTCCGCGGAGGCGTAGAAGGCATCCATGTCCAGATGCAGGATGGTGGGCGCGGCTCTCACACCTGCCGATGCTGCCCTACGGCACTGACAATCGCCGCCCCGTCAGGGCCCGGGCGCCCGCGATTCCCGCCCCGGGCGCCCTCTCGGCGGCTCAGACGGCCCGGTTGCGGCGCCGCGCGAGCTCGTCGGCCGGGTTGTGCCCGATCAGCGTCTCGCCGGTGTCCACGCGCTCCCCGTGCAGCTGCGACAGGGCCGCGTCCACGTCCCGCCACACGACTCCTACGGCGATCCCGAAGACGCCCTGGCCGCCCTGGAGCAGGTCGACCACCTCGGCGGGCGACGAGCACTCGTAGACCGTGGCCCCGTCGCTCATCAGCGTCATCCGCTCCAGGTCCTGGAAGCCCCGGGCCCGCAGGTGCTGGACGGTGGTCCGGATGTTCTGGAGCGCCACTCCGGTGTCCAGGAAGCGCTTCACGATCTTCAGCAGGACGACGTCCCGGAAGCTGTAGAGCCGCTGGGTGCCCGATCCGTACGCCGGACGGACGCTCGGCTCCACGAGGCCGGTGCGCGCCCAGTAGTCCAGTTGCCGGTATGTGATCCCCGCCGCCGCGCACGCCGTCGGCCCGCGATAACCGATGTCGTCGGCCGATGCCACGCCGTCCCCCGCCATCGCAGCCGGCGCGGCCGACTGCCTGATGGTCCGGTCGGCCGTACTCCCCTGCTGCGGATACGGCGCACCCGCTGCCGTACCGTCGCCGCTGCTTCTCACGCCGACCTCCGTCCTTGACCTGCCCACTCGAAGGTAGGCAGTCACCCGGGGTGCGTCAACGATCGCCACACTCGGCACGCCGAGTGATAATCACCCTGAGGGTGGTTTCGCGTGACCGTTGACGGGGAAAGGCTCACCGGATGTGCCGGTGGCCGCGGCCGAAGACGTCACTGGCTGTTGTTCGTCCCGAAGTCCTCCGGAGAGATCTGGTCGAGGAACTCGCGGAATTTCTCCACCTCGTCCTCCTGCTCGTCGGGGATCGCGATCCCCGCGTCGTCCAGCACCCCGTCACTGCCGTAGATCGGCGTGCCGGTGCGCAGGGCGAGGGCTATGGCGTCGGAAGGCCGCGCGCTCACCTCGACACCGCCGGCGAAGACCAGCTCCGCGTAGAAGACCCCTTCGCGGAGGTCCGTGATCCGGACCTCGGTGAGCTCCTGGCCGACGGCCTCGAGCACATCCTTGAAGAGATCATGGGTCAGCGGCCTGGCCGGAGCCATGCCCTGCTGAGCGAAGGCGATCGCGGTCGCCTCACCAGGACCGATCCAAATGGGGAGGTACCGGTCGCCTCCCACTTCACGCAGGAGCACGATCGGCTGGTTGGAGGGCATTTCCACCCGGACACCCACAACGTCGAGCTCGTTCACACAGCAACCCTAGGACGTGCCCGGCAGGTTTGGGTAGTCGGGCTGGTCCGCCTTCAGCGCAGCCGTACCTGCAGAGCGGTCTGTACGAGCGCGGAGTGCAGCCGTACGGACAGCTCCGCCAGCTCCCTCGCGGTCGCCTCGGCATGCGCTCTGGTCTGCGGATTCCGGTGCCGGCGCAGGGGCGCGACCATCTGCTCGATGAGCCCGGCCTCCCGGTCGGCGGCTGCGCGCACGGCCCTCAGGTGACGAGGTTCCAGACCGAATCGCCCCAGTTCCGCCACAAGCCTGGCGACGGTCACCATGTCGGCGTCGTACCCGCCGTCCGCAGCGGGGACGACCAGACCGTACGACTCCCAGTCGTCCAGCTCGCTCTCGGTGACCTCGGCGGCGACCATGAGCTCGGCGCGGCCGATCCGGGCGGCCGTGGCCCGGCCCGGCACCCCGGTCGGCTCACCGTCTGCCTGGGGCGGCTCCCCGTCGGGGGACGGCAGGGCCACCTGCTCGCCGCGGGCGAGGGCGTCCAGATGCTCGCGGATCACCTTCAGCGGCAGATAGTGGTCCCGCTGCATCCGGAGCACCTGGGCGAGCCGCTCGACGTCCGCGGCGACGAACTTCCGGTAGCCGGAAGGGGTCCGCTGCGGTTCGACGAGCCCTTCGGCCTCCAGGAAGCGGATCTTGGAGATGGTGACCTCGGGGAACTCCTCCTGCAATTGCAGGAGCACCGTGCCGATGCTCATCGGCCGGCCGTCGGCGGCGGTGCCTTGTCGGGCACCGCCGCTCGGTGTTCTCAGCATGGACCTTCCTGGGGTTCCCCCCGGACGGTGTCCGGGGGCGGGTCAGATGCCCCGCTGGCTCGCGTAGAAGACCAGCCGGTACTTGCCGATCTGGACTTCGTCGCCGTTGGACAGGGCGACGGAGTCGATCCGCTCACGGTTGACATAGGTGCCGTTGAGGCTGCCGACGTCCCCGACCGTGAAGCTGCCGTCGGCGCCCCGGCGGAACTCCACATGCCGGCGGGAGACCGTCACGTCGTCCAGGAAGATGTCGCTCTGCGGGTGACGGCCGGCCGTGGTCAGCTCACCGTCCAGCAGGAAGCGGCTGCCGCTGTTCGGACCGCGGCGCACCACCAGGAGCGCCGAGCCGAGCGGCAGGGCGTCGACGGCGGCCTGCGCCTCGGGCGACAGCGACGGCACGGCGGTCTGGCCGGTGGCCTCCGCCTCGTACGCCTCAAGGCCCGAGATCGAGATGGTCGACGTCGTCTCCGAGGCGCGCTCCGGGACCCCGCCCCGCAGCGGCGCACCGCAGTTGGAGCAGAAACGGCTGGCCTCGGCGTTGCGGTGGCCGCACCTCGTACACACCGGCATGGACGAAGCCTCCTGGCTCGGGGCTCCGAAACCTATGCGGCCGGGACCGGCAGGGTCAACGGACGACGCGCCGGGACCGCCCGGGTAGTCACCCCCCTGGCCTGTCACCTGGTCACGGAAGAGCGGGCGCTCCGCGCCCTGCTCGTCGGGCTGACCATGGCGCGGCGCGCGATGACGTGCGTTCTCATCGCGGGCGCTCTTGCCGAACAACTTCCCAAACAACTTCACGGGCGATTCCCCTTGACCGAAACAGACCCGCCCGTGGGGCAGGACGAACCCTGAATGAACACACCTGCCGACCCGGACATCTTCACAACGTCCGTATCCACCCGACAGTTTCCACCACGCGCCACGATTACGATGCGGCGACCCCCCGCAACCGTCCGCTCGTGTTCCCCGACGCCCGGGCGCCCGGGGATCACTGGCCCGACGACCGAGCGTAGTCAGGCCGCTCCGCCGGTCGCAAGGCGTCCACGACAATGTCGTCGGCCCGCAGCACATGCACGGTGGCCTGCTCCTTCTCCAGCGTCTGCACCACACCCCCGGGGATGTTCAGCGCCGGTTCCAGATCCTGCGGCTTGCCGATGACCTTGAAGACGTACGGGGCGGTGATCTTGCGCCCGTCGACCTTGACGGCACCCGCGTCACCGGAGAAGTACGTATTGGCCACCACACGGACCCCGTTGACCTCGACGGCCTCGGCGCCGGCCGCCCTGAGCTCCTGAAGGGCGTCGAGCAGCATGTCGGGCCGCACGGCGCCGGCGGGGTCGTTGACCGTCATGGTGATCCCGGGGCCGTGGGCCGCCACGGTCCCGGCGAGCACACCGAGTTGCCGCTCCTTCTCGACGGTCTGCTTCCGGGCCTCCTCGGCCTGGTCGGAGCTGTTCTCCAGCTCCGTGCGCTGGGCGTCGAGGCGCTGCTTCTCGTCCTCCAGCCGCTGCGTGCGGTCGTCCACCTCGTCGAGGATGCGCACGAGGTCCTCCTGGCGCGCGCCGCGCAGGGCGTTGCTGTCGCTGTTGGACCGCACCTGGATGGCGAGCCCGAGCCCGAGGCCGAACAGCAGGAGGGCCACGATGAGTTGGGCGCGGGTCACCCGGGGCGGCCAGAGACCGGCCGTCAGCCGCTGCCGCCCGGTGAGCTCCTGATGGGTGTCGTCGTTGCTCATCGGCATCAGGCCCGGAAGACGTGCCGACGGATCGCCGCGGCGTTGGAGAAGATCCGGATGCCCAGCACGACCACCACACCCGTGGAGAGCTGGGCGCCGACGCCCAGCTTGTCGCCCAGGAAGACGATGAGGGCCGCCACGACCACGTTCGAGAGGAACGAGACCACGAAGACCTTGTCGACGAAGATGCCGTCGAGCATGGCCCTCAGTCCGCCGAACACCGCGTCGAGCGCGGCGACGACGGCGATGGGCAGATAGGGCTCGACCACCGCCGGAACTTCGGGCCGGACCAACAGTCCGACCACGACTCCCACGACGAGGCCCAGTACGGCGATCACGATGTGCCCTTCCCTGTGTCTGCGGCCTTGTATGGCTCTGCTGTCCGTACGATCAGGCTCGGGGCGGCCGGAAGGCTCAGCTTCTCCTGGACGGAGATGCTGGTCCGGATGTTGAAGCTTTCCTTCAGCGCCTGTAGGTACTGGCCGTCGGCACTGTCCCGGAAGGCCGCACCCAGCTTCTTGCCGTCCCCCACCGCGAGCACCGAGTACGGGGGCACGAGCGGTTTGTTGTCGACCAGTATGGCGTCGCCCGCGGCCCGGATCGCCGACAGGGCCGTCAGCCGCTGCCCGTTGATGGCGATGGCCTCCGCGCCGGACTCCCACAGCCCGTTGACGACGCGCTGCATGTCCCGGTCCCTGACCCGCCCGGTGTCGGAGAAGCCGCTCGTCTCGCGGGGTCCGCCGCCGCCCTGATCGGTGTCCTCGGCGTCGTCCACGACGACCTTGAGCCCGGGCCCGTGCACGGGCGTGGCCCCGGAGAGCAGCGCCACCAGCTCGGCCTGGTCTCCCCCGTGTTCCTGGAGGGCCTTGCGCTGCCGGCTGTTGACGTCGTCGCGGACCTCCTCCACCTGGGATTCCAGGGAGTCGGCCGCGTCCGTCTCGGCGTCGATGCGGTCGATGAGCTCCTGCTTCTCCTTGGCCAGGACCGGCGCGGTCACCCGCGCCTGGGCCGCGCCGAGGGTGACGACCAGGGCGGCGAGGACCAGACAGGCGGCGAGACCGAGCTTGGCCTTGAGCGTACGGGGCATGCCCGCACGCCCCTCCGCCTCCCGGCGGGCCGCCGCTTCGGCGTAGCCGTCGTCCAGGCTGTGTTCCATCACGTTGGTCAGCAGCAACATGGACGCGTCGGGGCGCTTGGGCGGCGGATCCGTGCTCCGGCCGGGGGGCTGCTGCGACATGCCGCACATCGTCGCATGTCGCGGCTGCTTACGCCGAATGGCCCCACCGATGACAGTGCGGCCGCGGGGACGGGCCGTACGTTCGCCCGTCCCCGCGGCCCGGCCTTCAGTTGCCCGCGCTGTCCACGACCGTCGCCCACTCGTCGAGCAGGGCCTCGGCGGAGGCGTCGTCGGGCCCTTCGGCCCACAGGTGGGTGACGGCTTCCGCCGGGTCGGGCAGCACCATGACCCAGCGCCCGTCCGCCTCCACGACCCGTACACCGTCCGTCGTGTCGACGTCCCGGTCGCCGGCCGCCTCCACGACCCGGCGCATCACCAGGCCCTTCACGGCCCACGGTGTCGCCAGGTCACGGCGCAGGACGTGGGCGCGCGGGATGCGGGCGTCGATCTGGCTCAGCGTGAGCTGGGTCCTGGCGACGAGCCCGATGAGCCGCACGAACGCGGCCGTACCGTCGAAGACACTGGCGAATTCGGGAACGATGAAGCCGCCGCGCCCGTCTCCTCCGAAGATGGTGCCTTCCTCACGCCCCACCCGGGTCAGGTCGTCCGGCGACGTGGTCGTCCACTCGACCTGCGTCCCGTGGTACGCGGCGACCTGCTCGGCGACCCTGGTCGTGGTGACCGGGAGGGCCACCCGCCCGCTGCGCCGCTCGGCGGCGACGAGGTCGAGCATGACGAGCAGAGCCCGGTCGTCCTCCACGATCCGGCCGCGTTCGTCCACCAGGGACAGCCGCTCGCCGACGGGGTCGAAGCGGACGCCGAAGGCCGCCCGCGCCGAGGAGACGATCTCGCCGAGGCGCACGAGACCCTTGCGCCGGGCTTCGGCCGTCTCGGTCGGCCGGGATTCGTCGAGCCCGGGGTTGATGGTGAGCGCGTCCACGCCCAGCCGCCCCAGCAGGCTCGGCAGCACCAGCCCCGCGCTGCCGTTGGAGGCGTCGACCACGACCTTCAGCTGGGCGTCGGCGATCCCGGTGGTGTCCACGTTGCGCAGGAGGGACCCGGTGTACGAGTCGAAGACGCTGGACGGGAAGTAGATGTCGCCGATCTCGCCGGGGAAGGCCCGCCGGTACTCCTGCCTGGCGTAGACCCGGTCCAGTTTCCGCTGCCGCGCCTGCGAGAGATCCGCTCCGCGTTCGTCGAAGAACATGATGTCGACGGAGTCGGGCACACCCTGCGACGTACGGATCATGATCCCGCCGGCACTGCCGCGCGCGGTCTGCTGACGCGCGACGGGCAGCGGTACGTTCTCCAGGTCCCGTACGTCGATGGCGCTGGCCTGGAGCGCGGAGATCACCGCGCGCTTGAGCGCCCGGGCGCCTCGGGAGTGGTCCCGGGCGGTGGTGACGGTGGAGCCCTTCTTCAGCGTCGTCGCGTAGGCACCGGCCAGCCTGACGGCCAGCTCGGGGGTGATCTCGACGTTCAGGATTCCGGAGACGCCGCGCGCCCCGAAGAGATGGGCCTGCCCCCGGGACTCCCAGATCACCGAGGTGTTGACGAAGGCGCCGGCCTCGATGGTCTTGAAGGGGTAGACGCGGACGTTCCCCTGGATGATCGATTCCTCACCGACGAGGCATTCGTCGCCGATGACGGCGCCGTCCTCGATCCGGGAGGCGCGCATGATGTCGGTGTTCTTGCCGACCACACAGCCGCGCAGGTTGCTGTGGTCACCGATGTACACGTTGTCGTGGACCACGGCCTTGTGCAGGAAGGCGCCGCTCTTGACGACGACGTTCGACCCGATGACCGTGTGCTCGCGGATCTCCACACCGGCTTCGACCTTGGCGTAGTCCCCGATGTAGAGCGGGCCGCGCAGCACGGCGTCGGGGTCCACGTCGGCGCCTTCGGCCACCCAGACCCCGGGCGAGATCTCGAAGCCGTCGATCTCGACGTCGACCTTGCGCTCCAGCACATCGGCCTGGGCCTTCACATAGCTCTCGTGGGTGCCCACGTCCTCCCAGTAGCCCTCGGCGACATAGCCGTAGATGGGCTTGCCTTCCTTCATGAGCTGCGGGAAGACGTCCCCGGACCAGTCCACGGAGGTGTCGGCCTCGACATAGTTGAAGACCTCGGGCTCCATGACGTAAATGCCCGTGTTCACGGTGTCCGAGAAGACCTGGCCCCAGGTCGGCTTTTCCAGGAAGCGTTCGACCTGGCCCTGCTCGTCCACGATCGTGATCCCGAATTCCAGGGGATTGGGAACGCGGGTGAGGCAGACGGTGACCAGGCCGCCCTTCTCCTTGTGGAACGCGATGAGATCCGTGAGGTCGAAGTCGGTGAGCGCGTCACCGGAAATGACGAGGAAGGTGTCGTCCTTCAGCGCCTCTTCGGCGTTCTTCACGCTGCCGGCGGTGCCGAGCGGCTTCTCCTCGTTGGCATAGGTCAGCTCCATGCCGAGCTCTTCGCCGTCCCCGAAATAATTCTTCACCAGGGAGGCGAGGAACTGGACGGTCACGACCGTCTCATTGAGCCCGTGGCGTTTCAGCAGCCGGAGCACATGCTCCATGATCGGCCGGTTGGCCACAGGCAGGAGCGGCTTGGGCATGCTTGAGGTCATAGGGCGAAGACGAGTGCCTTCGCCGCCAGCCATCACGACGGCCTTCATGTCGGAAACGTCCTCCTTGAGAGACGACGGTCGAGCCGACTTCGCCCGTCAGGGCAGCTTCTGTGTCATCAGCCGCGCGGCCGGCATCGTTGCACGGCACCACATCAGCGAGCTCAATCGGCTACTGCATCCGCCTTGACCAGGCGGCGGACCTGAACCACGTACAAGATTCCTGCCCACCAATAGAGGGTTGTACCCCACCCTGCGAACGCCCATCCGAAAACAGTCGCCACCTCTGCCAGCCAACCATGCCCGTCACTGAGCAGCAACAAGGGGAATGCGTACATGAGGTTGAACGTCGCGGCCTTGCCCAGGAAGTTCACCTGGGGCGGCGGATAGCCGTGCCGGCGCAGGATTCCCACCATCACGAGGAGCATGAGCTCGCGGGCGAGCAGAGCGAGGGTGAGCCAGAGCGGCAGGATCTCGCGCCAGGTGAGTCCGACGAGGGTGGAAAGAATGTAGAGCCGGTCGGCAGCGGGGTCGAGAAGCCGTCCGAGGCTGCTGATCTGGTTCCACCGGCGCGCGAGCTTGCCGTCGAGATAGTCGCTGACCCCGCTGAACATCAGGACCAGCAAAGCCCAGCCATCGCTATGGGGCCCGCCGAACTCGGGGCGGAGAATCAGCCACAGGAAGACAGGCACGCCGACCAGGCGCAACATGCTGAGGATGTTGGGGATGGTGAGTACCCGGTCCGTCTGAACGCGGGTCTCCTGGACCTCCACCCGGGGGCCTCCTGTGTCAAGAACGTGCCAATGATGCCCCCTGACCCTACCCTCAGCCCCGGCCGGCGGGTGCACAGGGGTGCCGGGGGCCCCCGGAAACGCGAAAGAGCCCCGTGCCACAAGGGCACGGGGCTCTTCCTAAAAGGAGTTCGGCGGCGTCCTACTCTCCCACAGGGTCCCCCCTGCAGTACCATCGGCGCTGAAAGGCTTAGCTTCCGGGTTCGGAATGTAACCGGGCGTTT